>CAZJRU010000001.1:0-46020 GCA_964548315.1 uncultured Hellea sp.
TTGACCGCGTTGAAAAAGAAGAAGCGCGCAAGGTTCGCGAAGCTGAAGCAAAAGAAGCCGCGAAAGAGGCAGCTAAAGCTGCAGAAGAAGCGGCTAAGGCGGCCGAAGAGGAAGCTAAAAACGCGCCTGCGGAAGAGGCTCCGGCCGAAGCTGATGGTGAAGCTCCTGCTGAAACACCAGCAGAAGACGCTGCGCCGGCTGCGGAAGAGGCCCCAGCCTCGGAAGAAACACCTTCTGAGGAATAGTCCTCAAAAAATGATGAAAAGCCGGAGCCTTGTCTCCGGTTTTTTTATGTCGAAATTTTGGGTTTAGATATCACCCGCGCCCTGTTTCCAGCCCTAATAAATTGACCAAATGCACAAGCAACATAAAGCCGGTCGCAATCGCGCCAAGGCTTATGACAATCCAGGGGATCATCCGCGTTTTAAATTCGGCGTGCTTTTTAAAATGACGGATAAAGGCAAAGGCCCCTAATACCACACAAAACACAAGCCCTAAGCTTGTGAGGAATAAATCATCGGAAGGCGTCATATTGATAAGGAATGTCCAAAGCGGTTGATTTTCGGCTTGTCGATTTACCACTGTGATGCGTCTTATGCCAGAAGAAAGGTTTGCGGCCTAACTCCCAAAGCGCGTGAATCGCTGGAAAGCATAACGCCAGCCAATATATCGGCATGGCCAATGCGGATAAAATAAGGCGGGGCTTGCCCGCGCGAATAGCGCCAATTATGCCAATGAGGATGCCCGCGAGATAACTTATGATAAGACTACCCATGAAATAAATGGGTATGTAAACAAGGCCCGTCGTTAATATTTGCCACGAGATAACACAGGCAATCATAATGATAATCGGCAGATGAAATAGAGCGTTTAAAAGCGTCAATCCAATCGTGAGCTGTAAAGTAAAAAACCTTTTCAGCCCCCGCTTATCTATTGATGTCATCGGGCTTTTCATGTGAACGATGAAGGTTTGCATAAAACCTTTCATCCAGCGCGAGCGCTGAAAAAACCAAGAGCGCCATGAGTTCACAGCTTCCTCCGATGTGGCCGGGGTAATTGACGCAAACTCCCAGCCAAAGGCCGCGAACCGGAAACTGATATCGGCGTCCTCGGTCACATTATAACTATCCCATCCCCCGACGATGTCTAAAGCTTTTCGCCGTAAGTGATTGCTTGTTCCGCCCAAAGGAAAAGGCAGATTTAGCTTTGCCAAAAACGGATTCCAGACATGAAACAAGGCAGCATATTCGAGGGAAAACTGACGGGTGAGCCAGTTTTCATTTGAGTTCCTGTAATCCAGCGGCGCTTGAATAGCGCCAAGATTGGGATTGTTCTGAAAAGCGGCGGCGGCCATTTTTAACTGAGCGGGGTGTGGAATATCCTCTGCGTCATAAATCGTCACGAGCTCTCCCTTTGCGCTTATCATGGCGTAATTTAAAGCCCGTGGTTTTGTTTGCGGTTGGCCCTTGGGGACAATGATGAGCTTAAACGGCGGTTTGATATGTTGCTTGACCATCGCAATCGTGAAGGGGTCAATTTCTTCGCAAATCATAAGGATTTCTAACCGCTCTGCAGGATAATCAAGGCTGGACAAACCCGTCATCAAAGTTTCGACCATATGGGCTTCGCGGTACAGCGGGACCAAAACGGTATAGAACGGCCAATCTATTATATCTGTATCAAGAGATGTTTGAGGTTTTTTGAAAAGACAGGCCGTTAACCGCAGGGCTGCCTGAAATGTACAAATGATACAGATCATAATTGTTGTTAAAATGAGGGCTTTATAACTCCTAAAGAAGATGGCTAAGCCGATAAGACCGAAGAAGGTCCAGGCGAAAAATATCATCAAATTTTTTGAGAGCGGTTCGTTCGCTGTCCCAATTCGCCGAATTTTTTCTAGGTCGACTATCATGAATTAGGCCCTTAATTTAAAGGCGGTTGGCGGCCCACAAAGCCGCCTCTTTTATAACTGGATTTTTTGAGGTGATATGCGGTTTTAAACTGCCTTTAAGTGCGGGGTCAGCGCTATTTCCAATGGCGTAAATAACGTTTCGAATAAATTGATCACGGCCAATGCGCTTAATGGGGGAGCCCGAAAAGCGCGATCGAAACTCAGCATCTGTGAGCCCGGCCAACTGCGCTAAATCGGGCGCGTTTAAGTCTGGCTTTGCCGCTAGTTTTAATTCCGTGCTTTGACGCGCATATTTATTCCACGGACAAACCGCCAAACAATCATCGCAGCCGTAAATCCGGTTTCCCATTTTTTCACGCAAGTCTAAATCGACAGAGCCCTTATGCTCGATGGTTAAATATGAAATGCATTTTCGGGCATCGAGTTTATAGGGCGCAGGGAAGGCTTGGGTGGGACAGATATCGAGGCAGGCTTGGCAGCTACCGCAGTGATCTCTCTCTGGCGGGGTTGAGTCTAAATACGCCGCCGATAAAATAACGCCTAGAAAGAGCCAAGACCCAAAATCGCGACTGACCAGATTTGTATGTTTACCCTGCCAGCCTAAGCCCCCGGCCTCAGCCAAAGGTTTTTCCATGAGCGGCGCCGTATCAACAAAGACTTTAACATCTTCGCCCGTATCGCGCGCGACAAGACCCGCAAGCTCCTTAAGCCGTCCCTTGATAAGGCCGTGATAATCTTTGTTGCGCGCATAAACGGAAATCGTAGCTTTCGAGCCTTGCTCTAATGTGACCAAGGGGTCGGTATCAGGCCCATAATTCATACCCACAATAATCGCTGAATTGGCCTCTGGCCAAAGTTGGCGAGGGTGCCCGCGGCGCTCTTTGGTCTCTTCAAGCCAAGCCATAGTGCCATGATAGTTCTGCGCAATAAATGCGTCCAAGCCATCTTTAGCTTTGGATCCAAATTTTTCTAAATCCACAATATGGGGGGAAGTGAATCCAAGGTTTTTACAACGGTCTAAACAACCTTTGGATAAAGCGGGCATTATAGTCAGCCCAAATCTAATTTATTAATACAACCCATACCGTCAAGTTAACGATATTTAGGTAATAAAAACTTAACTATAATTATTAGGACCTGTGAAAGTGCTTGTTTCCATGAACATCCCCGCATTCAGACGGATGCGGATAGATAAGAATATCAGCGGCTTGAAACGCCGCCATAAGGCGTTTCTCTGCTGCTAAAATAATATCGTGCGACTGTTTCAAGGTGACATTATCTTTGAGGTCGAGACGCATTTGAATATGAATATGAGGCCCTGATGCCCGCGTTCTCAAATCATGGACAGCTTTGACATTATGATCTTCCATCGCGAGCCTCTGGATTAGGGCTCTTTCTTCGGGATTAAGCTCCATATCCATCAATTGCGCCCAGGCTAAACGGGCGACTTTAAATGCTGTATGCAAAAGCCAGAAAGCCATAAGCGCGCCGACGAGGGCATCTGCCCATTTAAAAGCGGTATAAGCCGATATTGCTATGCCCAAAATTACAAATATATTTGCCAATAAATCCGCAAAATAATGCGCCCTATCACCTCTCACAGCGAGAGACCCCGTTGTTCTAATGGCCCAGCTTTGAGCGATTATCAGCCAAATCGTAATCGCAATAAAAATAAGCAACATTGCAATCGCAAAACCGCTTTGATCAATATGGGCATGTTCGGAAATGCGCTCAAAAACCTCTTCTAAAAGGTGGATAGCGCCTAAAACAATGAGACAAACTTGAAAGACAGCAGAAAAGCTCTCCGCCTTCCCCCTGCCAAAACGGTAAGAATTATCTGGCGGCTTGGCCGCATATCTAACGGCAATAAAACTTGAGAGAGCGCCAATAAGGTCAAGAGAAGAATGTATCAAGGAAGATAAGATACCAACGGAGTGGCTTTCTTTCCACACGATGAACTTTCCTACCGTCAATATAATAGCGACCAAAACCGCAAATAACGTAATTCGCGCCGTAATTTTCGAGGAGCCTTCCAGCGGCAGCCTGCCGGGACGGCCGCGTCTATCGGGCATATCCGTTTGCGTTATTTTGGGTGTATCAGCCATCTTCGGCTTGTGCTGTTATAGCATTACATAGACAGAGGCGAGTCATTTTATGTGAGAATAAATGACTGTTTCGAAAAATTATTCCGCGGCGTCTACGGCTTCAGCTGTTTCGGGCTCGGCGCTGCGCTTGGGGGCTTTTCTGCGGCGCTTAGGCTCGAGCTTGTCGGTGTCTACAGCCGTCGTTTCGGCCTGTTCCTCAGCTGTATCAGACGCAGCTTCTACAGATGCTGTCTTGTCTTGAGTTGAATTATCACTCGCCTCATTCATTTTAGATTTATCGCGATTATTGCGGCGCGATTGATGTTTGCGAGGTTTCTTATCTTCCGTGTTGTCCGAGGTCTCATTTGACTCACCGCGCGCCGCTCGGGCCGCGTCACGTTCTTCTTGCGCCGCCTGTTTAGCGGCCTCTTGAACATTTAAAACCCGAAGATAATGTTCTGCGTGCTGGCGTAGGTTTTCGGCTTTAACCCGATTGCCTGATGATTGTGCATCGCGGGCAAGCGTTGTATATTTTTCATATATGGTCGACGCTGTACCGCGAACCTTAACTTCGGGACCATTACTATCCATAGACCGGTTATGGTTATTCTGATTATTATTACGGTTGTTGCGGTTTCGGCCGCGTTGGCGTTTCATGATAATAACGTCCTTAAAATTCCCGGTAATCGCATTTGCGCTATTTGATTTATATGGGCTTTGTGGGTTTCAGCTTAATCTGAATACATCTCACTCTTTTTGTTTAGCAAAGCGCTCTGGAAAGGCAATGTTTTTTTTAATCAAATAAGCGTTATTTGACTCTTCAGCTATAGTCTGCCCGAATTAGGCGCGGGTGGCCTGCCAAATCATTATCAACATATATATTATGAAACCCCGCCTGGCTTAACAATTCGCTCACCGCTATGGCTTGATCAAACCCGATTTCAAATAATATTTTTCCCGTTTTTGTTAAGTAGGATTTGGCATCTTTTACAATAGCCCGATAAGCCTCAAGCCCGTCCGCGCCGCCGCTGAGCGCAAGATGAGGGTCATAATTTTTAACCTCGAGGCTAAGGTCTTCCAATGCCCCCAAGTCTATATATGGAGGATTTGAAACAATGAGATCATATTGCTGATCAAGCCCTTCAAACCATCGCCCTAAAGTAAACTCAAGGCGGTCATCTACGTCATGAAATTTCGCATTTTGCGCCGCAATATCAAGTGCGGCTTTTGAGATATCAACGGCAGTGCCCGTCACCTTGTCCGCCTCGGCTAAAATGGAAATAATAATCGCGCCTGAGCCCGTTCCTAAATCTAATATACGCGCATCAGGTTTAAACCGGATATATTTCAAGGCTTCATCAACAAGCATCTCCGTTTCTGGGCGCGGAGATAAGACATCCTGCGTGACCTTAAACTTACGCCCATAAAACCCCTTAAATCCCAAAATGTGATCAATGGGTTCACCAGACAGTCTTCTGACCGATAGCGCAGTAATCTGATGAATAATGTCTTCTGGCAAAATTTGATAAGCCTGCGCAATTAAGTCAGCTCGGCTCATCCCTGTCGCCATCATAATTAATAGGCTCGCATCAAGAGCTGGGCTCTCTAGCCCAGCCTTGGAAAAGTCTTCCTTCAATGAGCGTTTAACGTCTTGAACCGTCATGTTAGGCGCAAGCATGAAACACTAGCTTTCGATTTGGCGGCATAAATCTTCTGCCGCCGAGATCAACCTGATTAAGTCCCTTGGCGAAGAGAGGCTATGGTCCCCGCTCTTAACGAGAGTGTAATCCACATCATCTGATGTTATCACCTCCACGATTTGCTTTGAATACTCCCAAGGTACAACCGGGTCCTTGGCCCCTTGAAGTATCTTCACAGGGCCAGAAAATTTTATCGGCCTATCTAGGATTTGATTTGCGCGGCCGTCCTCCATCAATATTTGGCTATATTCATAAGGTTCATCATAACCCGACTCTTCGTAGACAATCCCGTCATCTATCAATGTTTGGCGCTGGTCTTCGGTCCAATTTTCCCATGTCAGTTTTTGAGTAAAGTCAGGCGCTGGCGCAATTAACAGCAGAGCTTTAACACGGGCAGAGCGCTGCATGGCCGCCATTAGCGCGGCCCACCCGCCCATAGATGACCCAATCAGAATAACCGCGCCTTTTGATAGCTCGTCCATCACATAGCTCACATCATCGGCCCATTGGGACATCGTGCCATCTCTGAAACGGCCAGAACTTTTCCCATGTCCAAAATAGTCAAACCTAATGAAACTACGGTTTTCACGGCGGGCCCAGTCATGAAGATGAACCGCCTTTCCGCCTTCCATATCCGATTTTAACCCACCGCACCAAATGAGAGTAGGCCCCCTGCCTAAATTTTGCTTATAAGCAATCCGTTCGCCAGATTTTCTTGATAAATAATTGAGGTCAATCTCATCAATCATGCTAAAGTGTCCTTAGGGAATCTATACAAATGAATGTGCTCCAAATTGTTCCAGAACTCAATGCCGGCGGTGTTGAAGCGACGACATTAGAAATAGTTCAAGCTTTAGTACAGGATGATTATACGGCGCATGTCATAAGCGCGGGCGGGCGTATGGAGGCAGAGCTTTTGGCCTTGGGCGGCATACTCCATAAATCAAATATCGGGTCTAAAAATATATTCACCATCTTTGCGCGCATAAGGCTTATAAGAGCTATCATACAAAAATATGACATTGATATTGTTCATGCGCGTTCACGCGCCCCCGCATGGCCGGCTTTACTGGCCGCCAAATTAGAGAAGCGGCCCTTTCTAACCACCTATCACGGTGTTTATAATGCCAAGAGCGGTATTAAGCGGTTCTATAATTCCGTTATGACCAAAGGCGCGCATATAATCGCCAATTCAGAATATACAAAAAACCATATCATCAAAACCCACGGAACGTCCTCTGATAAAATTACAGTTGTTCCCAGGGGCGTGGATATGGCGCGCTTTGACCCCAGCAAAATCTCTGCCCAAGATATTAAAAGTCTAAAAGGCAAATGGGGAATAGAGAGCGGGGATAAAGTCATCCTGCTGCCCGGACGCCTCACGCGGTGGAAGGGCCAATTAGTCGCCATAGAGGCCCTCGCCGCCTTACCCCAAAACTACAAACTGGTTCTTCTCGGCGACGCCCAAGGCCGCGAGGCCTATGTAGAAGAACTCAAAAGTCTTGCGAGTTCTTTAAATATATCTGAGCGGGTCATCATGCCCGGTCATATGATCAATGTTCCGCTTGCCCTGATGGCGGCTGATATCGTTATTTCCGCCTCGACAGACCCAGAAGCTTTTGGACGTGTCTCAGCGGAAGCTCAAGCTATGGGGAAACCCGTCATTGCGACGGCGCATGGCGGCGCATTAGAAACTGTAAAAGACGGAGAAACAGGTATTTTAGTCCCGCCGAGCGATGCCGCCGCGCTTGCGCAGGCGATAAAACGCGGGAGCGAAGACACGGAATTTAACTCTACATTTGCCCGAAAACGGATATCTTCCCTATTTTCCACGCATAATCTTCAACGAAAAACGCTTAGAGTTTACAAAGACCTCTTGAATTAACGCACCAGCTTCGCCATATTCCCTGCGCTATAACAAATCAGGAGACATTAGCATCGCTAGAAGACCACTTGCGGCTCAACCCGCTAAAAAGCCCAAAGGCCCACGTATTAACAGGGATATTACCAATCCCAACGTTCTCTTGATTACTGAAACCGGTGAAAAAAAAGGCGTCGTCAGTCTCGACGAGGCACTCGCAGCCGCGCGTAGTGCGGGCTTAGATTTGGTCGAAGTCGCACCTGGCGAAACGCCCGTTTGCAAAGTTCTTGATTACGGAAAACTGCGGTTTGAAAATCAAAAGAAGAAAGCCGCTAACCGTAAAAACCAACGCACCACGACGCTTAAAGAAATTAAAATGCGGCCCAATATTGATGTCCATGATTATCAAGTCAAAACCAAAGCTATGCAAAAGTTCTTTGACCGCGGGGACAAGGTTAAAGTGACGATCCGTTTTCGAGGCCGTGAAATGGCGCATATGGACCGCGGCATGGATCTGTTAGGACGAGTAAAAGAAGATTTTGAAGAAATTGCAAAAGTCGAATTTGAACCCAAAACCGAAGGCCGCATGATGACTATGGTTCTTGCCCCTAGGTAGTTCCAATTAGCTTATCTCCAAACAATAAGGCCGCAACTCTTGCGGCTTATTTTTTGCCAAAATTTGGTGGCCGGCAAAAAATATTGCATTGGGTCATTGGGTTTATTCTAATTTGCTTTTTTAGCGCTTTAGGAATGGCGGCGCTTTTATTTGCCTCCAAGAGCCTTTTCCCGACAAATAATATCACCCTTTATTTGGACTTACTTTTAGTTTTTATCCCTATTTTTATCCTCGTGCCTTTGATCTATAAATATTGGCATAAGCGGCCTGTAAAAGCTCTTCTGACCTCCGCCAGAACATTTCGGTGGAATTATATGCTGCGCGCCGGCTGTGTTCTTTTTATCTTTTTTGGGATAGCCTCATTTATTGAATCTATCATTATTCCCAGTGAATATGCGGGCATAAAAGTTCAACCAAGCTTCAAGGATTATATCCCGTTTCTATTGATTACCCTTATCTTCGTTCCCTTCCAGGCCGCAAGTGAGGAGTTTTTATGCCGCGGGTATTTAAATCAATCGATCGCAAAATATATTAAAGCGCCTTGGGTCGTCTTTATTCTAACATCGGCTGGATTTGCGGCGCTTCATATTGCCAACCCGGAAGCTGAAGGCCAAGTGTGGCCCTACCTGGCCAGTATTTTTACCTTTGGCATGGCCATGTGTGTCTTACTATATTTTGAAGGCGGGATTGAAAGCGCGATTGGCGCGCATATTGCCAATAATATTTTTGTCTTTGGCTTTTTGGGATATGAAGACCCTCAGCTTCCCAACACAGCATGGTTGACTGTGGGAGCCCCTAAAATTGGGTGGGGCGATTTTGGGCTAGACCTTTTGATGATAATATTGGTCACGACGCTCATTATCTTTTTTAATCGCCGGTTTGGCCGTTAAGCGAGTGCGGCTTTCCGTTTTAATAAAAACAGTCCCAGTCCCGCCCAAAATATTTCAAATAGAATTTCATATATGGTTTGCATTGGCCCCATGCCGTCAACAACAAGGCCTAAAAACCGCCCCGCCATAAACGCAAGCGTTACTAAAATTATAGCTAATGTTAGCGGTTTTTGATCAGATAGCTTCTGTGCGTAAAGACAGCACATTAATCCCATAACCGCCATAACAACAGATATCGCCCGAACTTGATGCAGACCCAAAAGACTGAGCTCCCACCCCATTATTTTTGCCATATTCAAAGGCAAAAGAGCTCCAAATAATCCGTAAAGAATATAAAAAAGACCATTTAGACCATTATAGATTTTCATAATTTATCCCGCTTAACTCTCAATTTTAAACGTTAATCCCGCATTGTCTTCGAGGCGCTTAATCAAAGCCTCACCCATAGCCGGGGCCGTTGTATAAACGCCGCCGCCTGTGACTTTTTTATCAATATCTCTGGCCAAACAAAGCGCCGATTCCGCTATCATTTTTGACGTCGATCCATAGCCAGGATCTTTATCACCGCTTACGCTGGCGATAATACGTTTTCCGTCAGGCGCGTCGCCGACATACATCACGTCATAAAATCCTGTTTCGCGCTCTTCCTTGCTTGGGCCTTCGCCAGGCTTGGGCGGATTGGTCGCCATAGAATTATCACTCGCCACATGATTAGCCGCCGCTTCACCGGCCTCGCCCGGACCTGTAAGCACCATTTCATCATAGACAAAGTCCTGGCCATATAGGTGACCTAAAAGCGCGTTGGAGCGGTGGACATTTTTCGTATTAATAGAGGCCATAATAAAAGGCGCTGACCAGCTATCAAGGTCTGCCTCAAAAATGGGCTTATGACCTGATGGCTGCGCGGGCCCTGAAAAATCAGGCGTAAGAGAAAACGGGTCTTTCAGCCAATTTAGGACCTCTGGTTCCTGCCCCGCCCGTTTCATAGTTGCGAAGAAACTAGCGGCCGTACCACCTGAAAAAGTTCCCTTCATTTTTCGCACGCGGCCGCGAATTTTTGAACAAACGCCGCCGTGCTCAGCCATTGCATGTTTTTGCATAAAGTAAACACCGAGGTCGAAAGGAATAGAATCAAAGCCGCAGGAGTGAACAATACGCGCCCCGCTTTCTTTGGCCGCCGCGTCATATTTTTCAATCGTGTCATGCATCCAAGCGGGTTCACCCGAAAGATCAACATAATCCGTGCCGTTATTGACGCAGGCCTGTACAAGAGGGTCGCCGTAAAGCTGATAAGGACCGACAGTCGTGCATATGGCTTTGGCTTGTGAGGCCATTGCCGACAAAGACGATGCGTCTTGCGAGTCCGCAACGATAAGCGGGATATCATCAGAGATATTCATCTCGCTACGGACAGCTTCTAACTTATCTTGCGAGCGCCCTGCCATGGCCCATTTGACATCCGAGTCCGCATATTGAGTATTTAGATATTCTGCGACTAACCGGCCTGTAAAACCAGTGGCTCCGTAAACGATAACATCAAACTGACGAGACATATTCTCTCCTTATATGCACTTTGTTGCATATAGTCATGACATATGGCCTTGTCTGAGGCAAAGTCTAAATAGCGTTATTTGAGTTTAACCCGCCCGAGATAAGGCGCGGTGAGGCTGGACACATACATATATCCATCTTCAGCAATAATGGCCCCCGTCGCGCTCGGATAAGCGCCGCTGGGATCTTGCCACGTTTTGATAATATTTCCATCCGCGTCTATTTGAACGATCAACCCATAGCTGACAGCTTGTGGGCGCATAAAAGCGGGAAGACGCATAGCAATTTTGCGGGCGAAAGGTTTGCCCGCATTGTCATCGAGCCATTTTGACCGCTGACTTATAATGCCTATTAGAAAGCTTTCTCGCCCATCGCTAAGCTTAGGCCCGCGGTTAATATTATCAGGAAAGCCCGGCAAATTATCCATAATGACGCGGCTTGACCCATCAGGCGATATTTTATGGACTTGGTAAGTCCCTGTCTCATTCATCAATATATGACCGTCTTGCGTTACAGCCACGCCGTTAGAAAACACATATCCGTCACGGATAATGCGGGTTGTTTGGTTGGCTGGGTTATAGGCTAGTAACCTACCCGTCCCGCCATGTTCCATAATCTCTAAAAGGCTTGCAGATAATGTCGCGCCTGTCGAATTAGCGCCAAATTTCGTCGAGGCATCTGAGAAATAAATTGTCCCATCATCAGTTATATCTAAATCATCAGCATAAAGAATAGGCGTGCCCGCGACCGCGTCCGACAAAACTGTAACGACGCCCTTTTTATCAACGGATAATAATCCCCGAAATGCATCGGCTATTATAAGTTGGCCTTGGGCGTCCATCTCCATGCCTAGAGCCGAGCCCTGCGTATCAGCAAACTCTCGAAAGGTCTTAGCGACCGGGTCGATCTGAATGATTTTTCCCTCTTGGGATGAGACAAAAATTTGGCCCTCATGCATAACAATATCTTCGGGGCCATGCACGCCCCCTATCGATAGCTGTTCCAAATTGGCCAGCTCTGTATTGGGCGCAAAGCCGCCAACATATCCTTGATCTGTCGGAGCGTCCCAAACCTGCGGGTTAATAGATACGGGCCAAAGCGCCAGATATCCCATCACCAATAAAACAAGTCCTGCAATAAATTTTATAACCCGTTTCATATAAATCCTTTGTCCTGGATGAGTTAAGCGTAATTGCGCGGCCCAAACAAGGCCGACCCGACCCTGACATGGGTTGCGCCAAAGGCTATAGCCGTTTCGAAATCACCGCTCATTCCCATAGACAATATCTTCATACCCTGCTCTTGAGCCATTTTCTGCAGGAGCCAAAAGTGCGGCGACACCGCTTGGCCTACCGGCGGGATGCACATAAGACCCTGAGGACGCAGATTATATTCGGTGTCTAACCTCTCAAGAAAAGCTTTAAGCTCTTGAGGGTGAACGCCAGATTTCTGCGCTTCTTCGCCCGTATTCACTTGGACAAGAAGCTCAGGCATTTTTCCGACTTTTTCTGCGGCTTTCAAAACCGCTTTGACCAACTTCTCACGGTCGAGCGTTTCAATGACATCGAAAAGCTTTACCGCCTCTTCAGCTTTATTTGTTTGCAGGGGTCCAATCAGATGTAGCCTCACATCTTTGCGGCGCGCCTGAAAGGTTTCGTCCCAGCGTTTATAGGCTTCCTGAACTCTATTTTCGCCAAATACCCTTTGCCCGCAATCTAATCCGGCTTGAACTCTGTGATCTGGCTGGACTTTAGAAACAGCCACAAGGCTTGGCGCGTCATCCCGATTTGCCTTATTGGCAGCCTCTTGAATTCGCTCTAGGATATCCTCTCGTCTTTCAGATACGGACTTATTTTCTTCAATGTCGCTCATGGTACGAAAAACCTACCCTCAATGGGATTATAATGGAAGTCACCGCGTCGCGCGCGTGGCGACAAAATTATATGAAGCCCGAGCTCAGCGCTGCCGCGTAGCGCCGCTGATTTTTATGTCTGACCCAGAGGCGATGGCCGACCTCATCAACATTATTCAAAACCTGCCCAGACACACGACTATTATATATCGGCATTTCGGGAAAAAAAATCATTTGGAAGAAGCACTCATTTTGCGCCAAGCTACCTTTGAAAAAGATCAACAACTTCTCATAGGCGCCGACCCAGCATTAGCGATAAAGGTCGGGGCAGACGGTGTTCATTTTAAACGCGATAAGGCTTTACGGCTTCCGATGCTTTGGAAAGAGCGATGTCCAGAATGGGTTATCACAATGGCTGGAATTAAATCGGGGAACTATGAAGGTAATCTCGCCGTTTTAGACGGCCTTATTATATCTTCCGTTTTTCCCAGTAAGAGCCCCTCCGCTGGAACGCCCATTGGGGTGCAGGCCCTGACGTCAAAAATTAAAACGACGCCATGCCCCATTTTCGCCCTTGGCGGTATCAATGAAGATACAGCGCCTCATCTTATTGGGAGCGGGGCTTATGGACTGGCAGGAATAAGAGGGATGTTGCCCAGCAGTACCCCCTATTAGAAGGTAAACCCGCCTTCGATGAAGAGGGCTGTGGCTTTTTCTTCATCTTCACCAATAGTTAGGCCGGTCGCCCGCGGGACTGTACGTTCTATATATTGCGCGCCTGCCCCTAAGGTGAAGCGGTCAAATTCATAGCTAATTCCGAAAACACCTTGATCTGATTCCAGATTAATATTTTCATCCTCAGCGTGACCATAGCTAGCGGTAAATCCTAATCTTGACGGTTTCCACGTAATGCCCGCATCCCAAGCTGTGTAATCACCGTCAGCAAGACCGTTATTACTTTGCAGATATGAGCCCCCCACGGTCCAGTCATTGAAAGAAACCTCAAGGCCTGTATTCCAGCTTTCCAGATCATCAAATACCGCCAAGGTACTATCTTCCGACGCGGTGGCGTAAGTAAAGGTTGCTTCGACGTTTAGGCCATTATCAAATTTACGATCGATAGCCGCTCCAAATTCGATAACATCTGACAGGTCAGGCGCTAACACGCCTGTGCCGTCCTCGCCATTTCGCCTGACGCAATAATCAACGCCGCAAGCCCGAGCATTAGGCGCATAGGAGGCACCGAGTTGAACGCCGATCCCAATTTTATCACCAAGAAGACGCGGGCTGGTATAAGTAACTTTTTCTGCGAAACCTGAGGCGTCATTAACGGTTTTGACACTATCCAGACCCGTATAATCAACGGGCGAATTGGAAGCATTTACCGCTAATAATGAAGGGGCTCCCAGACTGAAAAGATAAGCAGAGCCATCATCCCAGCCCACAGTCACGTCGCCGTAAGATGAGCGTAGGAAAATATAAGCGCCTTCTAGAGCAATTTCAAATTCCTTATCATCATTCAGACCATCCGTAAAAAACTGAGACGTATGTCCGCGAACAGGAACAGGCGTATCACCCCCCGTGCTCGCGCATCCAGGAACGGAGGCGGGACAATCCCCGACTAGGCCGCCAAAGCCTCGTCTATATCTATCGAATTGAGAGCGCGCTTCTAGGTTGATGCCGTATTCTAGGCCGCCTTGCGTGATGGCGCTGACTTCGGCTTCAACATTTGCATCAGCAATATAATCATCCCGCCATTCAGCTGGAGCCTCGCCCAAATTAACCCGCGTCGCTGCCGCGCCGCCTCTGAAATACCCTGTCAGCGTTGTTTTGATTGACCCTAATCCTAATTTATCAAGCCATGACCCCGAGCGTTTCCGATTAGCAGGATATGGCTGAGGGTTTTGACCGTAAGGCCCGCCATATGATTGACTTTGTCCAGGTGATTGCGCTTGTCCATAAGGCTGGGAGTAGCCGCCAGATTGATCATATTGATTGGCTTGATTATATTGACCAGAATAAGGTTGGGGATTGCCATAAGACCCAGATTGCGCGGGGATGCCTTGGGATCTGCCTGGATAATAAGCGCCAGTATCGGCGGGTTGAGCGGCGACTTTTGGCGCGTAGCTCGGTCTGGCCCCCGCGAGATTATCAGAGGGCGCGCTATATCCCGTACTATATCCAGCTGGAGGCGTCGCAGACGGGACGTAATTATAATTTGCCCCAACGGGCGCGTTTGACGGGGCTGGCGCAATTGAGCGTGGTTGCGCGGGGGGTAAATTTTGCAGGGCGCCAGAATAACCGCCGCTTTGGCTAGCCGCCGTATTGGGTGAATAAGTCGGCGCAGGTTGCGGCGCCTGATAGGGCGCGGGGCTCGGGGCGGCGGGCGCCTGAGTTTCCCAAGCTTGCACTCTCTTTTTAGATGCAAAAGGAGATCCGCTTGTTTGCGCGCTGGCAACCGTCATAACGCCGAGGCCCGCCAGAATAACCGGAGCCCAGTATATTTTGCCGTTTAAAATGGCTGCCATGTCTGACTCCCGACTTTGCACGCAAAATTAGCCTGCCGTTAACCTTTTAATCGACTGCGCTTCCTAAAAAATGGTTAACAAATCTTTTAAATCGCGGTTTTACGGGGGTTTAACGCATATTTTGGCGCAAGGAATTACGCACGGAAAGGCTAGTCGGGGTCAAAATTAATGCTATAAAGCCCCAATTGATTTGAACCCAAACCTATGCACTTCGTGCAATCTTAGGAGTCCTCTATGTTTTCAACCCGTATTCCGGCCATTTTGACCTCTTCATTTTTGGCTGTGACGCTCTTAGCCGGTTGTGGCTCTTTGGGGGGTAAAGGCAAAGCCCGGGCTCAAGCTCAAAAACTAGCTGCGGCGCAAGCTCCCAATATCGGGGTAAATTCCTTTTTATGGCGCGCAAGCCTTGAAACCTTAAATTTTATGCCTTTGGCTCAAGTCGATCCCTTCGGCGGCGTTATCGTCACGGATTGGTACGCCTCAGCCGAAGCCCCGCAAGAACGCTTCAAAGCCAATGTTTATATCCTGGATACAAATCTAAGAGCCGACGCGCTGAAAACATCTATATTCAAGCAAACACGCTCCACCAGCGGATGGGAAGATGCAGCCGTTGATGCCGATACAGCGCGGCAAATTGAAAACGCGATTTTGACGCGCGCCCGTGAGCTCTATATTTCCACGGTCGACGCTGGATAAAACTCTCATAAAATACCCCAGATGAGTATGATTGAGGACTAGCCTCACTTCATCACTCTGCTATAGAGCGGCTTTGATTATTTAATGAAGGCCGCTTTTTCATGTCCGAACGCTATAATGCTGCTGAGGTTGAACCCCGTTGGCAAAAAGCCTGGGAAAAAGGCGATGTTTTTCGGGCAAGCGACACAAGCGAAAAGCCAAAATTCTATGCCCTAGAAATGTTTCCTTATCCCAGCGGACGCATCCATATGGGACATGTAAGAAATTACGCGATGGGCGATGTCGTCGCGCGCTATAAAAAAGCACAAGGTTTTGAAGTGTTACATCCCATGGGCTGGGATAGTTTTGGCATGCCCGCTGAAAACGCCGCGATAGAAATTGGCGGTCATCCCAAAGATTGGACTTACGGTAATATTGAGGCAATGAAAGAGCCCCTTAAACGGCTTGGTTTTGCGCTAGATTGGTCCCGCGAATTCGCGACATCTGATGAGGCCTATTACAAACAACAACAAGCCATCTTCCTGAAATTTTGGGAAAAGGGATTAGTGTACCGCAAAACGGCCAAGGTTAATTGGGACCCTGTCGACAACACGGTTCTCGCCAATGAGCAAGTCATCGACGGCAAAGGCTGGCGCAGCGGCGCGGTTGTCCAGCAGCGCGATATGGATCAGTGGTTTTTCAAAATCACCCATTACGCCGAAGAGCTTTTGGACGGCTTAGACAGTCTCGACCGTTGGCCCGAAAAAGTGAAAACCATGCAAGCCAATTGGATTGGGAAATCCGAAGGCCTGCAAATGGAATTTGAGTGGGCAGATGGGGATAAATTATTTGGTGAGAACCTTTATTCGGGGACAGAAGTCTTTACGACACGGCCTGATACGTTATTTGGCGCAAGCTTTATTGCCCTTTCTCCTGATCATCCAATCACCAAAGTATTGGCAAAAGACAATTCTGCCGTTGAAAAATTTCGCGCCGCATGCGCCAAAATTGGTACGACCGAAGAAGCCATTGCGACGGCAGAAAAGCTTGGTTTCGATACGGGCTTGAAAGTTAAACACCCTTTCACGGGTAAACCCCTCCCTGTCTGGATCGCAAATTTTGTTTTAATGGGCTACGGAACTGGAGCCATCTTCGGCTGTCCTGCTCATGACCAACGCGACCTCGATTTTGCGCGTAAATATAATTTAGATGTAACGCCTGTTGTTCTTCCGAACGGCGAGAATTCGGCCACTTATATAGTCGATAGCGAGGCCTATACGGGTGAAGGCACATTATTTAATTCTGATTTCCTCAACGGTCTAAATAAGGCGGACGGCATAGCCGCGGCCATCGCTAAAATCGAGGAGATGGATCTCGGTCAAGGCGTGACGCAATATCGCCTGCGGGATTGGGGTGTCTCTCGTCAGCGGTATTGGGGTTGCCCTATTCCGGTTATTCATTGCGGGGATTGCGGTGTTGTCCCTGTCCCCGAAGCAGACCTGCCCGTTGCCCTGCCCTATGATATTAATTTTGATAAGCCCGGTAATCCGCTCGACCGTCACCCGACCTTTAAAGATGTAGATTGCCCAAAATGCGGAGAAGCCGCGCGGCGCGAAACTGACACGCTAGATACCTTCGCCGATAGTTCTTGGTATTTCGCGCGCTTTGCTGGCGGCAATACCGATGATGCGCCCTTTGATAAAAAAATAGCCTCTGATTGGCTCCCGGTTGATCAATATGTCGGCGGGATTGAGCACGCGGTTCTACATTTGCTTTACTCGCGCTTCTTTACACGCGGCCTCAGAGATTGCGGCTTACTTGATTTACCCAGCGGGGAACCCTTTGCAGGCCTCTTTACACAGGGCATGGTGACTCATGCCGTCTTTACGGATGCCAAAGGTAATTATGTGATGCCATCAGATGTCATTGAAGACGGCAATCAACTGCTTCACATCGAGAGCAAAGAGATTGTCAATAAAGGCGACGTCATCAAGATGTCCAAATCCAAGAAAAATGTCGTTGACCCTAATGACATTATCGAAGGTTACGGGGCGGATGTCGCGCGCTGGTTTGTTCTCTCTGATAGTCCGCCCGAGCGTGATGTTGAATGGACGGAAGCCGGCGTGATTGGCGCCTGGCGTTTTGCCAATAAAGTTTGGGCCCTTGTTTCGGACACTCCAAAAATGAACCCGATGAGCGTTGCCAGTGATGCCACAGGCGGCGCGCTAGAGCTTCGCCGTTTTGCCCATAAAGCCATGGCGAAAATCACATCAGGTATTGAAAGCTTTCGCTTTAATACATCAGTCGCTCAAATTTATGAGCTCACCAACGCGCTTAAGAAATACAAAGCCAATGACGCCGCCAAAGCCGAAGCCCTTGGCATTCTTATTCGCGCGATTGCGCCTTTCATGCCCCATCTCTCTGAAGAATGCTGGGCCCATCTGGGCGGGGAAGGCTTATGCTATCACGCGCCCTGGCCTGCTGTTGATGAAAGCCTGCTTGTCGAAGACACCGTGACCCTGCCTTTGCAAGTCAACGGAAAGCGCCGCGGGGAAATATCTGTACCCGCCGATATTTCCAAAGAAGAGGCTGAAAAATTAGCCTTAGCCGATCCAGCAGTCATTCGCACCATTGATGGCTTAACTGTAAGGAAAGTCATCGTTGTTCCGGGAAGAATTATCAATATAGTAGCGTCATGATCAAAACATTATTGAGCGCAATATCCCTTTTACTCCTGACAGGCTGTGCAGGCTTTACGCCCCTCCACGCAGCAACAAGCGGAGCGAATAGTGCTGCCTTTAAAAATATCTCGGTAAAAGTCACGGACGGGGCCGATCAAGGCGATCAAGAAGCGGGCTTTTTTGTGATGCAGCGCCTGCGTGACCGGATAGGTGAAAATAATGGCGGGCATGTTTTAACGCTAAACCCAACGCTAAGACGATCTGGCTTTGGTATTAATTCAATTGATGTCGCCTCACGCTATGATTCAACAGTCGCTGTAAGATACACATTGACCGACGGGAAAAGCGGAAAAGTCTTAACTAGTGGCTCTGTCACAGCTGTGTCCACATTTGGTGCGCCGCTTGATCCTTACGGCCTTATTGCGGCTGATAAAAATGCGACGCAGCAAACAACCAAAGAAGCCGCCGACAGGATATTAGTTAAGCTTGCCTCTTATTATGCAAATCCGAAAAAATGAAACTCACCGGCGCACGGGCGGAAAGCTTTCTCGCTAACCCGCGCACCGATATTATTGGCGTCTTATTATTTGGACCAGACCGAGGTCTTGTAAAAGAACGGTCTCAGAATCTCATAAAAAAATATTGTACAAATCCCGATGACGCCTTTGCGGCAACTATCCTGACCGCAGATGATCTAAGTTCTGACCCTGCCAAGCTTTCAGATGAAATGTCCGCCTTATCAATGTTTGGGGATGCGCGCTTGGTACGCGTCAGACTCGATCATGAACGCAGCGCCGCGGCCATTAGTAAAATTATCAAATCTTTTGATACCGACCCGCAAAAGGCAGAAGCCAAACTTATCATCGAAGCCGGAGACTTAACGCCCCGCTCGGCCATCCGGAAAACTTTTGAAAGCTCGGGGCATTTCGCCTCTATTGGATGCTACCGCGCAAATACCCAAGACTTAGCCAACCTTGTCCGCACGACGCTGACGGACAATACAATAGATATTGATGCAGAGGCTTTGGCGTTATGGGTGCCCTTATTAGAAGGGGATCACGCTCTGGCTAAAGGCGAAATCGAAAAAATGGTGCTTTATAAAGGCTTTGGGTCAGAGCCCGGCGCCAGAGTAACCGTTGAAGATATCCGTGTTTTAGCTGCTGGCGGTCAAAACACATCGATAAATGACATAATTATGAGCGCGATGGATGGACGCGTAAACGCGTGTGACGCCAGCTATAAACGCGCCGTAGCTGGCAAGATAAATTCAGCCGTTGTGCTTATGGCGCTGCAACGACACTTAGTGCGTTTGATAGAAGCTAACGGAAATATGACACGAGGCGAAACAGCTCAAGGCGCAATTAAATCTCTTCGCCCGCCGGTTTTTAAAATGCAGGAAAGGTTTTTTCTAACGCATCTAAGGATTTGGCCAAGCCGCGCCCTGAAGCGGGCCTTATCGCAAAGCTTAGAAGCTGAAAAACAATTAAAAACGGCGGGCTCGCCCGCCGATGCTATTACGGGGCGGCTTTTACTCGCCCTAGCGAGTTTTGCTAAAAAACGACGATAATAGATGCCGTATTACATGCCTTGTTCAAAGAGAAACTGATCAAAGAATTCAAAAAATTGATCTCTATAAGTATCTCGTTCTAAAAATAATTCATGAAACGCGCCCGGAACCACATTATACCGCGCTTTCGCATTGCGCGCAAAATCCTTATTTGATTTTGGGTCCACAATAGGGTCCGCTCCCGCCGCAACAATCAAGCAGGGAATATTCATATCAGACGCATTTCTATTGACATAAGCCATAGATGTGAGCGCCGCGTCTATCCAGCCATAGGTCGGCGGTCCTAATCTTAAGCGCGGCGTTGTTTGAAAATAAGAGGCCCAATTACGGTAGCGGTCTTTGTCAGATGTGAGTTTATTAATGTTAAACGGAACAGGAAGCCCGCGTCTTTGTTTTTGAAAGGGTAAGTTTTTAGTTCGAAACCCCATGGCGGCTAAGACTTGAATCATCCGCCGGGTAATAAATGTATCAAGGTCAAATAGGCCTAGCATCGGCGCAGAACATATAACGGCCGAAGGACTAATCACGCCGCTAATAACAGATTGAAGCGCAATGGTTCCGCCCATCGAATGCCCCATTACAATATGCGGCTTAGGTAACCCAGCTTCAAATTCCGCGAGCGCAAAAGCCAGATCATCTGAATAAGTTTGGAAACTATCAATATAGCTTTTTAATTTATCCTCTAAAATTCGATCAGACAGGCCTTGTCCGCGAGGATCAACCATGAGGACATTAAACCCCCGGTCAATAAAATCAGCAACTGTCTCCAGGTATTTTTCGATGAATTCTGTTCGGCCCGGAGAGAAAATGATTGACCCACGGGCTTCATCACGGTTGGACGTGGCGTACATAACGCGCAGCCGTATATTATCTTTTTCAATATAAAACAGGCGCATACGAGATTCGAGGCTCTCGGGTATTGGGCGCCCACCTGGCTGAATAAGTTCAGCTTCTTCGAATTTAGGAAATATGTTCACCATATAGAGGGGTCCAAATTAGAAAGGGGGCCAAGCCCCCTTAAATAGACCCTTCTGATCTTACATATTTGAGAATATACTTTGTAGACCCATAGCCACTGACATATCGCCAGCAACCTTAAGCTTTCCAGACATGAAAGCCATCATGGGATCTAAATTTCCTTCCGCTAAAGAAATGAAGTCATCTTTAGAAACAGAGATTGTGCAATCCGCGTCTTTATCTTCCGTTGTGGCTTCGGTTCCAGACGCAAACACACACCCATCATCGCCAAAGTCAAATTTTACTGACTTATCTGTTCCGCCAGCTTTTACCAAAGCTTCGCCCATTTTCGCTGCAATATCCGCATTTTCCATAACTGGTCCTTTATATCTGGAAGTCCTGTCAACTATATGGGGCTTCATACCGAAAAGTGCTAGATTTTTTTTCAGCTTTAGAGCGGCTTTCTAAACTTAAGCGTTGCACGATCAGATTCGCCAATATTTTTAAATAGCTGAGCATCAAAGCCTTTGGCCTCCTCACTCCCTTCTTTGGGAAGGCGAGAACGCGGCGGAAGTGTCCAAACACCAAATGGGTGATCGGCCGTATCGCGCGGGTTAGCATTAACTTCACTACTGCCAATAAATTCAAATCCAGCACGTATGGCTTGGTCTTTCATATACGATTCCTGAACATACCCCGTGGAGCCTTTAGGGTTTTGAACAGCGGATTCAGGAAGACGGTGCTCAACAATCCCTAATATACCACCCGGCTTTAAGGCTGCAAAAAATTCACCATAAGCTTGGTCGGCATAACCGCGGCCCATCCAATTATGAACATTTCGAAATGACAATAAGACATCCACTGATTCTGGTGGAAGTATAGCCCCGTGGTCTTGCCAAAAAGCTCCATATTCGATCTCACCATATACGGAGCTATCAGAATATTTTTCTTTATAACCAGCAATACGTTTATCATACCGCTCACCAAGACCTTCAGGATAAAGAACAGCTACGTATTTTCCGCCATTTTCTTTTAAGTAAGGCGCTATCACATTTGTATACCACCCAGGCCAAATCTCAGCGACTTTTTTA
This sequence comes from uncultured Hellea sp., assembly GCA_964548315.1. Classification (GTDB taxonomy): domain Bacteria; phylum Pseudomonadota; class Alphaproteobacteria; order Caulobacterales; family Maricaulaceae; genus Hellea. Next base: position 21,966 of record CAZJRU010000001.1, read on the forward strand.
CCGGGACTAACTTCAAAAAACTCAAGTGTCTCTTTAGGGTGGCGATATTGATCTCTAGGCGCTTCTTCAGCTCTTCTGGGATGAGCCAATATTTCAGCCAAAGTTACGGGTTCCGTCATCGCCTTTTCGACGATATTTTCGACAACTTTAGGCGTCTCCACGCTTTCAGATCCACTTGAGCAAGCCGTTAAAATTGCTGCACTTAGGATAAGAATATTACGAGTGAAAATATTTCGAGGCATAGGTTTTCTCCATTTTTTGTGCTTCTACCCAAAAAAAACTGATTTTCAACCACAGTTTATCTCTTGAAACCCAAATCAGGCTTCCTACCTTTTTCTATGGGACGCTCTTTAAGAGGTCCCATCTCTGAAAGGCTGCTCATGGTGAGAGCCTAAAACTACATTGCTAAAAGGATGTATAATTATGAGAACTTATGATTTTAGCCCACTTTATCGTTCATTTGTGGGATTTGATAGAATGGCAAACCTTATTGATTCGGCGGCTCAACAAGCTAATGCGTCAAACAATTACCCGCCCTATAATATAAGCCAACTGACTGAAAACACTTATAAAATAGAGCTCGCCGTAGCAGGGTTTACCGAAGATACCCTTGCTATTGAAAGCCATGAAAATGTCTTAACAGTCTCGAGCAATCACAGCCCAAAGGCGGATAATGATGGCGCTCAATATCTTCACCGCGGGATCGCTGAACGTGATTTTGAAAAACGCTTTCACCTCGCCGATCATGTAATTGTAACTGGTGCAAATCTTGAAAATGGTCTGCTGAGCATTTCACTAAAACGTGAACTGCCAGAAGCCCTCAAGCCCAGAAAGATTGCGATAAATGAACCAGATTTAATCCAATCAAAACCTCGCCGTAAGGCGAAGGCTGCTTAAAAGGGTCTACGCAAACATCTAATCCCGCTTCCCCCTAACTAGGATTATTTGATAAAGCGTAAGACTGACGGTGCCATATAATGCTCCCCTCCTTCCCAGCATAATTGGCGCCGTCAATATTCTTTAAAGACCCAATTTTGAACAAATTTCTTGGCCCGATAATTTAGGCGATTTTTGGTTTCCAAAGGCTTCTTCGACGAGATTTAATATTATTGTATTATAGGGAGCTTCTTTATCTGTTTTATCAGCTAGATCGACAATTTCACCTTGAAGATATTTGATCTCGCTCACACGCCCCATTTCTAAATCATCAAGCATAGACGAGCGCGCGGTTGAATCAATTTTAACAATTCTATTCATAATAATTTTGTAAATAAAATTTGGGAAACCCAATATTTTTATCATTTTATCAGCAGAGGCATTGCCAAAATTTGAAGGCTCTATGCCTGCTCCTCGAACAATTTCTAACGCTTCTGAAATAACCGCGGCTAAAGCCCGGCGATAATCGGGTTGATAAAGCCCGTCCCTCAAAGGTCCTCCCGATAAGGCATTCAATCCATTATTTAGATTTACAAGAAGTTTACCCCATTGAACCGGTACTATGTCATCAATTAAATCTACTTGCTGATTAGACTTTGAAAAAGCCGCTTTTAGGTCGTGAAGACGCTGATCAGAGCTATTTTCGATACTTAAATTTCCATCTGTACCGCAGTGAAAATGCCCGGGTGATATTCCAGTTATATTAAAAGGAACCACCGCTCTTAATATTTTAAAATTCGGCAAATATTTATTTAATTCATGCACATTGCTGATACCATTTTGGAAACTGACTATAAGCGTATCTGGCTGAGCAATTTTGGAAATAGCCTTAGCCGCCTGCTCTGTATCTTGAGATTTGACTGCAATCAGAATAATATTTGCGCGCGAGAGCGCTTTATAATCAGTATAAAACTGAATATCTTTTGAATCTAAATCTATTTTTGGATTTTTAAAATGAGACAGAGATAACCCATTCTCAAACAGCTCATTTTGAAATTTTGACCGGCCAATAAAGGTTACTTTTTGCCCAGCATTTAATAGCAACCCACCGAGATAACACCCAACAGAGCCTGCTCCAAAAATACAAATATTGTTCATTTAAATTTAAGAGCCAGCACTGAGTCGTCTTTTGATATCTAGGTGTTCATACTTTCAAAAAAATCTGAGTTTGTTTTACTATCTTTAAGTTTGGATAATAAAAACTCGATCGCGTCCATCGTGCCCATTGGGTTTAATATACGGCGCAAAACATATGTTTTTTGAAGTTCCACAGGCGAAACTAAAAGCTCCTCTTTACGAGTCCCTGATTTCGTAACGTCAATTGCTGGGAACACTCGCTTATCAGCGACTTTGCGGTCTAGAACGATTTCTGAGTTACCCGTACCTTTAAATTCTTCGAAAATTACTTCATCCATTCGGGACCCAGTTTCAACCAAAGCTGTTGCAATAATTGTTAAAGATCCGCCTTCTTCAATATTTCGAGCGGCGCCAAAGAAACGTTTTGGACGTTGTAAAGCATTTGCATCAACACCCCCCGTAAGGACCTTACCCGAACTTGGAACCACTGTGTTATAAGCCCGGCCTAATCGCGTAATTGAATCAAGCAATATGACAACATCTTTGCCGTGCTCAGTTAGCCGTTTTGCCTTTTGAATAACCATTTCAGCAACCTGTACATGGCGCGTTGCAGGTTCATCAAATGTGGAAGACACGACTTCGCCTTTGACTGAACGCTGCATATCAGTCACCTCCTCTGGGCGTTCATCGATCAAAAGAACCAAAACATAACATTCAGGGTGATTTTTCTCAATTGAGTGGGCGATATTTTGAAGCAGAACTGTTTTCCCCGTACGGGGCGGCGCAACGATTAAGGCCCGCTGACCCTTGCCGATAGGAGAGACGATATCGATAATACGACCAGATATATCTTTTGCTGTAGGATCTTCTATTTCCATTTGAAATCGTTCGTCTGGATATAGTGGGGTTAAACTATCAAAATGTGCTTTATTGCGAGCTTGCTCAGGTGTTCCAAAATTCATTTCGGTCACATTTGTAAGAGCAAAATATCTCTCATTGTCTCGCGGGCTTCTGATCTCCCCGGATACCGTATCTCCCGTCCTAAGACCCAGTTTACGGACTTGGTTAGGACTGACATAAATATCGTCTGGGCCTGGTAAATAGTTTGCTTCAGGGGCTCTTAAAAAGCCAAATCCATCTTGTAAAACTTCTAAAACGCCGCCGCCATTTATTTGGATATCGTCTTCCGCCAGGTCTTTCATAACTCTAACGAAGATATCTTGTTTACGCATAGAACCTGCATTCTCTACGCCAACTTCTTCAGCGAACTGGATTAACTCGGCAGGTTTTAAAGCTTTCAAATCTTGCAAGCTTAAAGAGGTCATACCCTCTAGGTTTAATTTATTTAGATCAGACATAATATTTCAATAGTTGTGAGGTTTTTGTTCAAATTAACTGAGAATAAGAACGGATTAGAACAATCCATATTTCTAATGAGTAGCAATCGTTAATTCGTCAAGTCTTTTATATGGGCCTAACAATAACCATTATAATAATGATAATTGTTATAATGGCAGGTATTTCATTGATTTTACGAAAAAAACTCTCAGACTTAGGACGTGTATCTGTGAGGAATAGTTTTCTTTGTTTAGATAAAAAACCGTGATATCCGATTAGATTAATCGCAAATAAAAGCTTAATAGGAAGCCAAAATGTTGCGGTTAAATTTGGTATATTATACCCAATCAAAACTAGTCCAAAAACAAAGGCTATTAACATCGCTGGAGTCATTATTATTTTTAATAGCTTAGCTTCAGCTTCGATCATTTTTATCTCTAATTCACCTCCTACTTTGGATTGGTGATGATAAACGAATAGACGAGGCAAGTATAAAAGCCCGGCCATCCAAAAAATAACAGCTATTAAATGAATAGCTTTAAACCAACTATAAAGATCAGACATATGCACCCTCGCCCGTTCTAATATGATCTATAACGGCGTGAACATTTTCTATTTTAACATCCGGCATAACGCCATGCCCTAAATTGAAAATATGAGGACCAGTGGCAGTATCTAAAACATTTTGAACAGCCTGTTTTAAAACATTACCGCCTATTCTTAACGCAAGCGGATCTAAATTCCCTTGATATGGCATATCATTAGGAATTTGCGATCTTATCTTTGCCATATGTATATCAGTTCCTAAGGCCAAAGCCGTAACACCTGTTTGTTTTGCATAATCAAATGTATTCAGACCAGCCCCTCTTGGAAATCCTATAATAGGTTTTTGAACACCGGCCTGCCGAACCAATGATATTATTTTCTTTGTTGGACGGATAACTAATTTTTCAAATAACTCTGGTGTTAAACCTTCAGCCCAGCTTTCAAATATCTTTAAAACATCTGCACCAGCTTTGGCTTGCCCTATTAAATAATCCGCACTGGTGATAACCAAAGCTTCAAGTAAATCGTCCATAGCTTGCGGATTTTCATAAGCGAATCTTTTCGCGATTTCTTTTTTTGGTGATCCCTGACCTTCAATCATATAGGTAGCCACGGTCCATGGTCCTCCGCAAAATCCAATAAGAGCTTTATTTTTATCCAATGATTTTCGAACTAAACTAACGGTTTCAAATACAGACGATATTTTATCTAAATTAAAATCTTTTGTAAATTTAGATATTTGCTTTGTTGAGATAGGAGACAAAATGGGACCAACGCCTTTTTGAAAGCTAACATCAGTTCCTAATATTATTGGTATAAGCAAAATATCTGCGAATAATATGGCGGCATCCATATCATATCGGTCTACAGGTTGTAGTGTTACCTCTGCAGCTTTAGTTGGCGTTAGGCAAAATTCAATAAAGTTTTTAGTTGTTTTACGAGTTGCAAGATATTCTGGTAAATGACGGCCGGCTTGACGCATCATCCATATAGGAGGCGTTACTAAGGTATTACCGTTTAAAACTTGAAGAATGTTGGATGTCAATTTTTGTACCAATATTGTGTATGATTTCCTCGTCCTTATATTTTTTTATTAAAGAGTGATAGTGATAGAAAAGTGAATTTCTGGATAATTGGATAGCTTTGATTGTTCCATGTGACTTTTCTTAGTAATTTATATTTTGTTAGGTATGATTAGATGTGTGACTAAGGGTGTATGATTTTATTTATATGTCTGTTTTCGCTATATAAAATCCGGTATAAATCTGAATAATAAAGGGGATTATTTTTTTATCATCGGTTTTACCTGTATAAGTTACGGAGTTATACCATGTGTATTATATGTTGATAAATTGAATTTTTAAGCCCAGCTTTAGATTTATCAATTAAGCGAAGACAAAGGTGTGAATTGATTTTTATATCTAGATATTTCTGGTTAGGATTATGACTGAGCGAAATAAAAATATTTCAATATATTTCCACGTGCATTTGGTATCGGATTCGACAGGGGAGACACTTGTTGCGATGATGAAAGCATCAACGGCTCAATTTCGAAATGCAACAGCTTTAGAGCATTTGCATACCTTAGTTCGAAGTGAAGATCAGCTTGAGAAAACCTTGGTTGATATAGAAACCAAACCTGGAATAGTTCTTTATACTTTAGTGAATGATACGCGGCGTAAAATGTTAGAAGCGCGGTGCGCGAAACTTAATATACCTGCTATTTCTATTTTGGACCCAACTTTGTCCGTTTTGGGGAGATATTTAGGGGCTTCGATGATTAGTGAAGTCGGGGCCCAAAGAACGTTAGATGCGGAGTATTATAATAGGATAGAAGCTTTGGATTTTGCGATGGCGCAAGACGATGGTCAAAACGTTCAAGGTCTTAAAAACGCAGATATAATTTTACTGGGTGTTAGCCGGACATCAAAGACGCCGACTTGCATTTATTTGGCAAACCGGGGCTTTAAAGCTGGGAATATCCCGCTAGTTCCCAATGCGCCTTTGCCCACAATATTAGATAATTTTAAAGACCCTTTTATTGTAGGTCTTGTTGCATCACCGGACCGAATAGTACAAATTCGGGAGCAGAGGTTAATGGGGCTAAGGCAAAATGAGCAAACCGATTACATTGATGTTGACCGTGTAAGAGATGAGATGCGGCAAGCTAAAAGGATGTTTATAAAGAAGGGCTACAAAGTTATCGATGTGACCCGTAAGTCGATTGAAGAAACCTCAGCGCTGATTATAAAAAGTTACAAAAATAGAAACGAGTCATAATGGGGCCAAAAATTATTCTAGCGTCAGGGAGCCTAATTAGGCGAGAGCTGATGGCTAACGCAGGTATAGAGTTTGACGTGATTACAAAAGCTGTTGATGAAGCGGCTATTAAGTCGTCCTTATTAAATGAAGGGGTTTCCGTAAGAAATATAGCTGATGCCCTAGCAGAAGCTAAGTCAGTCCGCGTAAGTGCTCAAAACCCAGGGTTAGTTATCGGGGCGGATCAAATTATGACGATGGACGGAGAGCTTTATGATAAGCCAGTGTCGTTAGACGAGGCTAAAAAAAGGTTGATGATGATGAGGGGCAAAACCCATTATCTTATTGGGGCTGTGGTTATAAGTGAGGCCGGTCATGCGATTTGGAGATATATCTCGAAGACAAAGTTAGAAATGAGAGAATTTTCTGAAGAGTTTGTCGATGAATATCTGGAAGCCGAAGGAGAAACGGTGCTTCAGTCCGTTGGTGGTTACCGCTTTGAAGGTAGAGGGTCTCAATTGTTTTCAAAAGTTGACGGTGATTTCTTTTCTATCTTGGGGTTATCTCTTCTTCCGGTTTTAGATTTCCTACGTGAAAGAGGAGCCTTAGCGACATGAGCGGTGTCATGAAACTCGCGGGAGTATGCGGCTGGCCGATTCATCATTCCTTGTCTCCAACGATTCATAATTTTTGGCTCAAAGCTCTAGGGATAAAGGGCGCTTATGTGCGTTTCGCTGTAAGGCCAGACAACGCGGTAAAAGCATTTGAGAGTTTGAAACAGACATCAATTACGGGTGTAAATGTCACCTTACCTTTAAAGTCATTAGCGTTTCAATCAGCCGATGAGCATAGTTCTGACGCGCTTAAACTAGGTGTTGCAAATTGCTTGTACAAAAAGTCGGGGCTTTTGATTGCGCATAACACAGATATGGAAGGTTTTGCCGCGCCTTTAATAAAGCGAGTTGGGGGGAGCAGTCTTGCCAATATGTCCGCGCTTGTGATTGGGACGGGCGGAGCCGCTAAAGCTGTTATAGGGGCGCTGCTATCACTTAACGTTCCAGAAATTAGGATTTGTGGCCGAAATGATCAATCCTCGGAAATTATAGCGGCCTCTGCAAATGTACCCAGCATATATAATATACCGTGGGAACAACGTGAGCTCGCGTTAAGCAATTCGGGGCTTATTGTTAACGCAAGCGCGGGGGGTATGGGCGGAAAAAACCCTCTGGATTTAGATCTGTCTGGGATTAAACAAAGCTGCTTTGTTTATGACCTTATTTATACCCCGCGCGAAACTGAGTTTTTAAAAAATGCGAAAGCGATGGGATGTGAGACCTTAGGGGGTCTGGAAATGTTGATAGCTCAGGCGAGACCGTCTTTTAAATATTTTTACGGGCAATTGCCTGACGAAAGCCTAGACCCGACCGAAGTACTCTTGAATGAACTTGGGGCCAAAGCGTGATAACCATTGGCCTTACGGGGTCGATCGGGATGGGCAAATCAACAACGGCAGCCATGTTTAAAGAGGCTGGCTGCCCAGTATTTGATGCAGATAGAGCCGTTCACGATCTTTATGAAAAAGGCGGAGAGGCCGTTCCAATTATTAGGGCTGTATTTCCCGACGCTATTAAAGAAGGCGCAATAGATAGAGGCGTTCTGGGCAGATATATGCGTGAAGACCCTATTCAGCTTGAGGTTTTGGAGAGCTTTATTCATCCTCTCGTCGGCAATAAAAGGACACAGTTTTTTGAGGATAATAAAGCGGCTGATATAACCATATTAGATGTTCCCCTGTTATTTGAAACAGGGCTAGATAAATTTGTAGATCATATTGTTGTCGTCACCGCGCCAGCAAAGATACAGCGCGCGAGAGTTTTATCCCGCGAGGGTATGACAGAAGAGCTATTTAAAGTTCTACTATCTAAACAAATGCCTGACGCAATAAAAAGAAAACGTGCTGATACACTTATTTTTACTGATATGGGGCTAGAAAATGCGAGAGAACAGGTTCATTCCCTATTGAGAAAAATACGGGATAAAGCATTACATGAGCGGTAAAAGGGAAATAGTATTTGATACGGAAACCACCGGCTTTGATGCCAAGGGTGATGACCGGATAACGGAAATTGGCTGTGTTGAAATCATAGACTTCCTGCCGACCGGTAAACAGTTTCATGCTTATATTAACCCTCGCAGAACTGTTCCAGAGAAAGTCACGGAAATTACGGGATTGACGCAAGAGTTCCTGATTGAAAATGGCGTTTTTTTCGAAGACGCCGCGCAGGGCTTTTTGGATTTTATTGGGGATAGCCAATTAGTGGCCCATAATGCGGATTTTGATCGGGGCTTTGTGAATGCGGAGTTGGACCGCGCGGGCTTTACGCCAATATTAAGAAACCGCTTTACTGACACATTGCAGATTGCGCGCGAAAAGTTTCCGGGTTCACCAGCGTCTCTTGATGCCCTTTGTAAACGCTTCGGCGTATCATTATCCTCTCGCAATAAACATGGGGCGATAATTGACTCTGAATTATTGGCTGAAGTTTATTTGCAGTTAAACGGGGGGCGGGCGCGTTCATTAGGACTTGAAGTCAATAGTGTAAGTTCGTCAAATATAAAGGCCTTAACGCAATACAAACCCCGGCCTACACAGTTGCAGTCTTTGTTGTCAGAAGAGGAACTCAAATCCCACCAAAATTTTATTGCGTCTTTGGGCGATGACATGATTTGGAATCGGTATTGGCGTCGAGCTTCGCCTCATTCTTAGGAACCCATACAGTCTATGTAGGCTTGGCGGTTACCCCGCGTTAATCCGGTTATAGGCCGATGTTCTGTGGCGTAATCGGTCACGAGAACATCTGCGATTCGCGCTTTGCTCTCGCTCCATTCGTGACCGATCTTTCCTAAAATAGGAATATTATTTTCATTAAGGCGCCGGATTAATGTCGTGTCATTCATCCCCTTGCTAACCCATGCCGCTGCTTGGCCTGGCGGGTACCCTAACGCGTCACGCGATTTTTGGGTGGAAATTGAAATGAGCATCTCTGGCGCTAGCCGAGAAAGTTTTTTAGCCTGTCCCGGATTATAAGAAATGAGGATGACCTGTTTGCTCATCTCGAGCTTCCGAATGAGGTCGATCACATAATTATAGTTCGCGCTACTTTTAAAATCGATTTCAAGATAAGCGCGGTCTTTGGCTGCTATAAGGTAATCTTCAAGCTTTGGGATACGTTGTGAGGTAAACCTTGACTGCGTATCTTTTAAAATAAATTTGCTGGCTTCGTCCCAGCTTGTCGCTGCGACAACCCCCTTACCTGTCGAGCCCTCTTCCCAAACACCGTCATGAAATAAAATATGCGTATTGTCCTTAAGGCGAGAGACATCAATTTCGGACATGAGATATCCTTTGTCTAAAAGATAATTAAGGCCTTCAATGGAGTTTTCAGCATAGGAGGTTCCTCTTGAGGTTCCGCGGTGCGCTGAAATAAGAGCGGCTTCTTTGGGCAAGCAGCTAAGTTGTTTGGTTAAAGGCGGTAAGGGGCCGTCCAGCTTTGGCGGCTGAACACCACAGGCAATCAATAATAAAGGCAGGAGATAAGTCAGATAACGCATTGGTCTTATCTTATCAGGCTTTCCATAAACAAAAAGGGGAGATAAAGGCACTATGATGGCTTTATCTCGTGATACAATTTTTTCCCTAAGTTCGGCGCCTGGCCGTGCCGGTGTGTCCGTTTTTCGGGTCAGCGGGGAAGCGTCGGGGAAGGTTTTAGATAGCCTTATAAAAAAAGCACGTCCGTTGCCACGTTATGCGAGCTTGAAAAAATTATATGATGGCGACGGTATGATTGATGAGGCGCTTGTTTTGTGGATGCCTGCGCCCAAAAGCTTTACAGGGCAAGACTGCGTGGAGTTTCATGTTCACGGCAGCCCGGCGGTAATAGAAGCGCTTGCGATGGCTTTATTGCAAAGGAATTGTCGTCAAGCAGAGGCGGGGGAATTTACGCGCCGCGCTGTTGAGAACAATAAAATGGATTTAACAGAAGCTGAAGGCTTGGCCGATCTGATTGACGCGGAGACGCAAGGCCAGCGCAAACAAGCCATGCGGCAAATGCAAGGCGGATTGCGTGACTTATATAATGCATGGCGGGAGAGTCTTTTAGACGCCTTAGCACAGATTGAAGGGGAAATTGATTTTCCTGATGAAGGGGATATCCCCGACAGCCTGTCTCATAAAGCTTACCCGTACTTAAATGATGTCATGGTTTCCATGCAAAAAAGTTTGTTGGGCGCTCACCGGGGAGAACGCGTGAGGTCTGGATTGGATATTACGATAATTGGGGCCCCAAACTCCGGAAAATCGAGTATTATCAATTACTTAGCGGATAGAGACGCTGCAATTATATCTGATATTGCGGGAACAACACGTGATATTATTGATGTACAGCTGAACTTGGGCGGACTACCTGTGCGGTTGTCAGATACGGCGGGGCTTCGCGACACAAGTGACGTTATAGAGGCTGAAGGTGTCAGGCGCGCGAAAGTAAGGGCGCAAGAGAGCGATATCCGCGTTTATGTACAGGACAGCACGAAGGCCGGTTGGGATATGACGGCTTTATCTAAATTATCTGAGTTAGATTTCGTTCTCGTGAATAAGGTTGATCTTGGGACTTTACCCGTGCCCCCTGCCCTCAGGCCTAAGCATTATTATGTTAGCGCGGTGACGGGTGAAAACCTTGAGGCGTTTCGGGATGAATTAGAACGGCGCGTCATTGAGATGTTTAGTCCAAGCCAAGACGCTGGCCTCACGAGAGCCCGGCATCGTGATTGCGTTGAGCGAGCAAATCAAGCGTTAGGTTATGCTCTAACGCACCTAGCTGACGCGCCTGAACTTGCGGGTGATGATATTCGAACCGCCTTGACGGCCTTGAAGGAATTGGCGGGAGAGGTTGATATTGAAGCAGTTTTTGATCGGATATTTTCCAGATTTTGTGTTGGGAAGTAATGTTTCACGTGAAACATCTATCATGTTTCATGTCATTAACTGAACTATCGACATAATAACCTGGCAGCGCTATAGGCGCGCACAGTGTAATTAATCAACGAATTATGTTTCACGTGAAACATATGGAGCAGATATGCCAAAGACATGGGATGTCATAGTTATAGGCGGGGGCCACGCGGGGTGTGACGCTGCGGCCGCGTCTGCGCGTCTGGGCGCAAAGACGCTATTGCTGACCCATAAACTTGGCTCTATCGGTGAAATGTCATGTAATCCAGCAATTGGGGGGCTTGGCAAAGGCCACCTTGTTCGAGAAATAGACGCCTTAGATGGTGTTATGGCGCGGGTTGCTGATGCATCAGGTATACAGTTTCGTCTGTTAAATAGATCTAAAGGTCCTGCCGTAAGAGGGCCAAGAACCCAATCAGACCGCTGGCTTTATAAGCAATCAATGCAAGCTATTCTAAGTGAGTATGATAATTTGACGCTTAAGGCAGCCTCTGTCGATGATCTGATTGTCAAAAACGACAGAGTCATTGGGGTTACGGACGCAGACGGCGAAGACTATTTTTCCGAACGGGTTATTCTGACAACAGGAACCTTCTTAAGAGGGGAGATACATATTGGGCATGAGCGCACGCCTGCGGGTAGATATGGAGACGCGCCAGCTATTGGGCTGGCTGATAGACTATATGGCCTAGGCTTTAAAATTGCGCGGCTCAAGACCGGGACGCCGGCCCGCATATCCAAGGCATCAATTGATTGGGAGGCGCTTGAGAAACAAGACGCTGATGATCTGCCTGTCCCCTTTTCATTTCTCACAGATAAAATAACTGTTCCTCAAGTTTCCTGCGCGATTACACATACAAATGAAGAAACGCATCGCGTTATAAGTGAAAATATAAAGAAATCAGCACTTTACGGCGGCGGAATTTCTGGAAAAGGGCCGCGTTATTGCCCTTCAGTAGAAGATAAGGTTGTCAGGTTTGCGGATCGTAACCGCCATCAAATTTTCTTAGAGCCTGAAGGTTTAGAGGGTAATCCTGACGGAGACACGGTCTATCCAAATGGCATTTCTACATCTCTTCCAGAAAATGTTCAGGATGCTTTTATGCGCACAATCAAAGGATTGGAGAACATCAAGGTCAAGCGTTATGGTTATGCGATAGAATATGATTATGTTGACCCTCGAGAGTTAAGGGTAACTTTGGAAACGCGCCGCTTGCCTGGCTTATATTTAGCTGGCCAAATCAATGGGACAACGGGGTATGAAGAAGCCGCAGCCCAGGGCGTTATTGCTGGGTTTAACGCCGCTCTTGCGGCCGCGGGGTCTGAGCCCTTCATCTTAGACCGTAGCCAAGCTTATATCGGCGTGATGATTGATGACCTTATTACAAAGGGCGTTACAGAGCCCTACCGCATGTTTACAAGCCGCGCGGAGTATAGGCTGCTATTGAGGGCGGATAATGCAGATCAACGCCTCACGGAGCTTGGTATGGCTATTGGCGCTATCGGGACAGAGAGAGCTGCGTCTTACGCTATTAAAAAGGAAAACCTCCAAAAAGCCAAGGTTTTAGGGGCTGAGCTGCAAGACACCCCCAATAATTTAAAGAAAAAAGGCCTCAAAGTTAATCAAGACGGGGTAAAACGCAGCGTCTTGGATTTATTAGCCTATCCGAACATTGGGATTGAAGATCTGGAACCAATTTGGCTCGAGCTCACGGATTTACCGAAATACGCGAAGGAGTATCTTGAAACAGAAGCGCTTTATTCGGGGTACATTGAACGTCAGGCCAGAGATATCGCCGCATTTCAAAGAGATGAGGGATTACGTATCCCAGAGGGACTAAATTATTCTGGCATTGGAGGCCTCTCCAATGAGGTGAGGAGCAAGCTAGAAAACGTGCGTCCTGCAACACTTGGCCAGGCTGCGCGTATAGAAGGCGTTACGCCCGGCGCTTTAACGGCGGTTTTAGCTCACCTCCGAAAAGCGGGTTAATGCCCTATTCGGAAGCGGATTTCCTGCGGGATACAAATGTTTCACGTGAAACAATGCTGGATTATCAACGGTGGTATCAGCTTTTGTTAAAGTGGAATAAGAAAATCAATCTCGTATCCATGTCGGACTTGGAAGACTTTTGGCTCAGGCATGCTTTAGATAGCTGGCAAATTACGCAGTTTGTTCCCAAAACTGCTAAAGCCTATATTGATTTAGGATCAGGGGCGGGGTTTCCCGGAATAGCTTTAGCGATTGCAGCAAAACAGAGAGCTGACGCTTATCATGTCACTTTGGTAGAATCGGCTGGAAAGAAGACGAGTTTCTTAAAAGCCGTTATTCGAGAATTGGGCTTATCGGCCACTGCGACGTCAGAGCGTGCTGAAACAATAAACCCCGCCATTTATGATGTGATTAGCGCAAGAGCCTTTGCGCCACTTGATCGGCTTTTGAATTATGCACAGCCTTTTTGGGGGAATGATACGATCGGCTTGTTTTTGAAGGGTCAGAATGTTGACCAAGAATTGACGCAGGCTAATAAAATATGGAATTATAACGTGGAAACAGCCCCAAGCCTGTCGTCTTCAACGGGACGCATTCTTAAAATCACAGACTTGACCCCAAGATAGCCGGAGCATTGATGCCCAATAAAACAAGAATTATCGCTGTCGTAAATCAAAAAGGCGGCGTTGGGAAAACTACATCAGCGATAAATCTAGCGGCGGCTCTGACTCTTAAGGGTAAAAAAGTCTTGCTCATAGATATGGACCCGCAAGGCAATGCCGCGACAGGCCTAGGAATTCCGAGGTCATCACGTGATATAACAATTTATGATATTTTGGTCGACGGCGCTAAGCTCTCAGAGGCGACCTTGGAAACCAGTGTACCGGGTTTAAATATTATTCCGTCTCATGCAGATCTTGCAGGCGCTGAAATTGAGATTGGGAATAGGGCAGGGCGCACAACGATTTTGCGTGAGGCCATTGAAAATGACACAGCGCTCTATGATTATATTTTAGTGGATTGTCCGCCATCACTCAATTTGCTCACGGTGAATGCTTTGTCCGCGTCTCGCTCGGTATTGGTCCCGCTTCAATGTGAATTTTTTGCCCTAGAGGGATTAAGCCAACTTCTACAGACTATTGAAATGGCTAAGGCCCGCATCAATCCTGATCTTGTCATCGATGGCGTTATGCTCACTATGTATGATCCGCGTAACCGCCTATCTGCGCAAGTGGCGGCGGATGTTCGAAAGCATTTGGGACGGGCCGTCTTTCAAACTATCATTCCGCGTAACGTCCGAATTGCTGAGGCGCCTTCATTTGGGAAACCGGTTTTGATGTATGATCGAAATTGCGCGGGGTCTAAGGCTTACATGGCGTTAGCCAATGAAATGCTATCACGACATTCAAGAACAAACTAAATTTATCATATATATCAATAGGTTAGAGATATGGTTAAGAAATCAGATAAGAAAATGAAGGAGCGGGGCCTAGGCCGAGGCCTGTCAGCCTTAATGTCGGATGTTAGCGTGTCTAATGTTTTAGATGACAATAAAAATAATGATCAAGAAGCTGCTGAGCCTATACCTAATCAAACAGTAGAGCCTTTGGTTTCCGATACACCGCGATCTAATGGTGTGACTTATGTCAGTATAGATCAACTTGAGCGCAATCCTGAACAACCCCGTAAATATTTTGATGTTGAAAAACTCGAAGAGCTCACGCAATCCATTAAAGATAAGGGCGTTTTGCAGCCCATATTAGTTAGGCCATTATCCGAACAAGGTAGCAGCAAAAAGGCCCGATACCAGATTGTTGCGGGTGAAAGGCGCTGGCAAGCGGCTTTGAAAGCGCAGCTTGACGCCATGCCTGTCCTTATTCGTAAATTATCGGATCAAGAAGTTTTAGAAATAGGCGTCGTTGAAAATGTACAGCGAGCTGATTTAAATCCGATTGAGGAAGCTCAAGCTTATAAGGCGTTATCTGATCAATTTAAACGCACGCAGGAAGATATTGCGCGAGCGGTTGGGAAATCTCGTCCGCATGTTACAAATATGCTCCGTCTTTTAACATTGCCGGAGCGGGCTCAAACCTATCTTGCAAAAGGCCAAATAACCGCGGGACATGCCCGGGCAATCATTGCGGCTCCTGATCCCGCCGAACTCGCTGAGGCCATTGTTCAAAAGGGCTTATCGGTTAGGGAGGCCGAAGACTGGGTTCGCCGTATAAAAGCTGCAGATGACCAAAAAACAAAAATTCCTCACCGAAAAGATGCAGACACTCGTAACGTCGAAAATGAATTATCCGATATTCTTGGGTTAAAAACGGATTTAAGACACAAAGGACCAGGCGGGGAATTGCGCTTAAAATATAAAACTTCAGCTCAATTAGAACTGCTGATTAAGAAGCTAAAAATGTAGGTCTACGATAGCTATATTTTCTATCTTTTCTTTTTCATCCAAATCAGATTACAACCTTAGAAACTTTATGGAGATTTAGGTGGCAGACCTATTTACAATCGAAGCCTTATTTACCCTATTTATGCTTATCTTGCTTCAAGCGGTGCTGGGGTTTGATAACCTTTTATATATCGCGATCGAAAGTAACAAAGTCGGCGATCCAAAAGACGCTAAAAAAGTTCGGCAATGGGGCATTGGCATCGCTGTTGTATTCCGGATTGTCCTTCTCTTTATAATTGTTGGGTTATTCGGTTATTTGGCGGAACCGCTTTTTAATGTTCATATCCAGAAATTCATCGAAGGTGAATTTACAATGCAGGCCCTTGTAACCTTGGTGGGCGGTGGGTTCATTATTTATACGGCTGTCAAAGAAATTCATCATTTGCTGGCGGTTGACCATATAGAACATTCGGAAGGATCGGGCAGACGTTCAGTCACTAAAGCGATTGCTTTAATTGTTTTAATGAATCTGGTTTTCTCAGTGGACTCTATATTATCAGCAATGGCGATTGCCTCCGAAAAAACAGCGGATGGAACGGTAACCTATCAGGTTCCCCTCATGGTTATCGCCATTGTAATTTCAGGCCTAGCGATGATTTTTATGGCCGATGCCGTAACAGAATTTTTGAAGAAAAACCGCATGTATGAAGTCCTTGGTTTGTTCATCTTATTTCTTGTCGGCGTATTATTAGTCACTGAAGGGGCTCATTTAGCTCATCTTAAACTCTTTGGCTTCCCGATTGACGCAATGAGTAAATCAAGCTTCTATCTTGTTGTTGGGGTTTTGGTGATTACGGATATCCTATCTAATAAGTATCAGAAGCGGTTATGGGCCCAAAAAGAGGCCGAGATTCGCGGGACGTCTGAGACAGCTGGACTTGAGGCCGTAGACGCTTTCAAGAACAAGTCTAAAGCTAAACACTAATAGTCGTTTATTTTCAAATTATCATAAAACCTTAAGTCTTAAGCTTTATGAGGCATGACATCGATAGTAAGATGTGAGTGCCCCCCATGACAAAATTAAATAACCGAACGCCTAAGCCTTCTATAGCGACAAACACGATTGAGTTTGAAACGCAACCATTAATAAAACCTACTGGTTTTAGAGAATATGACGCGCGTTGGTATTTTGGCTTACCAGGTGATGAGAGGGCTTCGGAATTAAACCTATATGGCGTCCAAGCTTTAGGAGAGGGCCTGGGCACGCTAATGTATGAGCGGGGCGTCGACCCTAAGATAGCTGTTGGCCATGATTTTCGGCATTATTCCTTAGGTATAAAACAAGCTTTGATGCTGGGCCTTATGAATGCGGGTATTGAGGTGTTGGATATTGGACTTGCGCTTTCCCCGACAGCCTATTTCGCACAATTCCATCTTGATTGCCCTGGTGTTGCTATGGTCACAGCGAGTCATAACTCAAATGGCTGGACAGGCGTTAAAATGGGAATTGAGCCTCCGTTGACGTTTGGCCCAGATGAAATGAGCCGTTTAAAAGAAATCGTACTTGGGACTCAAAGCCGCGTTAGGGCAGGGGGCTCGTATAAATATGTTGATGGCGTGCGTCAGGCTTTCATCGACGATTTGGTCAAAGGTGTTCAGCTTAAAAATAAAATTAAAGTCGTTGCGGCTTGCGGTAACGGTACCGCTGGAGCTTTTGCTGAAGAGGTATTAACCGGTATAGGCGCAGAGGTTGTCGCCGTAGAGTGCGACCTTGATTATACGTTTCCGAACTATAACCCAAACCCAGAAGACATGAAAATGCTTCACGCTATGCGCGATAGTTGCCTTGAACATAAGGCCGATGTTGCTCTCGGCTTTGATGGTGATGGGGATCGATGCGGCGTGGTAGATAATGAAGGCGAAGAAATATTTGCTGATAAGGTTGGCGTCATGTTAGCGCGAGATTTATCCGCGCTGTATCCAAATGCGCAATTTGTCGCCGATGTGAAATCCACAGGCTTATTCATGACGGACCCCGTTTTGTTAAAAAATGGGGCGAAAACAGATTATTACAAAACAGGCCATTCTTACATTAAAAGACGGTCTAAAGAACTTGATGCCTTAGTTGGTTTTGAAAAGTCTGGGCACTATTTTTTCAATAAGCCAATTGGAAGAGGCTATGATTGCGGCCTAACGTCAGCAATTGCCATTTTGCAAATGTTGGATCGAAACCCAGATAAATCTATGGCGGATTTACGCCGAGCGCTCCCAAAAACATGGGGAAGCCCTACGATGTCGCCTTACTGTGCAGATGAAGAGAAATATGGTGTGGTTGATAGAATTATCAAAGATGTCCAAAAAGATGCTGCGGCAGGCATGACAATTTTAGGACAGAAAATTGTTGATGTTAATACGGTCAACGGTGTTCGTATGACACTTGAAGATGGGACTTGGGGCTTAATGCGCGCAAGTTCCAACACGCCTAACCTTGTTGTTGTTGTGGAAAGCCCAGCATCCGAAGACAATATGATTGGTATGTTTCGCGAAATTGAGAAACGTTTATCCAAACATGATGAAATTGGCGAGTTCGACCAAAAGATATAGCTTTAAGACTTGCGGTTTTCCGCGCCATACCCCATCTGCCAGCCATGAGCCTGCTAGATGATAACACAGATAACCATGTCACGGTTTTCCAATTAGACGGTCAACCCGTAAGGGGCCGGATAATCAGATTGGGCGATGCGCTAAATCAAGCGATCGGTACACGATATCCTGAAATCGTTGCCGGAATTTTAGGTGAAGCTATGACATTGGCCGCAATTGTGGCCTTATCCCTTAAGTTTAAAGGCCGCCTTCTTATTCAATGCCATGGCACAAATGAGGGCGCTATCAGCTTACTTTTAGCTGATTGCACAACGGATGGGGCTATTCGCGGATATGCGCGGTGGGATGAAGAAAGCCTGAAAGATATCAAATTGGATAACCGAAACCCCGGCGCCCAAACTTTATTGGGCGGGGGGACGTTTTCGATGACGATCGACCAAGGCGCCAAGATGGATCAATATCAAGGGCTCGCCGCGATTGAAGGCGAGCGCTTATCGGAATGCGCAGAACATTATTTTGCGCAATCAGAACAAGTCCCGACCCATATTCGATTAGCTTGCGGCCAGGTACAAACTCCGGGGCAGTCAATGTCCTGGCGCGGCGGCGGGATTATGATTCAAAAAATCGCTGATGATGAGTTAAGAGGCGATACAAAAAATGCATGGGTAACCGCAAAGTCCTTATTTGGAACCGTTTCGGACGAAGAATTAATAGACCCTAATCTTGAATCAAATACGTTATTATACAGGTTGTTTCACGAGGACGGCGTTCGGGCCATTCAAACCACATCCGTTGAAGCCAAATGCACCTGTTCACGAACCCGTTTAAAAAATACTTTGAAATCTTTTGACGCCAAGGCTTTAGAAGACATGGCGGAAAATGGTGAAATTGAAGCCAATTGTGAATTTTGCGATACCGATTATGTTTTTGAGTTAGCGGCTCTTTAAACGCGCCAAAAAGCTGGCGTTAAGATAACTAAAGCCGTTACAATTTCGAGGCGGCCGATGATCATAGCTATCAGTAGCACCCATTTTGCTTGATTAGACAAAGCTTCATAAGTTCCTGCAGGTCCAATTATATCTCCAAGGCCCGGTCCGACATTCGCAACGGCGCTCCCCGCGCCCGACCAAGCCGTTATAGGATCAATGCCAATGAGCGTTAAAATTATAGCGACTGCCGCAAAGGTCATAAAAAACAAGAAGAAATAACTCATAACCGAGTAAACGACGGCTTCTGGTAATGGCTTTCCGCCATATCTTAGAGGTACAACCGTGTTTTGCCGCGGCATTTTAAAGAGGTAACCCCGAAGGGCTTCAAACGCGACTTGGTATCTAAATATTTTTATCGAGCAGGCCGTAGAGCCCGCGCACCCGCCGATAAACATGAAAAGGAAAAAGGCCGCCATCGCAAATGGGCCCCAAGCATTATAATCCGTCGTGGCGTATCCTGTTCCTGTGACGATGGAGACGACATTAAATGCCGATTGACGTAAGGCTCTTGATTGCGCCATTTCCGAACTTAACCACAGATAAATACTCATCATTGCAATTAAAATAAAAATAGTCGCTACAAACCCTCTGACTTGAGAGTCCATAAAGGGGGCACGCCAATCCCCGCGCGTCACTAACAATAGATAAATTCCAAAGGGCATAGCTCCGGCGAGCATAAAAGCAATGCACACAAGATCTGCGCCATTATCCGCAAACCCGCCCATCGATGCATCTGATGTAGAATATCCCCCCGTTGCTAAAGTCGTCATGGCATGGGCCGCCGCGTCAAAACCGTTCATGCCCGTCGCCATATACCCGAACATGCATAAAAGTGTTAAGGCAACATATATGCCGCCGATACCCGCAGCGAGAGAGGCGGCACGGGGTAGAATTTTCTCGCCCATATCTGAAGACTCAAGACGGAAGAGCTGCATCCCCCCGACTTTCAGCATCGGAAGAATGGCCATGGCTGTCACAATGATACCTATGCCGCCAATCCATTGTAGAATTGCCCTCCATAATAAAACGCCCTTGGGCATATCATCTAGCCCCGTTAGGATTGTTGACCCTGTGGTCGTAATACCTGACGTCGCTTCAAACATAGCGTCTGTCAAAGTAAGGTTCATAGGATCAAGCATGAATGGGAAGGCAGCAAACCCAGACAGAGCCACCCAGCTTAAAACCGTTAAAAGAAAAGCGCCGCGCGCTCTAAGGTTTGGTTTGGGGGTGTAAGTGGCGAGAGCAAGCGCCGCGCCTAATAGCGTCGTCAAAATGCCCGAAATCCCAAAAGCGCGCCAAGACCTGTCATTATAGGCCAGGTCGACACCCATAGGGGCAAACATAGCTATCCCTAGGGCGGCTATCATTAGGCCAATAACAAAAAAAACAGGACGTAAATCCAGCATGACCACGCCTTATAACAGCAACGCTAATTGTCAAATAGCTGTTTTCAATTAATTGCGTTTAAGCGCGGGTCTATTTTATTTTGATTTGCGTATCGCTTCGTTGATTTGCCCTCTTAAAAGCGCAGTTTCTACCGAAGCTGAATCATAGGCGAGGGAGTTTTCAATATCAATTTTAGCTTCGTTTAAACGGCCTTGTTGAAATTTAGTATCAGCGCGGTAGCGCAGTGCTGCTGCATGTTTTGGGTCAAACACTAAAACGGAGGTGAGGTCAGTTTCTGCATATTCATAATATCCCGACATCGCATAAGCTCGAGCCCTCGCGATTCGTAGGTCGATATGATTGACTTTTAAGGTCAAACCATCTGTTGCAGATTTGTAAGCCCTGTCAGGCTTCTCTGCGACAAGCCAAAAATTTGCGGCCTCACTAAAGAAATCGGCTCGCATCTCAGACGTACCGCCATCTGAGGCTTTGGCCAAATTGTCTAGCCTATGGGCGGCCTCTGCCTCATGGCCCCGAGCGTAAAGCGCCATAGCGACACAATGTTTTGCCCGCCGTCCGCCGCCATCATCCACCCAAATCATAGCTTCCTCAAAGGCTAATTCACTATCTTCGGCAATCCGTTGTAAACAGTCATGATGTTTTTGATCAAACTGACTGGTTAAATCTTCTGAATATGCGGTGAGAGGAGATGATAGGGCTATCAAACCCAAAAACCCTAGGAGTTGTCTATATAAATGCATATAGCTAACTAACCAATCACATCCAGAGCAGCAATGGCGATAAGCATTAAATCCCAGTCACAAATTACAGACAAAAAACAAGCGCTTCTCCTTGGAGCAGGCTATTGCGCTCGGGCCATAATACCAAAACTTATTTCGCGGGGCTATGAGGTCGTGGCGACAACACGCAGCGAAACGAAAGCCGCAGAGCTTAAGACCCTTGGGGTAATGCCGCTTATATATAAAGGACACCTCACGCAGCACCTTGTGGATAGCCTTGGCCGGAGTGAAATTATTCTCTCCTCTATTCCGCCTGATAGTTTAGGGGACCCATTTTTAAATGCTTGCAAAGGCGCCTTAAAAGAAATGACGAACCAAATTCGCTGGGCCGGATATTTATCGGCGACAAGTGTTTATGGGGACCGTAAAGGGGGGTGGGTTTACGAAGATGAATTGTTAAGGCCAAAAACTCAGAGAGGAAAAAATAGAGCGGCGGCAGAGATTCAATGGCTGGAAACAGGACTACCTGTACATGTCTTTCGTTTAGCAGGTATTTATGGCCCAGGCCGCTCAAATTTTCGCCGCTTGCGCGAAGGCAAAGCTCGGGCTGTTATTAAGGCAGGACATGTCGTCAACCGAATTCATGTCGATGATATTGTAAGCCTTGTTCTAAAGTCTATTGAACGTCCGAACCCAGTAACAGTTTACAATGTTGCTGATGGACATCCCGCGCCGCCTCAAGATGTCATCAATTTTTCGGCCGATTTGTTAAATCTTGGTCGTCCGCCTCAAGTCAATCATAACTCCGCACAAATTTCTGACATGGCTCGTAGTTTTTACACTGAAACGAAGAAGGTTGATATAAACCGCGCCCGAAACGAGCTAATGTGGGCCCCGCAATATGATACTTATCGAAAAGGGTTGATGGCAATTTTAAAAAAGGAACAGGGCTTTCCGAATAGTGTATGGATGAGCGGTGTTTTTAATGTCCCCAAAAATGACCTTAAAAAGATCATGGATATATTGCCGCATCACATAAAGGATAGCGTAGCTGAAAAAGGATGTATTTTCTTTCGCGTATCACAAGACGAATATAATCCCCAAAAATTTGGGGTTTTCGAGTGTTTTGACTCGGCTGTCTCTTACCAGAGGCATCAAAGCCGTGTTAAAAATAGCGAATGGTCACACGTAACACAAAATTGTCAGCGAGATTATGATATCATTGGCTTATAGTTTAAGAGGCTAAATTTATCCTTGGAGAACCGCCAGTAAGCTGGCAATATTACGGTCAAGATAGAAAGATTTTTATGCCTAAGTCACCTTCCCGCCTCTCGTTAATTTCTGCCGCAGCGAAAATCTATGGGGCCAGAAGTTTCGACAATTATGCACAAATAAGATCGATTGCTGAACAAATACGTGATGGATTGTGCGAATGGTTAGAAAGCGGGAAGCAATGTGTCTTTTTAGTTCCCCCGCAGGGTGCCTTCACAGCTCAAAATTACCGATCGGGGGCATTTTCGGTTACGGGCAAAGGGTTTTTGCCTTTAGAACCGATTAGTTTTGGTTTGGCGATTAATATCTCTGGGGAAGGTGATTTTATGCGCCTAGTCCTGACATGCCGCAAAGAAGGCGATAAAATGTACATTCACGTTGATGAGGGTAACGAAGCAGATTTGATGCTGCCGCCTTCTGATGAAGACCTCATCCAGTTTTATGAGAAAATTTACGCACATTTGATGAATTGGTTTGAGGGCCGCGTAGATCAATATGACAATGGTAGTTACGGCAACAATGATATCGGGTTTGATATTATGCGCGTTGACGATTAGATAATCCCCAGCAAGAATCGATAAAAGGTTTTAATTATGGCTGCTTCTGCCGATGCTGCTCATCATGTAGTAAATATGCTTCCATTCAAGATAGCTCTAATCGGCTTTCTCGGAATTGGCGCGCAATGGCTCGCATGGAAAATACAACGTCCTGCTATTGTTCTTATGGC
The DNA here is from genome assembly GCA_964548315.1 of uncultured Hellea sp. Taxonomy (GTDB): domain Bacteria; phylum Pseudomonadota; class Alphaproteobacteria; order Caulobacterales; family Maricaulaceae; genus Hellea. The sequence goes on from CAZJRU010000001.1 coordinate 45,236, forward strand.
CATCGCAGGTTTAATCTTTGGCCCGCTTATTGGCTGGCTTTTGGGAATGTCTTTACCTGGGCCTATCGAGCATGGCCTTGAATTTTTTAAACTTGATCCCATTAATGATTTTGCGGACCTTTACCGCCCAATGATTGGACTGGCTGTTGCTATTATCCTTTTTGAAGGGGGAATGACGCTTAGCTTTAAGGATCTTGGAGACGCGCGTAATGCCGTGATACGCATGGTCATACTTGCCGCGCCGATAGCTTGGGTTTTGGGAGCTTGCGCGTCGCATTATATAGTTGGTTTACCTTGGGATATATCCGCGATGGTCGGGGGCTTATTCGTTGTCACTGGCCCAACCGTAATCATGCCGCTTTTGCGTCAGGCGCATCTAAAATCACGTCCAGCCAATGTTTTGAAATGGGAGGGTATTGTCAATGACCCCCTCGGGGCTCTCTTTGCGGTTGGCGGCTATGAGTTTATTCGCTTCTCACTCACTGAAGCGTCGATGTTTTGGGTTTTTTGTAAGCTGGGTTTCGCGGCGGTATTTGGAACGGTTATCGGTATTGTGTCGGGCTATGGTTTGGCCTGGGCTTTCCGCCGAGGACATATTCCTGAATACCTCAAAGCCCCGGTTGTTATGGCTTGGGTTCTTGCAATCTACGTGCTTGCTAATGCTATGGCGGATGAAACGGGTCTTCTTGCTGTGACGGCTATGGGTATGACCATGGCGAATACGAAATTCGCCGCCATGGTTGAAATGCGCCGCTTCAAAGAAACCATTGCGATTATTTTGGTTT
>CAZJRU010000002.1:0-38362 GCA_964548315.1 uncultured Hellea sp.
ACGATTAATCTGAAGTGTTGCTTTCTAGCAACACTATTTTTTCGCGCTACACTATTTAAAGAATAATTGTAGAGGCACTTTTTTATACTTTTGCGAAATTTACGGATTAAATCGTCTTTTTCACAAGAAAGACATTCAATATCAATGTCGAAACAAGCCCTATACCAATTATCGTCAAAGCCGCCGTTGAGGCTTCAGGGAGACGCTCATCACTGGCTAGCCAGTAGACGCGGGTCGCTAAGGTATCAAAATTAAATGGCCGCATAATTAAGGTGGCGGGCAACTCTCGCATGACATCAATAAAGACCAGAATGAATACTGATATCAAACTAGGCCGTAATAAGGGTAAGAATATACGTCTCATTCGTCGCCCCCGTGTTGCATTTAAAGACCTTGCGGCGTGATCCATCGAACGGGGTATATTGCTAAAGCCAGCCTCCAGACCATTATAGGCAATCGTCAAGAACCGGATTACCAAAGCATAGACCAGCGCGATAATTGTTCCGGTCAATATAAGCCCGCCGTCCCAGCCGAAAACTGTTTTCAATTTTTGAGTAAGCCCTTGATCAAGCACTGACAAAGGCGCGAGCAAGCCGACGGCCAATAAGGCGCCTGGTAAGGCATAACCTAGCGTGGCAAGGCGCATCCAAATTAAATTCAATTTGGTTGGGTAGTTATGTTTGACCCACGTTAAGAGTAGCGCGAGCGCCATCACAACCAGTCCAACGATGACGGCGAGACTAACACTATTTGAAAGATAGCCCACAAGATTAGCGCTCGTAAAAGAGTCGCCTTTTGAGACCACGTGGTACAGTAATCGCGTAACGGGAATTAAAAGACCTAAAAGGACGGGGATAAAACACACAAGACAGGTCACCCAACGGCCAAGCCCAGTTAATTGTGAGCGCTCCGTCTGCGCGGCTTTGCGGCCATGGCTTGCTGTTTGACCTTTGCGTGTCGCCGTTTCAAAGAGAACTAGGATAAAAACGAACATCAGCATTAAGGCGGCTAATTTTAACGCCGCGCCTTTATTGCCTAGAATGAGCCAGTTTCTAAAAATACCGACGCTGAAGGTTTGCACGGAGAAGAAATCTGCGACGCCGAAATCCGCTAACGTTTCCATGAGGACAAGGGCGACGCCTCCGGCGATAGCCGGTCTTGCGCTAGGAAGCGCTATTTTAAAAAAAGCCGCCGAGGATGACGCCCCCAAGCTTCGCGCGGCCCACCACTGTGACTGGCTTTGATTTAGGAAAGCGGCGCGAGATAACAGGTAAACATAGGGGTATAAGACAAGACTCAACGTTATGGTTGCCCCTGGCAAATTACGGATCGATGGAAACCAATAATCTTGATACTCATAGCCAAAGCTCGACCTTATAAAAGACTGAACGGGACCATAAAACTCCAGTAAATCCGCATAAGTATAGGCGTTAATATAAGCAGGTATCGCAATGGGTAAAACCAAAGCCCAAGATAGCCACCTACGCCCCGGAAAGTCATAAATAGTCACAAGCCAAGCGCAGGATACACCGATTAAGGCCGTTAAAACGCCTACCATAGCCATGAGAATAAGCGTATTTCCTAGATAGTTTGAAGAATTCGATGACCAGGGCGAGGAATTGAACAATGCGAGCCCTACGCTGATAACTGGCAAAAGCAAGACAAGCGCTACCGCAGCCATAATCACGCCCGTCAAGGCAGATGATTTCTGCATCGCTAATAATCTCATCTTATGGCTATCCTTACTGGCCTTTTCTTATAGATGGCTTATACAACTCATTTGAAAATGACCATCAAAAGAGTTTTTTAATAAGAATTTATGGGCCTCGAATTTAAGAATATCTCCCATAAATATGGAACCTCAGCCGCCCTTAATGATATAAATTTAACCGCGCATGCGGGCGAGGTTCTTTGCCTGCTCGGTCCGTCAGGCTGCGGAAAAACAACATTACTAAACATTGCCGCCGGGGTCTTAAAGTTACAGGGCGGCGAAATATGGCTAGGCAAAAAACGCCTCGCCTCGCCTTCCAATTGTCCAGCCCCAGAAGCCCGTCCAATAGGACTCGTGTTTCAAGACGGGGCGTTATTTCCCCATATGACCGTTAGCGAGAATATCGCATTCGGATTAGACCGTAAGCCAGACCACAAAGCTGTCGTCGCAAATTTACTTGATCAAATTGGACTACCGGATTTTGGACAGCGTTATCCGCATACTTTGTCAGGTGGGCAGCAACAGAGAATTGCGGTTGCGAGAGCTTTAGCCCCCGCGCCGAAAGTTCTTTTGATGGATGAACCTTTTGCCAATATTGATATTGCTCTGAGGCGACAGCTTCGTGAAGACATCAGGCAGTTTTTGAAATTACAAAATTGCATCTCAATTATTGTCACCCATGACCCAGAAGAAGCCATGGAGATTAGCGATAAAATTGCCGTCATGGAAACAGGACACATAATTCAGGTGGGTAGACCTAGCGAAATTTATCATTCTCCTAAATCCCTATCTGTGGCCCGCCTAACGAGCGATGGAACTGCCATAAGGGCGCATATTAAAGATCGTAAAGTCATATCAGATATAGGGGCCTGGCCTATGGATTGCCTGACCAGTCAGGCAGGTATTGTATCAGGACCCGAGGTCAACCTCTTCATACGTCCCAAAGGCCTCACTCCAATCAAGGTAAAGAATGAGTCAGGTCTGCTCATCAAAGATGTGCGAAATACAGGGCAAGTTCAGTTTCTCACTCTAGAGACAGCCAAAGGCTCGAATTACAGCGTTCAGGTAGACATTATGCCGGAATGGACCGCGGGACAAAGCGTGGACCTCGTACCCCGTACAAAAAGCATTGTCGCCTTCCCGCGTTAAACAGTTGAAATTATAAATTGACCTGATAGTTAGTTGAGAACTATTCTCATTTAGCGAAAACTGTTATGACAATTAAATCTTTAATTTTGGGCTCACTTCTTGTCGGATTAGTGAGCTGCGCCCCTACCAATCATGAGGCCCAAAACAGCGCGCAAGAAGAGAACAACGGCGTCGTCAATATTTATTCTTCACGGCACTATGATACTGATTTGCGCCTCTACTCCGACTTTACCGATCAGACAGGCATCCGAGTCAACCGGATTGAAGCTAAATCTAATGCTCTGCTCGAGCGGATTAAAAGCGAGGGCGATTTGAGCCCTGCCGACCTGCTGATAACCGTCGATGCGGGTGTTTTTTGGCGCGCCGAACAAGACGAGATATTACAACCCGTTTCATCAGACATCCTTGAAAGACGGGTCCCGTCGCATTTACGCCACCCACAAGGCCTTTGGTACGGTCTCTCCAAACGTGCCCGCGTGATGATTTATAATAAAGATAAGGGCCGACCTGAAGGCCTAGAAACATATGAAGACCTTTCAGAGCCCGCGCATAACAATAGCGTCTGCATGCGGTCTTCAGGAAACATCTACAATATTTCGCTACTCTCTTCGATAATCGCCAATGACGGCTCAGAGAAGGCTAAGGCCTGGGCACAGGGAATGGTGTCTAATTTCGCTCGCAAAGCCCAAAGCAATGATTCAGGCCAAATCGAAGCGGTAGCCGCTGGAATTTGCAAAGCTTCGCTCGTGAACACTTATTACTTGGCGCGCTATGCCAGATCGGATGAGCCTCAAAAGCAAGAAATATTCAAATCTTTGGGCATCATTTTTCCAAATCAAAGTGGCCGCGGCACCCATATCAACATCAGCGGCGCAGGCCTAACACGGCACGCGCCTAATCCAGAAAACGCACTAAGGTTTTTAGAATATCTGACCTCTGAAAGCGCCCAACGTTACTTCGCAAACGGCAATAATGAATATCCTATTGTTGACTTGGGTAGCGGCTCTTCCGCTGTTCAGGCATTGGGGACCTTTAAAGAGGATCAGCTTAATGTTGGCGAGTTAGGCAAGAACCAATCCCAAGCTATTGCTATCTACAATGAAGCTGGTTGGCCCTAGCAGACGCGGTGTATAACGTTGAGTTTGAATCAGACGGCGGTTTAGTACCGTTAGAAAAAAGCTTCTAAGAGCTTCAAACTATCACCTCGGAATTAAATAAAAAAACCGCCCGAAGGCGGCTTCACTATTGATCTAAGAAACTTCGGAGTTTTCTACTTCGGCTAGGATGCTTTAACTTCCTTAAGGCCTTGGCTTCAATCTGACGAATACGTTCCCGTGTTACAGAAAACTGCTGCCCGACTTCCTCTAAGGTATGATCTGTGTTCATCCCAATACCAAAGCGCATCCGCAAAACACGTTCTTCGCGCGGCGTTAAAGAAGCAAGAACGCGCGTTGTTGTTTCGCGAAGGTTAGACTGAATAGCCGCATCAATCGGCAAAATAGCATTATTATCCTCTATGAAATCACCAAGCTGGCTATCCTCTTCGTCTCCAATCGGGGTCTCAAGAGAAATAGGCTCTTTAGCGATTTTCATCACCTTGCGTACTTTTTCAAGCGGCATAGACAGTTTCGACGCTAGTTCTTCCGGCGTTGGTTCGCGGCCAATTTCATGGAGAATTTGACGGCTTGTGCGCACAATTTTATTGATCGTCTCAATCATATGCACTGGAATACGAATAGTTCTGGCCTGGTCCGCAATTGACCGCGTTATTGCCTGACGTATCCACCAAGTGGCATAAGTCGAAAATTTATAACCTCGGCGATATTCAAATTTATCGACGGCTTTCATCAAACCAATATTACCCTCTTGAATGAGGTCAAGAAATTGCAATCCACGATTTGTATATTTTTTTGCGATAGAAATCACGAGACGTAAATTAGCTTCAACCATTTCTTTCTTGGCTTGGCGAGCTTCCCGCTCTCCTTTTTGTACAGTTTGTACAATGCGACGAAATTCATCAACTGGCAGACCTGTTTCTTGAGCCAATTCACCAATCTCGTCGCGAATTTTTTCAATCGATGTCTTCTCACGCTTCGCAAAGCGGGTCCACGCGTCTGATGTCCCTTCCACCTCTTCTAACCATTTAGGGTTAAGCTCTGACCCCAAATAAGACTTTAAGAACTCTTGACGGGGAACCCCATTACCATCGGCTAATCGCATTAAACGTCCTTCAAGACTGATAAAGCGCTTATTGATGGCATATAGCTGTTCAATCAGGGCATCAATACGGGCATTATTGAGCCGCAATGATTTGATTTCTTCGATGATTTCGGTTTGAATTTGTTCAAACTCTTCGTGCTGCGGGCGGCGCATCTTTTTACCAGACAAGCGAGCCCGAACAAGCATTTGTTGTAGTTTTTGAAACCTTCCGAAATCTTGTGAAATACGGTCCAACTTCGCCATGATGTCTTCACGAAGCGCGGCTTCCATATTTGCCATAGAAAGATTGGTTTTATCTTCTTCCTCATCTTCGTCATCATCAATAGGTTTTTCGCCCTCTTTGTAGTTCCTATTGATCTCAATTTTTGTTTTACCGTTATCGAATTTCTGAGCCAGGTCTTCCTCAGTGGCCTCCAATTCTCCCTTTTCAATCTTTTCACGGCGAACAGCTGCTTGCGAACGGTCTTCCTGTATGTTCCCAATCGCGCGGTTATACGTAGTATCGAGATCGATGATATCACGTAGAAGAATACGGCCTTCTTCAAGCTCTTCACGCCAAACCATAATCGCTTCAAAGGTTAGGGCAGATTCACACAAACCTTTAATCATCGTGTCGCGGCCAGCTTCGATACGTTTTGCGATGGCGATTTCGCCTTCTCTGGAGAGAAGTTCAACAACACCCATTTCTCGCAGATACATGCGAACAGGATCGTCAGTACGGTCTAACTCATCTTTAGAGTTCCCGCCTTTAACAGTCGTGGCTTGAGGACGCGCAAGGGTTTTCGAGCCATATGTCGGTTCATCTTTTTCATCGATAACCGAAATATTCATTTCGGAAAGCTGCGCTAACGTAATTTCAATATCTTCAGCTGTTATGCCTTCGATTTTTATATGCTTATAAAGCTCCTTTGTCGTAATGAGACCAGACTTTTTCGCCGCCGTGATCATACGTTTTACGTCGATGTCATCTAGATTTAACCGGTGCGTCAAAACTTTGGGTGCTGACGCTTCCGCTTCAGAAGCAGCAATAAGAGCATCAGCATCTGCTGAGAGCTCTTCTGGCGTTTTATCTACAGCGGTTTTAGACGCCGCCGTTTTAGTGGTTTTCTTTGTAGCCTTAGTAGGCTTTTTTGTAGCCGTTTTTTTGGCAGACTTTGTTTTAGTGGCAGCTTTGGCCATAAATATTTACTCCGGCAAAAGCCTTGAATACTGCAAGGCCTTTAAAAATACGTTTAGCCCGCCGCTCATATTAAAAATTTGCAAAGCAAAAATTAATAGACCGGAAGGCCGAAATTTAATCTTGCGAGCTTTTTACAGCACGCATCCGACGCTTAAGTGCGTCAGAGTTATCATTGCGGATAGCTTCCGCCATTAAAGATCGTGTGTCCTCGCTCTCATCGTCAGTTTGGTCTTGCCCAGTAAGGGCGGCGGCTTCGTCTTGCCAAAGAGCCGTGCGTGTGTCCAAATCTGCGTCTGCTCCGCCCATGGCCGCTTTGATCAACAAACGGTCACGCGCAAAATCGCGGGAATGTGTACCCAATCCTTCGTCATGTATATGGGCATTAAGGGAAGACTTTTCAACCGCTTTTGTTACTCGCCAGTAATTTAAAAGGCTTCGTTGCATTTGAACGCAAGACGGGGTTAAAAATTTAAGCTCAAATAAGGTTTCATCCACCCTTGGCAGCAATTCTGGCCATAGCAAAATAGCCCCAATGAGCTTTTTTTCACGCCCTGCATTTATCGCGTCAATTTTCATGGCGGCTTTCATAGACGGTGAGGCCTTCTTCTTTACCCCACGTCCTTGCCATTTCCTCTTGTTGAAGCTGTTTCGTCGGCCGTATTCCTGATCGAACCTGTCAAGTAGCGCCGTTTGATATTGCGCGCGCACATCCTCGTGGGATATCTCTTTAAGCGCGGCGAAAATACGAGACTTCAAACCAGCCTTTGCTTCAGGTGTCGTCAAAGGCTCTTTACTCACCTCACTTTGCCATAACATCTCCACCAAGGGCAGTGCGCTATCAAGCACATCCTGCATGGCGGTCTTACCCTTGGTCTTAATTAAATCATCTGGATCCTGTCCTTTGGGCAATAAGGCGAACCTTAGGCTTTGGCCTGGGCGAATATGTGGCAAGGCACGTTCTATAGACCTAAAGGCTGCCCTTTGTCCCGCCTTATCCCCGTCAAAGCATAAAATGGGCTCGGGGCCCGCGCGCCATAATAAGGCCAATTGCTCTTCCGTTAGCGCAGTTCCCATCGGCGCAACAGCATGCTCAAATCCCGCACGAGAGAGCGCAATAACATCCATATAACCTTCCGCGACAATCATGCCCCGTGCAGGATTTTGCGGATTGGAGATGGCTTTGCGGGCACGGTGATAATTATAAAGCAGTTTTCCTTTTTGGAAAATCGGTGTCTCAGGCGAGTTCAGGTATTTTGCCTTCGCGTCTTTTTCCATCGCGCGACCGCCAAAGGCAACGAGCCGCCCTCGGCTATCATGTATAGGAAACATGATACGGTTTCGAAACCTGTCCCAAGGCTCACGCCCTTGGTCTTCAGGCTCAATAATCAGCCCTGCTTCGATCAGCACACGAGCAGAAGCTCCTTGCTGCATGAGTTCATCCTTGAGCGCTGAAAAATGACTAGGGGCAAAACCCATCCCGAAATTTGACGCAGCCGTCTTGGTCAACCCGCGCTTTTTCAAGTAATCGCGCGCCTCGCTTCCGACATCTCGATAAAGAGATTTTTCAAAGAAAATTTGCGCTTGCTCCATCCAGCTTATGGTTTTTTTATTGCGCGCAGCGCGGCGCTCTGCATCAGGGTCTACTTTGGGCATTTGAATACCCGCCATATCAGCTAGTTTTTCAACGGCTTCAGGGAAAGACAACCCTTCAACTTCCATTAAAAAGGAAATAGCGTCTCCGTGCTTTCCTGATGAAAAACAGTGATAGAACCCTTTCTCATCATTAACAAAGAAACTTGGCGTTTTCTCATTTGTAAAAGGAGAGAGCCCCGCAAATTCACGACCTTGTCTCTTTAATTTAACGTGTCGTCCTACCACATCCGACGGACGGACACGGGCCTTTATCTCTTCGAGAAAGGATTCACCAAAACGCATAAAGGCTAATCTAGAGCTTTACGCGCAACAAAGCGAGTCGTGGGATGGAAATAGTTGAGCTTAAGCTGCGTCTTTATAACTAGCAGGCAGAACTTTATTACGGCCTGATTGTTTCGCTTTGTACAAAGCCGCGTCAGCCCGCTTAAAAACATCTCTTAATTGCTCGCCTTTATGGACCTGCGCCACGCCGGCGCTTGTCGTGATTTGCAAGGCTTGCCCGTCGACGTAAATAGGTGTGCCCGCTATCAATGCTCGAATGCGGTCAGCGGCAACTAAAGCGGCCTCCTCGTCGGTATTTGGCATAGCTATCATGAATTCTTCGCCCCCATAGCGGCTAACAATATCAATCGCGCGCATGTTCGTGACGAGCCGAGCCGCCACTTCTTTGAGAATTTGATCGCCCATATCATGACCTAAGATGTCATTGACACGTTTAAAGTGGTCAATATCAAAGACTATCATAGAAAAGGCTTCATCATTTTCCTCTAAGGATTCGAAAAGCGGTTCAATCGCGCGGTCAAAAAACCGGCGGTTCCCTAATCCAGTTAACGGGTCAGAGACAACCAGTTCAAGGTTGTCATTAAAGTTCTCTCTAAGGCTATCGGAGTAAAATTTACGGCGAAGCAACGTATTTACACGGGCCTGCATTTCTTGTTTTTCAATAGGCCGCATGAGCGTATCATTTATGCCTATATCATAGGCTCTGACTAATCGTGTCTCATCTTCTGGATCTCCGATGATTAATATAGGTATGTCTCGCGATTCTTCATTGAACCGTAAGCTTGCACAAACCCGTAACCCATCAAAACTTGTAGATACCAAGCTCACAATTATCAAATCTGTTCCAGAATTCACCATTTTAATGGCGCGTCCAGGGTCAGTTTCAATCGTCACTTTGTGAACCTTACTAAGAGGCTCACTGATTTTCTGGCCTCGAAATTCTTGGTCTTCAATAAGAAGAATACGTCCCGAACGCTTATCAATTCTATCTAATAAAGGACGGGAGTTTGCGTGGGTGTGACCTGTATGGCTTAGCAATTGATCCGTGACCATCTTCAGGCGTAACAGTGACCTTACCCGCGCCATGAGATTAAAATCATCAATCGGCTTCGTGATAAAATCGTCGGCGCCGGCTTCTAATCCCGCAATTCGGTCTTTCGTTTCCTCAAGGGCGGTGACCATGATGACAGGAATATGCCACGTTTGCGGGTTTTCTTTGAGTTTTTTGCAGGCTTCAAACCCATTCATGCCAGGCATCATGGCATCCATCAAAATGAGATCGAGCTTTTCTTTCCCAGCAATTTCCAAGGCTTCATAACCGCTGCGAGCTGTCACAACATCATAGTATTCTGCTTGGAGTTTTACCTCTAATAAGTGAATATTGGGCGCTAAATCATCAACGACAAGTATACGTGCGGACATGTATGCCTCTTAAGCCGCTTCGGCGTATTTCCGAACGGTCGCCAAGAAAGACGACACTGTGATAGGTTTCGCTATATAGGCTTCGCAACCACCATCGCGGATACGCTTCTCATCACCCTTCATGGCAAAGGCCGTGACGGCAACGACTGGAATATCAGAGAGATCCTCATCATCTTTGAGCCATTTCGTGACTTCCAATCCAGAGACTTCAGGAAGCTGGATATCCATGAGAATCAAATCAGGTTGAAAGGCCTTGGCAATGCTGATGGCTTTTAACCCTTCACGGGTTTGGCGCGTCTCATAACCATGGGCGTCCAGAAGGTCAGCGAATAATTTCATATTCAGCTCGTTATCTTCAACAATAAGGACTTTTTTCGGCATGATTTTCAACATATTTCCAGTTCACCAATTGCAGGACGCGATTACCCGCTGTTATATTTTTTTCTATTATTGCCCATCCTATGGCAGAATATCATTAATCAACGGTGAGTTTGGTCTTAGGGTTCAATTAACCATAAAGCCTCTTCACACGTCTCGATTAATGGAACATATAAAGAACATAATTTAAGGATTTCTGAATCTGTCTTATACAGAAAACATGACCAAAATATGCCGCGACTGTGGCTCAGTTGTGCTCAAAAATGACTGTCAGGCCTGTCAGTCGTCTCGCATAATCTCGCATGCTGAAATCCTAAGCCTTTCGATTGCTCATGTGGATTGCGACGCGTTCTATTGTTCCGTAGAAAAACGGGATAACCCCGAATTAGCCAATAAACCCGTTATTGTTGGGGGCGGGCAGCGCGGAGTTGTCTCCGCCGCCTGCTATCATGCGCGCATTTACGGTGTCCATTCCGCCATGCCGATGTTCAAAGCCTTAAAGCTCTGCCCCCACGCAATCGTGGTCAGAGGGGATATGAATAAATATGCCCGCGAAGGCGCGAAAATCAGGAGTATGATGGAAGACCTCACACCATTGGTCGAACCTCTGTCTATTGACGAAGCCTTTTTAGACTTGTCAGGGACGGAGCGCATTCATAATCAGTCCCCCGCTCAAAGTTTAATTAGCTTGCAAAATAAAATTCTGAAAAACGTTGGCGTTACCGTCTCTGTCGGCCTTTCATATAATAAATTTTTGGCTAAGACAGCCTCGGACCTTGATAAGCCTAATGGTTTTGCAATTATTGGCCGAACCGAAGCCCTAGACTTTCTTGCTGATAAACCTGTCGGTTTCATCTACGGCGTTGGACCTGCCTTCACCCGTAGCCTCAAAAAATCTGGCATCCTGACGATAGCTGATGTCAGACGACAATCTGACAAATCTATGGCCGAAAAGTTCGGAGATATGGGATTACATCTAGCGAAACTAGCCAGAGCAGAAGATTACCGTCCGGTGAAATCAACAAGTAAACGAAAATCCGTTTCTGCAGAAAATACGTTTAATGAAGATATTTCCGACATAGAAGTTTTGAAAGACAAGCTATGGCAGGTCTGCCTCAAAACAGCGGACCGTAGTAAAGCGAAAAACCTGGCTGGCACGGTGGTGACATTCAAACTTAAAACGCAGCAATTTGAGACGATTACCCGCCGGCGGACCCTCCCCCAGCCAGTTCAGCTCGCAGATGTTATTTTTAGAACCTGCCTTCCGCTATTAGAAAAGGAAGCCAATGGCAGAAAATTCCGCCTTATCGGCGCGGGTATCTCTGGGCTCACCTCACCGGTTGGAGACAGCGGTGACCTCCTTGATCCAGACGCTATCAAACGCGGCATGGCCGAACGCGCCTCAGATAAAGCCCGCGCAAAATTTGGAAAAGACGCCGTTATGACTGGCCGTGGATTTAAACTCTCCAAAGCGCGGAGCAGCGAGGCGAGCTCACTGCCAAGTAAAATCAACCCTGATTCAACTGCGGACTAAATTTCGAAGGCCTGCCTTTTTCTATCCAGGCAATGCTGGCTGAAAATCCAAAGTATAAAGTTAGGGATGTGACGCCGAGCATGGGTCCTGTGGGGCTATGTGACATATCAAATGTGCCATTTTGTACCGCAAGGCCAGGAATTAAAATGGCATAAATCTGAATTATCCCCATCACAACAAAAAGTGCCCATATAGCGATTGTAAATTTTGGATGTTTGGCCCTTGTCACTTTTTGCCAAAATATAAACCCTAGCGCCATCAGGCCCATTTCCAATACGAAGGCAGCATATGGAATATTCCACAGACCGAAGCCGAGCATAACATCGCTGCCAGGAAATAACGGCAAATCAGGACGGTGGACGATAAGGTCCAAGACCCAATGCGAAAAGACCAACCCCGCGATAATCCAAAACCCCCGCCGCCCAACGGATGGTTTAAGCAATTTAAAAATGCCCCCGCAAATAAATGCGAGTATTATGGATGAAACCAAAGTATGGGACCATGGCAGTTCAAATATGGGTTGTCCGTTAACTATGTCTCCACCGCCCTCAATCCCGAAAATCGTTAGAATAGCCCAAACAATATCGATGGCTTGTACCGCGATGAACCCTTGCCATAATGATATGATAGGTACGCCGCTGCCGCGCTGCGTGTCAAAAACCGCCGGTCCGTAATGTCCTATAAACATATCACTCCCCTTCTAATTATCTAATTTACCGAAGCGTAGCTTTCAAAATACTCCCAAATCTCACTTTCTTGACGGCTAGCAGCATTTCGCCAAGTCGGCGCTGTTCCTGAGTTTAAAACCACTCCCTCTGAATTCGTAACAAAGACGGTTGGCGTCCCCACAATTTCGCTGAGGCCAAATTTTTGTGCTTGATCAATATTTCGGTTCTTCTGCCCCACATCAACATAAACAAGCTTGTAATTACTTTCGATCAGATTTTGAAACCGCGGTTTTTCGAAATGTGCGGCAAGCGCGCGGCTATCATGGCACCAATTGGCGCCAAAGACTAATAGCCCTCTTTTATTTTCAGCTTTCGCTGCCGCTAAAGTCTGGGCAATATCGGACTTCGCATCCGCTGTTTCGTCATAAGGCGTGGGTTCATTGTGCCCTGCATGAGCGGCATGTGACCCCAATGGTTTAGATTGTGTTCCTGCATCTGCGGCGCAACCCGATACACATATTGCAAAAACTAAGGCGGAAAGACGGTATTTCATATGCCATACATAACATAGTTTTGCATTGGCGCGATAAGTTTTGTAGGGCACCCGTATGTCCATTCTTGATTTCTTCCGCCGCAAACCAGCCAAAGCTTCGGCGCCAAAAAAACCTGTCTCTCAATCCAGACCTAATACGCCCGCACAAAAGGCCGAACCAACTATTCGCCGCCACTTTTATAATGAACGCGGTTTTCAATGCTATGCGAGCTTCTTTTCTGTATGGGAAGGTTGGATATCGGCGGGTCACTGCCTAACAGATTCTCAGGGCTTGCTTCCGCCCTTTGCGAAGGGGGAGCTAATTACGTGGCCAGGCGGGCTGGACGCCGCGCTTATGGGGTGCCGCCTGCCCGCCAAACGGCCTGAAGCCCCAATCATAGGCCAGCGCATAATCATCAAAGGCTTTGCTGCGGGTTGCAGAACCCTGGAAACTCGCCGTGGTCATGTCTATATTGAACGGGGGACGGGGAGCGGCACGTGGATTGCGCATATTGAAGAGCCAGACGAGCCTGTTGTAACAGGCATGAGCGGCGGCCCGGTTGTCGATTCCGATAGCGGTCAACCCCTTGGTATTATCATAACCCGCAATAGCCCAGCAGATTTAAATAATGACCGTGACCCAGATGAGAGCTGTGACTTCATCGCCTTGTCAGACGTTTGGGACGCCGTGCAGCGCACCCAAAACATCGCATAAATTAGAGCCTAAATAAGCTTAGCAGCCGTGCTGAGCGCCATGATAATCAAGGCAATCATGCTGAGTAAAAAGAGGCTGAAACGTACAATAACTTTATTGGAAGTAATATGGACAATTGAATGGATAATACGAATAACAACAAAGGCCCAGGCACAATAAAGAGCGAGTGGCGTTACCTTATCCATCAAAAATATCGTAAACATTAAAGCATAAAAAATCGTCGGGCTTTCATGCAGATGGTTATAATTATTAGCAGCCCAGCGCGCCGACGCAGGTAATTTTTCTCCTAATTTTGGGTTGTCAATAAAGTCCTGTGTGCGTTTAGAGATCGCGTTCATGGCGGGTATGCGCCTCTTATACATGACCAATAACATGACGAGCGTCCAAATGATGAGCGCGAGAACTGGTGTTAAAAAATGTGACATGAGACTTCCACTTATTTTTTATTTATAACTATGCATTGCGCAAAACCAGAGCCATTGCAAGGTTGCGTTAAATTCTCGCTTTTGCCGGATTCAATTTTACTCTAAGCTTAATCCATGAAACTGATTTTATTATTTGGCGCGATGACCTCCTTTATACTCCTGGGATGCATACCTTCGCAGAGCCCAAGCGCAAATTATAGCTTTACAGAAAAAGTCCGCCAATTTTGCGGACAGGCTTTTGCTGGGAAAATCGTCTCAACTGACGCTGCAGATGACGCGTGGCGGAAAGAAAACATTAAAATGCATGTGCGCGATTGCGCAGACGGGGAAATAAAAATTGCGCTTCATGTTGGAGAAAACCGCTCGCGGACATGGATATTACGTCCAGAAGACGGGCGACTTGCCCTACGTCATGACCACCGCCACGAAGATGGCAGCCCAGACGCCCTAACGTTTTATGGCGGGCTATTAGGAAACATAACAGAAAACCGCGCCGAGTTCCCGGCAGACCAATCGACCAAAGACTTATTTGACCGAGAAAACATTCCAGTTTCCAAAACAAACACCTGGGCCATGGAAGCCCATCCCGAAGATGGTATTTTCATTTATGAAATGCGTCGTCCTAATCGCGATTTTCGTATCGAATTCGATACATCTACGCCTATAAAAACGCCGCCCACGTCGTGGGGCTGGTAATTTAAGGCCGCTGATAAAGCCCATCTCTAGATGTAACTTCTACGTTTTTCCGGCTAATAGCGGGACCAACTGCGCCGAGCGCAAGAGCTAGTTTTCGTCCTTTGCTCGTGCTCACGCGTCCCGCCCATGCTTCTGCTCCACCTACTTTTAACTGCTCTCCAATTTCGCGGTAGACGTTAAGCGCCGAGCTTATAGCCCAAGCACAGCGGAACGGGAGAGCTTTAATCCCAACTTTGGAGCTTTGATAATAAGTTTGGGCAACATCAAGCTGGTCTAGGGCGGCTTTATGCGCGGCCGGCCAATTCTCTTTGAGTGACAATCCCGCCGCATCGATAGGCGCTCCATGTTTTGATAACAAATCACGCGGAATAAAAACACGGTCTGCCTTTGCGTCGTCGATTACATCTCTAGCAATATTTGTTAATTGAAAAGCCAGGCCTAAATCAGACGCCCGGTCAAGCGTCGCCGCGTCGCGCACGCCCATGATATTTGCCATCATCACGCCGACAACACCCGCGACATGATAAGAGTAATCGAGGATATCATCTATGGTTTCATAGCTTCGGTCTTGGGCGTCCATTTCAAACCCTTTGAGCAGTTCAAAGGCATGTTTATGATCGATGCCATGTGTTTTGACGACACGTGCAAGCCCTGCAAAAACAGGATTCTCCGTCGGGTTTCCATCAAGCACTTGTTGTGTGTCAGAGCGAAGCTGTTCTAACCTGTCACTCTGTCCGGTTTTGTAATCTGCAATCTGACCATGTCCCATTTCTTGTCCATCAATGACATCATCGCAATAGCGACACCATGCATAGAGCATAGAGGCATCATCGCGCAGCTCTGGCGGCAAAACGCGAGACGCCAGAGCAAAAGACTTAGAGCCTTTTTTAATCGAGGCATGACCATGAGCGGTAACGGAATCCATGGGCCGACTTAGAGTCCGCCTCCAAAATAATCAATTTTACCTAAGGGAACGCCGTTTTGGCGAAGGATATTATAAGCCGTTGTGCAATGAAAATGCAGGTTTGGAATTGTGAACCATGATAAATAAGCGATTCCGGTGAACGTAGTATCTCCGCGCGGACCAAGCTTTATCGTAAATTCATAATTTTCTTGTCCGTCCAGATCTTCGGCTTTGACCGCCTTAACGTCAGCTTTGGCTTTTTTAATTAGAGCGTAAAGCTCTTCATATGTACGCTCACTATCGTCATAAACTGGCGGCTTTAGTCCTGCGATACGGTATGGGGCCATTTTAGCGAGATCGCACACCATAAGTACTTGCTTGTAGAGCGGATGCATATCAGGTGCGAGCCGCGCATTTAAAAATACATCAGGGTCAATACCTCGCTCTTTGGCATTGGCTTCACCTTTACGAATAATATGTTCAAGATTACCTAAAATCTCAGACAAAGCGCTAACCGCTTTTGACATTGAAAGCTCTGACATAACTTTTCCTTTTAGTTACTGATTACTCGGCCATCCCTTGGACTTTAAGGTGGACAAAACACCTTCAAAGTCACCCGCTATTACGCCGGCCGTAGCTTTTGCCGCCCCGACCACACCTGGAACACCTGCGCCAGGGTGGGTCCCCGCGCCCGTGATATACATATTATCGATAACGTCGTCACGATTATGCGGACGAAACCACGCCGATTGCGTCAGAATAGGCTCGACGGAGAACGCGCTACCTAAATGAGAATTCATAATATCACGGAACCCAAATGGCGTAAGCGTATGCAAAACTTCAAGGTTTTCGTTCAGACCAGGGATCGCATGTTTTTCAAGATAGTCTAAAATCTTTTGGGTGTAAGCAGGTCCGATCTCGTCCCAGTTCAAATCAGCATGCCCTAAATGCGGAACAGGCGCCAATACGTAATAGGAAGACTTCCCCTTTGGCGCCATAGAGGTATCTGTGACGCACGGCGCGTGCATATATAAGGAGAAATCATCAGAGAGCTGCCCGCCTTTTCCAAATATCTCGGCGATGAGTTCCTTATAGCGCGGGCCAAAGAGAATGATATGATGTTTTAGATGCTCTGGAGTGGGCTTTTTAAGGCCAAAATAGATAACAAAGAGCGACATGGAATGGCGCTTTTTCTTTAATGCCTTGCCGTAAGATTGACCACGTTTATGTCCGCGCAATAGTTTTGAATAGGTATGAACAACATCAGCATTTGAGGCCACCAAATCCGCCTGCATTGTCCAGCCATCTTCCGTGCTCACCCCCGTTACGCGGTCGCCCTGCGTATGGATATCTGTAACTTCGGCGTTAAGGCGCAGTTCTCCGCCTAAATCTTTAAACAGATCCACGAGACCTTGGACAAGAGCGCCTGTGCCTCCTTTTGCAAACCATACTCCGCCTTTGCGCTCAAGCGCGTGGATTAGCGCATATATTGAACTGGTAGCAAAGGGGTTGCCCCCAACCAATAGAGATTGAAAAGACAAAAGCTGCCGCGTTTTTTCATCCTTCACATATTTTGAAACCTGTTGATATACGCTTCGGTCCGCACGTAACCGGATAAGCTGCGGCGCGGCAGCAAACATCTGGCTCATTTTCAAAAAGGCCGTTGTGCCTAACTTCTCATAGCCTTCACGGTACAACTCTTTTGAATACGCCAAGAATTTACGGTACCCTTCAACATCGTCAGGATTGCGCTTAGCGATTTGCTCTTCGAGAAAGTTCTGATCATTATTATAATCTAAAACCTCACCATCTTCCCATTGCAGACGATAAAACGGGTCAACGGGTAAAAGCTCAACATAATCTTTCATCTGACGTTGCGAGAGCGTGAAAAGTTCTTCAAGGCAATCAGGGTCGGTTATAACAGTCGGACCTCCGTCAAATTTAAATCCATCAATTTCATATGTGTAAGCGCGGCCGCCGGGTTTGTCGCGGTTATCTAGCAGTGTTGTCTGAAACCCCATGGATTGCAAACGAATGGCTAAGGCTATGCCGCCAAAGCCCGCACCGACTACGATGGCCGTTGGATTTACAGTAGATATTTGTGTCACGAGCGAGAATCTCTTTTTGTTTTCTCGCGCTTGATAAAAGTTTTTTCCGAAAAGTTATAGAGCGCCTTTGTCACAGGCACCGGGGGCTTTCCTATCAAAATACGAAGCTTGTCATACCACTTCAAATGACCCGCGTAAAACCGTTCGATTAAGCCTTGGTTTAAACCGTAAAAGCGCTGCAGAACAAGGTAGCGTTCTTCTGGCTTAGAAGCGCGAAATAGCATACGGTTTAAGAGACGAAGAAAGCTTTCTTCTCGCTTTTTTTGATGCGTCATCTGCCCCAATGCAGCCATCATATCTGGCACGGAACCATTCTTTTCGAACGAGCTGGACCATTTCCTGGCAATATTATCCGCGAGGCGTAGTGCGTCAGGAAAACTATACCCGGTCACAGCGTTATAATAGCCTCCCTTTATGCCTATGGCTTGTTCAGGAAACGGTAATCCTTTGACGGCCAGCGTGATGGGCAATACACCTTTCTCGCGCCTCACAAGTTCATATCCAGTCGCTGTAATGTTATCTCTGATGTAGTCTTTGATACGGGCATCAACCTCTTGGCTTTTAAGGTCCGCGCCGTCGGTATAATAGGTATCCTCGACAAGGAGTTCGGTATCAGAAAAAGGCAGGCAATAAACGAACCGGTATCCGCCAAGCTGCTCGACCGTCGCGTCCATAATAATGGGACGTTCCACTCCATGAGCGCTCTTGGTTTTAATAACATGGCCGACAAATTTTTGATACCCTAGAACAACATCCGCATTGGGCTTAAATCCGCGAGCGTCTAAAACCCATTTTGCCGACAGCTTTTGACCAGCTTCTAATATAACATGGTCTGTGTGTAGGTCTTTTACACGGCTATTGAGCTCGATACTCAATCTGCCCTCAGTAATGAGGCTTTGCACGCAATGACGCAGGGTCTGGCTATTGCCCGTACAATATGGAGTATCAAGCTGGCGTTTCCGGTTTGGAAATTTAACATCATAGCCATTCCATTGATGCGCGATGAACGGCTTAATCCAATCGCGAAGAGTCTCATCAACATCTGTCAGATTGAAGGACCAAGTATGATCTCCCGCAATTTCGTCGCTCGCTTCAATGATCAATATTTTCATATCCGAATTGATATCCAGACAACGCCATGCGGTCAGCAGGCCTGATAAGCCTGCACCAGCGATAATCATATCGGCGTCATATTGAGAAATATTTGCCTCCCAGACATGTGTTCACTTTAATGCGACTCAATATTCGCAAATATGCAAACTTTTAGCACAAGCGACAACTTCAAGATGTTGCTATCAAACGTTTCAGTCTCAGCGGTACATATTTCAAGACAAATATAAAAAAAAAGTAGAGATAAGGTATAAATAATCATCATAAGCCCTAGGCAAAGAGAAAGATTTTGATATCCATACATTTAAATCATCTTTGATGATCATTTTGCAATCAGCAACTCGGCGTAAACAAAGTACCTCTACTAAAAATAATAAAAACAATAGGTTACAAAAAATAAAAAATTATATCAAGTTTCTGCCATCTCTAACCTCAGTTTAATTGGCATATCTGAATCCTATCGCAAGATAGGAGGGCGGGTAGCAAGGTTGTCCCACATCAACTTTGCTGCTCGTCCAATCTAATATCTCGGTTCTTATTTTTCTGATTGGTATTTAATATCAGGCTGATAATTTTCATCATGTTTAGCCAAAACTTTATCCGCTAAAAATGAAGCGTCACCCACCATCTGCCCCGTGATGACAACCCCTTGCCCCTCACGAAAGAGATCGGGAAGAACGCCCGTATAGCTAACCGTTATTGGCACTATCATTTCGCGTTCAAAATCTTTTACCTTGAAAATCGTTGTGAGGTTATCGTCACGAATAACGCTACTATCTACAACCAGGCCTCCAATATTAAAAATTTGTGATGATGGTAAGAACCCTTTATCCATAACATCACTCGGGTTATAGAAAAACTGCGTATTGTCTTTGAGAGCGGACAATAAAAGAAATACACCGCCCAACAATAAAACACCAAAGGCTATGATCAATCCTAAGCGTCGGCTTTGATGCGGAGGGGTCATGTAACATTCCTAAAATTGAAGGGCTAATATGGGTGACACAACGTAAAGCACAAGGCATAACTTGAAATAATGGCTGAGCAGAGAACACAAATTGTAGCGCCTTTCGGCGTCATAGGTATATCCCTTGAAAACCTCGCCATGTACCGCGGGGACCGGGCTTTGTTTTCTGGGGTCTCTGCCTCCATAGGAAATGGAGATGTCTTGTGGGTACGCGGAGACAATGGCATTGGTAAAACAACGCTTTTAGGCGCCATATCTGGCCTACTGTCCATTGATGAGGGGCGTCTTAATTGGAGCTTAGACGAGCGAGATTGTTCTCCTGGTGACGTTATTGCCTACCAGCCCCATCAAAGCTACGCTAAGGGCGTTTTGAGCGCTCTTGAAGACCTCGCATTTTGGTCTAAACTACATAAGAACACACGCCCTCTAAAAAGCGTCTTAAGAACGGTCGGGCTCCATGAACAAGCCCGCGTTCGGACTACCAAACTCTCAGCAGGTCAGAAACGGCGGCTCGCCTTTGCAAAATTAATTATCAGCGATAAACCGGTTTGGGTATTAGATGAGCCTGTCGCGGCTCTAGATAAAACAGGGGTTGCTCTCATTGACGGTCTTGTAACAAAGCACATTGAGCGAGGCGGCGCCGCTATTATTGCCTCACATGGCAAACCACGTTCATTATCAAAAGCCACGCGCTTATTAACACTAAGTGCATGACGTCATGATTGCGATTATCCAGCGTGATATAACACTTGCAATACGGTCCGGCGGCGCTTGGTTATTTGGGCTTTTTTTCTTCGCTGTCTTTATCGCCCTTTGCGCAATCGCCCTTGGCGGATCGCTTAAGGTTATACGCCCCTTAGCGCCCGCCATAATTTGGCTATCTCTTGTTTTCTCGACGATGCTCTCATTTTCTTCAATTTTCCAAGACGACTTCCTTGATGGCAATCTCGCTCAGTTCAAAATTTCAGGTCAAAATATAATGAGTTTATGCGTGGCTAAAGCCATAAGCTTTTTTCTGATTTCAATCTTCCCTCTGTTGATCGCAACCCCCATCTCTGCCTTAATCTTGGATATGCAGACCCCCGTTGTTATTGCGACCCTGTTGTCGATTGGACTGGCCGCCCCGGCCCTATCGGTTTACGGGGTCTTCTCTGGGGCTTTATTGGCCGGGCGGCGTGGCGGAGGATTTTTAATTGTACTTATAACCACGCCGTTTCTTATTCCATTGCTTATATTTGGCATTGAGGCCATTGACGGTTATAAAGAGGCTGGGCTTTTGACGTTAGAATATCGTGTACTTCTGGGCCTCAGTATGATTTCCGTCGCAGTGGGTTTACCAGCCGCGAGCGCAGCGCTAAGAGCAAATCTCGAATAATGATTACATACCTTGCAAATCCCGTCCGTTTTTTAAAATTTGCCAAAGTGGCAACGCCGTTATTTGGCTGGCTGTCAGGCGGCGCTTTATTATGGGGATTATATCTGGCTTTAATTGCCTCTCCGCCCGCGATGGAGCATGGTCATGCTGTGCGTATGATGTATGTCCATGTCCCGGCGGCTTGGTGTGCCTTGATGGCCTATACGGCGCTGGCATCTGCTAGCCTCGTTAGTTTTATATGGCGTCACCCCATTGCCGATAGCGCGGCTAAAAGTTTCGCTGTACCCGGAGCAGCCTTCACTTTTTTAGCGCTCATTACAGGCAGTCTGTGGGGCAAGCCAGCTTGGGGCACATGGTGGCAATGGGATGGCCGCATGACGTCCGTATTGATACTCCTCTTTATTTACTTGGGATATCTATCCATCTGGTCGGTCATCGCAGACCGTAAAAAAGCAGCCCGCATTGCGAGTATTCTGGCCATGGTTGGGTTCATCAATATTCCGATTATCAAATTTTCTGTCGATTGGTGGAACACATTACATCAACCCGCCAGTCTCTCGACGCCCGGAGCACCTGGAATGCCGCCAGAAATATTGTGGCCGCTCATGGTGATGATGCTCGCTTATTCATTCTTATTTGGATGGCTCTCCTTACGCGGCATAGAAGCTGATATTATCAAGACCCGGAATATGCGAATTGACAAACCTGCGGGCGCAGTCGCGACAATTGAAACCCTCTAACGGATGAACCATATATGTTAGATTTTGGAAAACATGCCGTCTATATCTGGGTTTGCTACGGGGTCAGCGCCCTAACGCTAAGTCTCTTGGTTATCAGAGCTTGGCAGAGTCCAAAACAGTAATGCCTAAAGCCAGCCTTACCGATATTACCTTTCTGGGAAACACCCCATATGAACGGCTCAAAGCTCTAATGCAGCGCTTACGTCAAGAGTGTCCTTGGGACAGTCAGCAAACCTTTCAAACCATTGCCCCCTACACAATCGAAGAAGCCTACGAAGTATCTGATGCAATTAACCGTAGCGATATGAAGGGGCTCAAAGAAGAATTAGGAGACCTTCTATTTCAAGTTCTCTTTCATGCCCAAATGGCCTCAGAAGAACAAGGCGGGTATAATCTCGATGATGTCAGCGATAATTTGGTTCGCAAAATGGTGGACAGGCATCCTCATGTGTTTCCTAACTCTATGCAAAACTCCCAATCCATAAACGCCAAAGGCCCGCAGAAATCGTGGGAAAGCATAAAAGCCGAGGAACGCAAAGCCAAAGGTCAAGTCGGATTACTTGACGATGTCGCGCTCGCACTTCCAGCCTTAATGCGAGCAGAGAAGCTTCAGAAACGCGCCGCAAGCGTTGGTTTTGATTGGCCTGATTTGACCGGCGTCTTTGATAAAATATCCGAGGAAACACAGGAAGTCACTGACGCCATAAAATCGCAAGACCAAGACGCAATTGAAGACGAAATAGGCGATCTCTTATTTGCCGTCACGAACCTTGCGCGCAAAACAGGCGTTGACTCTGAAAAGGCCCTACGCAGAACGAATACAAAGTTCTCAAATCGATTTCGCTATATTGAAACCAAGGCCAAAGATAATGGCCGAGCTATGGAAGAGATGAATTTAGACGAAATGGAAACGCTTTGGCAAAAAGCAAAATTCGAGTAAGCCCTAAGAGGAACTTACTAAATCACGGTGTTTGGCGCGTAATTTACCAGCGTCTGCTTCAGAAAGCCTGACATCCATTTCACAGGTCCCATTCTTACGCGTTGACTCTTTGATGACATGCCCATTTTTGTGAAGCCACGCGCGAACATCATATCGTTGAGGCGGAATATCCACATGCAAAACTTCGTCACCTGCCGTCAAGGTCGACTCGATACCAGCTCTTAAGCCTTCAAGTCCTGCTTCGGTGTGGCAGCTTACGGGGAAAGCCTCCATCAGATCCCTTAACTCATAAGACGCCTGAGCGCGTTCGTCTAAATGCTGAATTTCTGTATCCGTAAGCTGATCGATTTTATTCCAGACTTCTATGATGTCCTGTCCATGCTCAGGCCCTGCATCAATCTGATCTAGGACTTGCATCACCTCTTCCCGCCTGCGTTCCGTCAAAGGGTCTGAGATATCTCGAACATGAATAAGCAGGTCTGCCTCTTTGACCTCTTCAAGTGTAGCCCGAAATGCATCTACGAGATCGGTAGGCAAATCAGAAATAAACCCAACAGTATCAGACAAAACAGCCGGCTGCCCGCTAGGCAGCATCAAGACACGGTGCGTTGTATCAAGCGTCGCAAATAACATATCCTTAGCAAATACGCCGCCTTGCGTGAGCAGGTTAAACAATGTCGATTTACCCGCATTTGTATAGCCGACCAAAGCCGCCACACGTTCAGGGGCGCGCTGTCTTTTCTGGCGTTGAAGGCCCCGCGTTCTCCGCACCTGATCTAATTGTCCTTTAAGTTTAGAAATTTTATCATTTAGGACCCGCCGGTCACTCTCGATTTGTGTCTCCCCAGGGCCTGCCACGGTCCCCGTACCGCCGCGTTGACGCTCCAAATGAGTCCAAGTTCTGACAAGGCGAGAACGCTCATACCCTAGCCGCGCCAACTCGACCTGAAGCTTACCTTCCTTCGTCGCGGCGCGCAGGCCAAAGATTTCTAAAATCAATCCTGTGCGGTCGATAACCTTTGTCTTCCAGATACGTTCTAGATTACGTTGCTGAACAGGCGTAAGCGCGGCGTTTATGATAACGATACTGACGTCTTGCGCTGTCAACTCGCTCGCAATGTTCTCTATTTGACCAGACCCTAAAAAATTCGCGACTTTCAAATCTCGAATAGGAATGATGCGCGATATTTTTGTATCAACGCCTAAGGCCTCGGCGAGGCCTACAGCTTCCGTAAGGTCGTATTCGGCATCATCTGCTCGTGCATTACTAAAACGCGGATGTATAACGGCCGCTTTTTCAATGGGAGTCTGAACTGAAATCATAAACGAATGCGCCAGGTGCGCCCGAAATGAGGCAAATTAATCTTCGACATCCTCTGCATCAAACATTTGAACATGTCCAGACGGCATAATTGTTGATATCGCATGCTTATAAACAAGCTGAATTTGTCCTTCGCGGCGGAGCAATACACAAAAATTATCAAACCACGTCACCACGCCTTGTAGCTTCACGCCATTAACAAGAAAGATTGTTAGCGGCATCTTCGATTTTCGAACTGAATTTAAAAATGTGTCCTGAAGGTTCTGTTTCTTGTCAGCCGACATAGTCTATTCCTAATTATAATTAGTTTTATGCGATTCGTTGAACGCAACCCGCTAATTCATAATAGTAAGGTACCTTGCGCGCTGGCAAGCCCAATTTTCACAATAGGCTGATTATTTGCAGTCCCTTAGCCCTTATCGTTGCCAAAAGGAGGGAGCAAAAATGACAAGGACAGCCAAGACTTCCACTCGGCCTATGAGCATAATAATAGCAGAGATTATTTTTTGAACATTATTAAAGCCAGCATAGGTCAAACCACTCTCTGGCAAAGAATAATCCAATAAGGGGCCCATATTCGAAAGAGAGGCCGCCCCAGTAACAACTGCATCTTCAAATGCCATGCCCGTCGCCCCTAATGATAAAATAGATAATCCAAAAAAAAGCGTATACCCAAAGAAATACATCCAAATCGATAAAAACGAACGGTCGGGTATATGTTGTCCCTTAAATGTGACAGGAATAAGCCGAGACGGATGTGTCAACCGTCCCAAATCCGTCGATAAATGTTTGAAGAGTAGCAATAATCGAATAATTTTTACGCCGCCCGCGGTTGATAAAGCCGACCCGCCAATAAGGGCAAGAGCGATAAGAATAACAGAGGGCAACATCTCTAGGCCAATGACGTCATAGTCAAACCCTGCAGAACTTACAAAAAACATGCTTTCTATTAAAATAGTAAAAAACTGCGAAGGGCCGATGAGCACGAGGCCGGTCATAAAAATTACGCCGATGAGAACAAAAACTCCGCGGCTCTCGACATTTCTAAATAAAGACAGATAAGTCTGCCAGCGCCGCAGGCGAATGCAATCCCACAATAGAGCAATATTCATGGCGCCCAAAACAGTGAATAAAGCCAAAATGAGAGCGCTCAAACGTCCGACAGACTGGCTCATACTACCTGAGAAAGGCATAAGACCACCTGTTGAAACACCGCTAAGCGATAAGCACAAGGCCGTAAACATATCTGTTCCAGTCAATGCCAAAAAAGCAAAACAGATAAATACCAAAAGAGCGTAGATACCTAAAACAATCCGCCCAATCGACATAAGACGTGTAAATAACTTGTCCTTATCAAGCGTAAATAATAAAGACCTATGAACCCCTGTACCCGACAGGTTTAAGGCCGCCAGAACCACAATGGCAAAGGTTGCCACGCACACCCCGCCAAACCATTGAACCAATGAACGCCAAAGTAATAATGCCTGCGGTATATTATCAGGGTCTAACGCGCTTGCCCCTGTTGTTGTAAAGGCGGAAACCGCCTCAAAATATGCAGATATAAAATTGGGCGACACGCCCAAAGCAAGATAAGGTAAAGCCATTATAAACGGCATCTTTATCCAAAAAAGTAAGAGGAATAACATTGCATCTGCAACTGTCTCTTGCGCTGGCGTATTATGGGTCGTCGCAATTAAAATCACGCCAAACACACCAATACCCATAGTGAGCGCAGACAGTGTCATTGCGGAGGGAATATCGAGCATCATAAATGACGCGATCGCGGCGATTATCATCAAGACTGCACAAATGACGCAACTGTTCCCGAGCCAATGGATGATGCGGGTAAACGCCATTAGAAATAATCCGAGCTAACCCTGAACATTTGTTCTATATCTTCCAAGGCGCTCTTTTCTGACAGAAGGACGATGTGGTCGCCTTGTTTAATGACAGCATTTTGATTAGGGAAATGAACTTGGCCTTTTTTTACAATAGCCCCAATAGCAATACCGTCTATCATAGCCGCCTCGCCAACTGTCTTCCCCGCTAGAGGTGAGGTATCAAGAACTTCACCTTCCATTACTTCGGCGCTACCATTTTCCAATGAATAAACATCCAAAATTCGGCCTCGCCTCATATGTCGTAGTATTGATGAAATCGTACTGGCCCGCGGGTCTATAATCATATCGATGCCCAGTTCGCTTTGCATATCTTGCATAGAGACTTCGTTTATGAGACTGATTGTATGTCCTGCCCCTAACTTCTTCGCAAGCACGGCAGAAAGTATATTGGTCTTATCATCATTTGTCAGACAAATCACCATCTCGGATTTAGCCACACCCGCTTCTTCCTGAATAGCAGCGTCCATCGCGTCGCCATTTAGAATAACCGTTCGCTTTAGCTCTGAAGCTGCCCGCTCAGCTTGAGCTTTATCTTTTTCAATTACGCGCACACGAATACCAGATATGCTTTCAAGTTCATTGGCGACATAAGCGCCAATATTTCCGCCGCCTACAATCACGATATGACGTGCTTTATTCTCCCTATTACCAACAATTTCAAGCAAACGGGTTGCGTGATCTGACCGCGTAATAAAATAGGCGTCATCACCGACGTTGAGTGGATCAGACGGGACGGGCGCAAAAATCTCACCGTCACGTTTAATTCCGACAACCACAGCATGAAGCCCAGAGAATAAATCTGGAATTTGTTTCATCGGTGTATTGATGATAGGACAATCCTCGTCAATTCGAACGCCAATCATCTGCACGCGCCCCTCAGAAAAGCCCACGACATCAAAAGCCCCAGGCGTGTTTAATCGGCGTAGGATTGCTTTACCGATTTCAATTTCCGGAGAAATGATAATATCGATTGGCATATTTTCTCGGCTGTAGAGATCATTATACTCGCTTTGCAAGTAACTTTGAGCCCTTACGCGCGCGACTTTGGTGGGAACATCAAACAAAGAATGTGCGACTTGGCAGGCCATCATATTGACTTCATCAGAATAGGTCACGGCGATAATCATATCAGCATTATCGATACCAGCTTGTTTTAAAACTTCAGGATGAGACCCATGTCCAACAACACCCCGAACATCTAATTCAGTAGTAATTTGCCGAATAAGATCGGCTGAGAGATCAACGACCGTTACGGTATTATTTTCGCTGGATAGCCGCGAGGCCAAACCATAACCGACACGCCCTGCTCCGCAGATAATGACACGCATTGCCTCAAATTTCCTTGTTTATTAGTCTCGACTACTCGCGCTTAACCCTAAGGATTTGAGTTTGCGATGCAAGGCCGAACGCTCCATACCGACGAAGCTCGCCGTCCTTGAAATATTTCCGCCAAAACGTTCGATTTGAGCTTGCAAATATTCGCGTTCAAAATGCTCGCGCGCGTCCCTTAAGGGCAGAGCAATCATTTTTTCGTTTTCGTTAGCGCCTCGTGCTTTTCGGACGACTGAAACTTCGGGAGGAAGGGTCTCCAATGTAATGGGCTGTTGCGGCTCTCCTGTCGCTAAAATTAATAAACGCTCTACATTATTGCGTAGCTGGCGAACATTGCCGGGCCAATTATGTGCTTGAAGCGCAGCCATCGCGTCACTCCCAATTTTTCGCGCTGGAAGCCCTGTTGATGCAGCTAATTGCTCAATAAAATATTCCACCAACTCTGGGATGTCTTCGCGACGGTCCGTGAGTGCAGGCGCCTCTAAGGGCATCACGTTTAGGCGGTGATAAAGGTCCTCTCTAAATCGCCCCAATGACACATCCTTAGATAAATCTCGTGATGTTGAGGTTATTACGCGCACGTCAACCTGCACATCATCCTGCCCTCCAAGTCGGTGAAACCTTTGCTCAACAAGCAAACGCAGCAATTTGCCCTGTGTTTCTAATGGCATATCCGCAACTTCATCGAGATAAAGCGTGCCATTATGAGCGCGCTCCAACAATCCAACTTTCGCAGGTGTCCCATCCTCATGCTCAATGCCAAAAAGCTCTTCTTCCACGCGTTCGGGTACCATCGAGGCCGCATTTACAGCCTTAAAAGGACCTTTTGCTCGCCCTGAGTTATTATGTAAAAGACGCGCGATTAGCTCCTTACCAGCCCCAGAAGGGCCCGTGATGAGGACACGGCTATTGGTTGGGGCAACTTTAGAAATTTTCTGGCGTAATTGCAGGACGTGCTGTGAGGACCCCACCAACTTGTCATCCGAAGGGGTCTTCCCTTTAAGCTCTTCATTTTCTTGTCGTAGGCGGGAGTTTTCTAAAGCGCGGCTGACTGTTACGAGTAATTTGTCAGCTTTAAAAGGTTTAACAATGTAATCATAAGCACCTTTACGTATTGCAGAAACCGCAGTCTCGACAGTGCCATGACCACTTATAATTATGACGGGTAAATTCGGATAGATACCTTTCAAATTGTCGAGTAATTCAATTCCGTCCATCGAGCTGCCTTTAAGCCAAACATCGAGAACAATAAGTGAAGGCTGACGCGCTTTAACGGCGACCAAAGCTTCGTCACTAGTAGCAGACTGCCTGACTTCATAACCTTCATCCGCCAAGATACCTGATATCATTTCGCGGATATCATCTTCATCTTCTACAATGAGAATATCATACTTCATTATAAGCCTTATCTTCGGACAGGTCCGCGAACTGAGAGGTTAAGTTTTGAGTGTCCAATGCCTGATTAGCTAGCTCACCTTGAGGCAAGTTTAGTTTAATGACGGCGCCTTGCTTTCCATCATCTCTTTCGTGCAAGCTTAACCCTCCGCCGTGGTCCGCCGCAATACGCATAACAATGGCCAAACCAAGTCCCGTACCGCTATCTCGCGTCGTTACATATGGCTCCAAGAGCCTTTCTTTATCTGGAACAGGCCATCCCATGCCGTTGTCAGAAATCAAAATTTCTATTTTATCATTTTTGACGGATAATTCGGTTTTTATAATGCCCTCATGCTCATCTGCCCCAAGCTCATTGACACGTCGTAAGACGGATTCAGCGGCGTTTTTATAAATATTAGTGAGCGCCTGATTGATTAGTCTCTTATCACACATGACAAGGGTGTCTTCTGAGAACTCATCACTTAAGGTAAAATCAATATCCGGAAAGGCAACGCCTTGGGCAAAAAGTATGTCTTCCACCAGCTTAAAAAAAGGAACAGGCGCAAAACTTGGAGCTGGCATTCGCGCGAATGCAGAAAACTCATTGACCATTTGCTCAAGGGATTCGACCTGGCGAATAATAGTCTGAGTACAATTTTCAAATACTTCAGGATCGGTACTGATTTCTTTGCTGTATTTTCGCAAAAGTCGCTCAGCTGATAACTGGATAGGGGTCAGCGGGTTTTTAATTTCATGGGCGATACGGCGCGCGACTTCACGCCATGCAGAATGTCTCTGGGCAGACACAAGACGTGTCATATCATCAAAGGTCAACACCCAGCCCGTATCATTGCGCATGCCTTGATAGGCGGACACACGCAGGTCAAAATTACGAATACCACTATCCGCTTGGAAATTCACCTGGTCTTCTGCTGTGCTTAATATACTTTCTCGCGCTTTTTTAAATGCTGGCGCGAACTCAAAAAGAACATCTTCAATAGGGTACCCAAGGAGAGACTCTTCATCAGCCCCTAGCAACAAACTTGCCGATTGGTTCATAAGTGTGATGCGTCCCGACTGAGTCAATCCGATAACCCCTGCCCTTACACCTGACAGTACTGCCTCAGAAAATTGTCGTCTCTGTTCGGAAATATCATGTTCTTTGACAAGTTCAGCGCGTTGCGAATTAAGCTGGTTCGTCATGCGGTTAAACGCACTGCCCAGATCTGACATTTCACCCCAATCTTTACCCACATCTACACGGGCGTCCATATCACCCGCGCGAATGCGCTCTGCCGCGTTAATTAACCGCCCTAAGGGGTTAATAATTCTATTCGCAACACCCAGGCCTAACCACACAGCCGCAAATAAAATAAGGAGCGCCGTTTGAATAAATGCCAATAAAAATATTCTGCCCATTAAGGCTTGGTTATTCGCAAATTTATCAATTTCGCGCGTCGCATCTGCAATACCTGTTAAGCTGGACAAAACCGGGCTTTCTGACTGCAAGAGCTGCCCAACATAGAGATAGGTTTGATCGTAATTTTCTAATTTCGTGACCGCTATTAGGTAATCCAAGTCATCACGGCGCTGAAAGGCAACTTCGCCCTCCTCTAAGCCGTCAAATACGGCGGGCAGAGGAATTTCGAATAATGGCGCAGATGGGCTTTCTACTCGCGTTAAAACATAGCCGTCATCTTTAATTATATAAACGGCGTCCAAGTCTCGCACGCGAGACATAACCTGAAGGTCAGCGGTGTAAGATATTCTCGACTTTATAACGGCAGGCCGTCGATTAAGCTCTGACTTTACCGTCCTAACAGCCCGGCCAAGTTCGGTCATTTCTTGCTCAACATAATCGCCTAAAATAGTCCGAGCGGACTCAATGTTGCTACGCACATTAGACCCAAAGAGATCATTGATATTTTGGGTAATCAAAGAGGTTGAAAAGGCGCCAACGATGACGGCTGGGGTCAAAGCCGCCAAACTAAAAATAAGGACAAAGCGTCTATGAAGTAACGGCGCTGACTGACGTTTGGCACTTGCAAACAATGCCGACCATGTTCGGTACCCTAAATATCCGCCAAGTATCGCAATAAGGGCCATATTGAACATCAAAATCGAGAGCGCGTTCGCAGAGCGCGCTGGATCCTCTGAGAAAGAAAACAATGTCCCGATAACCGTCAATGAGATGGCTGTTACAAATCCGATAATAAAAACAGCTGAGCGCGCGATTTGAGGCCCGCGCCTTAGGCGCGGAATGGCCTGCGCCTTCTCTATAGCTATCGGTTTTTGCTGGTTCATAAACCAACCTAATCAACGCGAAATCCGCCTTACTGTCGCTCTAATATCGCAGTGTTGCAAAAAATCAACACTTTTGAGCGCCCATTATCGGGCTAATTTACGCTAATTAATATCCAAGGTCTTTAATCGTGTTCGCAGGGTGTTTCTGTGGATGCCCAACTTATCTGCTGCTTTAGCGCGGTTTCCCCCTGTTAATCGCAGAGCTTCCACAATTAAAGGACGCTCTACCCACGCTAATGCGGTTTGATAGGACGACTCATCACCGCCTTCAGCATCCGCATTAAGCAGATGCCGACATGCTAGCTCCAATTGGGTTTCCATATTCATTTGAGCTTCTGAATCCCGCTCGCTCATGATGTCTTTGGAAAATTCCAATAAAACCATATCCGCCGTAATGACATCGTCAGAGTATAAAACCGCCAAACGCCGCACCAGATTCTCGAGCTCCCTAACATTTCCTGTCCATTTATGACGATGCAATATGTCCAATGCTTCTGTTTCAAATCGCCTATTTCCGCCAGATGAAGTATTGGAGAGGAAGTTCTCAGCCAGTTCATAAATATCTTTGTCTCTCGCCGATAAAGGCGGAATTCTTATTTCAGCGACGTTAATCCTAAATAATAAATCATCACGGAATTTGCCATCAACTACAAGCTTTCTCAGGTCTTTTCGCGTGGCGGATAAAACCCGAGGTCTATCAACAGGCGCAATCCGTTCTGACTCGGTCATGACCGCCAATAAACGTTCTTGTTGCTGCATTGAAAGCTCAGCAATTTCATCAATATAAATATCGCCGCCATTGACTTTTTGAAGCGTCAAAGACGTATTTTCAAAATCTATCGTACGTAAGAAAGGTCTCTCTTTGCGCTCGCCCCCATCATGGATAAGTTTTGCAACCAGATCTTTCCCTGTTCCAACCGCGCCTTGTATCAAAACGGGTAGGTCGCCTGACGCAAAACGCGAGACCGCGCGATAAACGGGCTGCATAGCTGGGCTACGGCCAATCATAGGCAGTTTTCCAAGCTCGGCGCTAACTTTATTGCGGCGTGGATTGACGCTTTGTCCAGCGCGCCTTACCGCTTCTGTTACATCCTCTAGATCGAAAGGTTTAGGGACATATTCAAAGACTTTGTGCTGTCCCGATTTAAGCGCCGTATTGACGGTGTTATTGGCGCTTATGATAATCACTGGCATTTTCGGACGCGCCTCGGCCAATTCGGGTAATTTTTCAAAGACTTCACGTCCGCCCATCATGACGTCCGTCAAAACAATATCGCCTTGTCCCGACTGGGCCCATTTGATTAAAGTCTCTGCATTATCCGTCGCTTTTACGCTATGGCCCGCTCTCGATAGGGCTTTGGATAAGACAAGGCGTACGCTGTCGTCATCGTCAGCTAAAAGAACCTCATATTTCATGATTGGTCTCCATCATTTTCAATCAAAGGCGTAGGTAGTAATAACGAGAAAATTGTCCGACCCGGAATAGAATCTACTTCAATTAAGCCGCCATGCGCACTGGCAACTTTTGATACTAGAGCTAAGCCTAAGCCCTGCCCTTCAGGCTTACTCGTGACAAAAGGCTGAAAAAGCTGTTCTTTGATATGATCCGCGACGCCGGGGCCATTATCGATAATCCGGATTTCAATCGGGAGATTTTGCGGCGTGTTTTTGCTCAATTTTGAGACTCCGCTCCGAAACCGAGTTTCCAAAATAATTTCACCGGTTTCCGCGTGACCTGACACAGCTTCGCCCGCGTTTTTGATAATGTTCAATAACGCCTGCATCAGGGTATCCGCGTCCCCCTTGGCGTGAGGCAACGACGGGTCATAGCGTTCGGTAAAGACCAGGTCAGGACTAGCTGATTGGATAATACGGCGCGCTCGGCGTAGTAATTCATGAATATTTACCCGGTCAACGTTATCAGGGTCTTGGTCGCCAAGCGTCTCCATACGGTCGGCCAGACGTCTGATGCGGTCAATTTCAGAACTAATTAAATCCAGAAGCGTCTGTCCTTCCTCGGTTTCGACATCATCCTTTAAAAGCTGCGCCGCACCTTTTATCCCGGCCAGCGGGTTTTTAAGCTCATGAGCAATCAAACGGCCCATGCCTGATACTAGTTGCCCCCCAACGCGGCTCTCTCGCGGCTGCGGGCCCGCAAACCACAAGCTAAGTCCAATTCCAGTTTCAGTGGGATAAGCGGTAAGATGACAAAGTTCTTGGTCTTTGTCGTTACGTCTTAGCGGGCAATCACGCATGGTCAGGGGGGACCGTGCGTCCGTGCATTTCTTGATGATTTTCTGGGCGTCGGCGTCGGCTGTAAATATTTCCCAGGGCATTTTGCCGATTAAACGGCGCATAGATTTCCCTGTCCATTCCTGAGCACTTTGATTAACCCAGATAATTTTCTCATTATCGGGGTCAATTAGGAAAAGCGGAAACGGCCAGTCTTCAGACAGGGAGATGGAAGGCGGCGTAGAAATGAGTTCGTTCATGCCGCCAGCTCCGCAATATCAGTTTTATCAACGCCGTAAATATCGGCAAGGGTTGCTACGACTTTTTCGGGATCTTCGGAACGTGAGACGATTGACCTAACCTGGGCCTCATTCTCTAAACCCAAATGCTCAACATAGCCTACCAGATGTTTACGCGCGATGCGGATACCTTTGCGCTCCCCGTAAAAATTTAACAGGTCGCGATAATGCCGTATGGCCACAAGTCCCTTCTCAGAATTGGATAAAGGCGCGGGCGCGGGTTGATTGTCAACGGCTGCTATGATTTCGCGAAGGTTCCATGGCCCTCCGATAAGTCCGCGCCCGACCATCACCCCGTCAGCACCGGACTGGCGCATCGCTTCAAGCGCGTCTTCTGGCCCGTTTATATCACCATTCACAAAGACGGGAATACCCACCGCGTCTTTGACAGCTTTCACGGCGGCCCAATCTGCCTCTCCTGTATAAAACTGGTTGCGCGTGCGCCCATGGACAACAAGCATTTGAACGCCCGCCGCTTCCGCGAGGCGTCCCAGCTCCGGCGCGTTTAGGCAATCAAAGTCCCACCCCAAACGCATCTTTAGGGTCACGGGCACACTCACAGCACCAATGGTGGCCTCAATCAACTCCAAGGCATGATCGAGATTACGCATCAAGGCTGACCCCGATAGCCCCGATGTAACTTTGCGCGCCGGGCAACCCATATTAATATCGACAATGGCCGCCCCCGCTTCTTCAGAGAGCCGTGCGCCTTCCGCCATCCATTTCGCTTCACGGCCGACAAGCTGTATCACCAAAGGTTCTATCTCGCCTCCGCCCGCCGCCTTTGCGACAATATCTGCGTGACCTTTGGCGAGAAACTCGCCCGCCACCATTTCAGAGACGACAAGCCCTGGGTTGAATTCTTGCAATATGCGCCGAAAGGGTAAATCGGTCAGCCCCGAGAGCGGCGCCACAAGGACGCGCGAGGACAATTCATGCTTGCCGATTTTGGGCATTGCGTTCATGAAGAGGCTCTTAGAGGGCAAAATCTGTTTGCACAATATTTCATCACGTAAAAAAGGGTCCCTGTGACGCAAATTGCACAAATTTTGGTCGCTGCTGGCAAAGGTGACCGCGCTAAGGGCGCAAGCGGTAATCCGCTCCCCAAACAATATCACCTGATTAATGGTCAAGCCGTATTGCGCCGCACGATAGACGCGACTTTAACAGACCCGCGTATCACGCAAACAATCATCGTCGTTGCTCAAGACGATCCCCATATTGACGCGCTGCTTGCTGATTTTGAGACTATCAAAACCGTCACAGGCGGAGCGACTCGGACGGCCTCAGTCAAGGCAGGCCTAAATGCGCTCCAAGACAACCCGCCCGATCTTGTCCTCATCCACGACGGGGCGCGGCCCTTTGTAACGTCAGCCCTTATTGGCGGCGTTATTGACGCGCTACAAGCCCATCCCGCCGCCGTGCCCGCGCTTCCTATCGCCGACGCGCTTAAATCTCTAGACGGGGCGAGTTTTGACCGTGACACGCTGCGCCGCGTTCAAACGCCTCAAGGCTTTCATTACAGTAAAATCAAAGCGGCCTTTGACGCGCTTCCCCAAGACGCAAGCTTTGCTGATGACATCGAAGTCGCACATGGCGCTGGTCTGGACATTGCCTTCACAGAGGGTGACGTCAATAATTTCAAAGTGACATACCCCGAAGATTTTGCCAAAGCTGACGCCATGCTCACTACCGAAACTTATATCGCCACAGGTACAGGGTTTGACGTCCACCGCTTCACAAAAGGGGACGTGCTTTGGCTTTGCGGCGTACCGATTGAGTGCGGCTTTACCTTGTTGGGGCATTCAGACGCCGATGCGGGCCTGCACGCCCTAACCGACGCGATACTCGGCGCATTGGCACATGGCGATATAGGCGATCATTTCCCGCCCTCTGACCCGAAATGGAAAGGCGCGAGTAGTGATAAATTCTTGATCTACGCGATAGAGAAAATCACAGAGCGTGGCGGCAGCCTTCAACATGTTGATGTAACACTCATTTGTGAGAAACCCAAAATCAAGCCTCACCGCGAAGCCATGCGCGCGCGAATTTCTGAACTCTGCGATCTGCCGCTCAACAGGGTGTCGGTCAAAGCCACCACCACGGAAAAGCTCGGCTTTACAGGACGGGGTGAAGGCCTGGCGGCGCAGGCCAGCGCGACGATAAAGCTCCCAGCATGAGCGAGCCTCACACAGTCACGTTAAAAGATATTTTCTCAGAAGCCCAGAAATTGATTACTCTCGCGACTGAGAAAAAACTGACGCTGGCCACAGCCGAAAGCTGCACAGGCGGGCTTATCGGCGCGGCGATTACCGCCATCCCAGGTTCCTCGGCGGTCTTTAAAGGCGGCATCATAGCCTATGATAATGCGGTTAAAACCAAACTCCTTGGCGTCTCGCCCAGCGTGTTAGGCAAATATGGCGCGGTCAGCCAGAAAACAGCCGAGCGTATGGCCGCGGGCGCAATGGAACGCCTCGGCGTCGACATCGCGGTCTCCGTCACAGGCATAGCCGGCCCCGGCGGCGGCACGCCAGATAAACCCGTCGGCACAGTCTGGATGGGCATAGCCAAAAAAGACAGCGTGAGCGCAAGACGTTTTGAATTTGGCGATATTGGCCGCAATAAGGTACGAGACGTGACGTGCTTTGAGGGGCTTAAGGCTTTGGCGTCAACATTGAATACAATATAACGTTCAAACCTGTTCCTTCTTGCCCGTTGAAGCATGTGAAATTGCATACGCAACAAGCTAACAAATTAGGCCAAAAAAAACCGTTCAGAAAATATTTATTATGAATCTATTTTAACGGATAGACCTCCTTGTTCTTTCACATTTTTTAATCTGGTTTTGCTAATTTAAGCGAGGATGGGCGGGGCATAAAGGGAGTTCAAATATGGATATAATATTCGAAAAAGCCTCCTCAGCTAGAGTTACGGCCTCACTCTTATTGGCCATTATTATTGCGCTGTTACAGATTAGACGTTAGCGGGTTCATTACCGTGAGCCTCACGCAAATATAGCAATGCATTGCTGCCCTTCTGCGACAAGGTCACCCGCCATATTCCAGATACGCATGACTTGGGTTGAATAGCCTCCATGGGCCGCGGTTAAGCGCGCTTCTATTTGCCACCATCCATCTTCGGTTTGAGGCGTGTCCGTCAGAACAGTGAAAAGCCAATTGACCGAACTGACAGGTCCCCTCTTTTGCATAATCGGCATAGCCGCAGGCGGTAAGACATCGCCAATTGTAAGCAGGCTCGCTGGCGCTGTGCGAGAGGCGATATCTATATGGCGTGACCATGTACGGATATACCCTTCGCTCGCCCCGCTCATGGGGCGTCCTCCGGCAATTAACCGCGTATCAAATCGACTAAAAAAGCCAGGCAAAAATTTCTGCACTTTTTCGGGTATAAAAGCTTCGCAGTTTTCTGGCGCAAGCGCTTTTGGCGCGGGAAACTCAACATCAATATGAGAGGGCCTCAAGATGCCAAAGATAAATATACAGCTGGCCACGACATCCTCGCCGACATGCGCCATTGTTTCAACCGAAGTGACATTGCGACCTTGACGTAGAACGCGTGACGTAAAAACAGGGTCCGCCGTAACAGGACCAATGAAATTAACAGAGGCGCTACGAAAGGGCGGTAGATCAGGAAAGGCCCGCCGCGCCGCGGCCAAAGACAGCCCCGCCGTTAATCCGCCATATGCCGTGCGTCCTTGCCGCCAAGGTTCAGGAATATGTCCCAAATAGCCGTCCCCGCGAGGCTCTAAATTTTGAGCCAGCGTGTGAAACCCGATTTGCGCTTCATCCATGTTCTTCCCTCAATCTGCACATGCGCCTCAATCTGTCATAGACAGCTCATGCTTTAAATCTAGCCCTTAAGCGCGGGACATGGTACTTTCAAATCTCAACCACTCTGGATTTTAGATGAGACCCATGACACCATCATTTAAAAAATTAAGCATTGGGGCGAGCCTTATTTTTGGTTTTGCGGGTATCGTTGCAACCCTATCGATTTCAGGCACAATATCGGCTCAAGAAAATTCTGCGCTAAGCGCAAAGCATGAAAAAATTATGCAGGATTTCCCTGGCATTGCCCATATCTCTAGCGATGAACTACAACACATAGAGACAAACAAAGCGCTGATATTCGACATTAGGAAAACAGACGAATATAACGTTAGCCATATCGCAGGCGCTATTTTGGTTTCCCCCAAAATGTCGGCGAATGGTTTTCTAGAAAAATATAACGATGCGGCCAAAGGCAAAACCGTGATATTTTATTGCTCCGTAGGGCAGCGCTCATCAATTTTTGCGAAGCGTGTGCAAGATGGCCTTAAGAATTCTGGAACCGCCGCCGTCTTTAACCTAAAAGGCGGGCTCTTCGATTGGCATAATGAAAACCTGCCCCTCGTCACGACAAGCAATGAGCCAACAGAATATATCCATCCCTACAACAAATTTTGGGGCCGCATGGTCAATCAGAAAAGTAAAACACGTTACAATATCCAAACCCCGCTTTAGTGTATTAGGTTTGAAATTCAGTCATACCCACCAGTCGAATAGTCTTTATTCTTAGCGGGATTAGAGCGGCTCTAGGTTCCACGAAAGGTTTCCCTCGCGGCGGCAATTGTTAAGTAAGGGCCTCTTAATCCCGAAGTCCGCCCCGTACGATATCTGTCGATACCTCGTGTATTTGCCGTGAACGAAAATTACGACTCCCTGTTGGGCCTAACGTTACTTACTGCCAAATGAACGGTGAGACTGAGCATCCTCGTTAACGGCGGCGACTGTGCCGGTCTTTGTGAGGAATTGAACGTCTGGCGAAAAAATTATTCCGCAACAATTCCTAGTCGCTTAAACAAGGCTGTATCTTCGGTCTGCGACG
>CAZJRU010000003.1:0-37748 GCA_964548315.1 uncultured Hellea sp.
CGACAATCAACAATCTACACAAAGTGGAGGGATAGGAAACATTCTTGGCGGCGTTATTGGCGGTAGTCAGCAGCCCTCACAAAGTGGTGGCATTGAAAGCATTCTTGGCGGTGTTCTAGGTGGCACTCAACCAACGCCAACTCAACAACAGCAAAAGCAACCCGAACAGCCTGCGGAGCCAAAGAAAAAAGAACCTTCTATCGAAGACGTGTTGGGCGGCTTATTCGGCGGCAAATAAAGTAAGTATTTAAATTTTCAGGGTGCACGGAAATTGATGTATTCTTCTAATTTTGCTTAGCCCTCCGCGCAAGATTAGAAGAATTTTCTATTTATTGACTATTTCTTCTAAAGATATTCACTATAGGGTTCGTTATAAAATGGCATGCCTTTAAACGATGCTGTCATTGCCGCCCAAACTCCAACTGATGATTTCATAATTGAGCAATGTTGGGGTCGTTATACAGCAGACGAACACGATATTTGGAACACACTTTATTCGCGGCAAATAGATGTTCTCCAGGGCCGCGCTGTGAATGAGTTTTATGACGGGCTAGAGGCTCTGGATTTAAACCAAGGCGGCATCCCTGACCTGACGAAGCTCAACCCTAAACTCAAAAACCTCACGGGCTGGGAAGTTGTCATGGTTCCCCATCTTGTTCCCGATGATGTCTTCTTTACGCACCTAGCTAATAAGCGCTTTCCTGCAGGACGGTTTATCCGCGGACGAGACCAGCTAGATTACCTTGAGGAACCCGACGTCTTTCATGATATATTTGGACACGTACCCTTACTCGCCCAACCCATCTTCGCAGACTATATGCAGGCCTATGGGAAAGGTGGGTTACGCGCTCTAGAATATGACTGTTTAAAAAATCTCGCGCGGCTGTATTGGTACACCGTGGAATTTGGCCTTATGAAAACAGATGACGGCATGCGTATTTACGGCGCAGGCATCGTCTCATCTCGAACAGAATCTGTCTTCTCCATTGATGACCCCTCACCCAACCGCCTTCATTTTGATTTAGAGCGCGTCATGCATACGGATTATCGCATTGATGATTTTCAGCAGGTCTACTTCGCGATCAACAATTTTGAAGAGTTGCTTAAAGCTACCTACGCCGACTTCGGCCCACTTTATGAAAAAATGAGCATCGACAAACATACCCACCCCGTCGCGGCACTATTGGATAGGGATGTCGTTCATACCAAAGGGTCTCAAGCCTATGCTGATGCAGGAGGTAGAACCGCTTAGAAACAAGGCTTTATCCCTTGCGCAAAGGCTCCCGCCCTTGTTTTCTCACGGTATTATCATAAGGGTTTTCATCTGCCCTAACGAAGAGCCTGATAGGTATTCCCCACAAGTCAAAGTCTTCGCGCAATCCATTCACCAAATAGCGCCTATAGCTTTCTGGCAATTTCGTTGCCCGTGAACATTTAAGCACAAAAGTTGGCGGACGTGTTTTAGTTTGACTAATATATTTAGGTTTTATGCGGCGCCCATTGACGGCTGGAGGCGGGTGACGGCGAACTTTTTCCATAAGCCAATCATTGAGTTCAGACGTTTTAACCTTGGCGCTCCAATCTACCTGCACACGCTCGATGGCTGGAAGTAACCGGTCTACGCTTTTACCCGTTAAACCCGAGAACATAATAACAGGGCACCCGCGTAATTGGGGCAATAAACGCGCAGCGGTTTCGCGCAAGGCCTTAGACATTTCCGATTTATTATCGGCAAGATCCCATTTTGTTATGCCAATAACCAAAGCTCGGCCTTCACGTTCACAAAGGTCAGCAATTTGCAAATCCTGTTTGTCAAACGGCGATGTCGCGTCCATGAGTAAAACAACAACCTGAGCAAATTTAATAGCGCGCAAGCTATCTTGAACAGAGAGCTTTTCTAGTGTTTCTTGAACCTTGGCTTTCTTACGCATGCCAGCTGTATCATGAAATTGGACGCGGCGACCCTGCCACATATAATCGACTGTGATGCTGTCGCGTGTCACGCCGGCCTCAGGCCCCGTTAGCAATCTATCTTGCCCAATGAGTGTATTGATTAAGGTGGATTTCCCCGCATTAGGACGTCCAACAATAGCTATGCGAACAGGAGCTTCCTCTCTGTTTATATCTTCAATTTCGACTTCAAGATTGACCCCCCTCAGAGCTAATTCAACCGCGTCGTCAAGATCAACAAAACCAATATTA
Organism: uncultured Hellea sp.; assembly: GCA_964548315.1. Taxonomy (GTDB): domain Bacteria; phylum Pseudomonadota; class Alphaproteobacteria; order Caulobacterales; family Maricaulaceae; genus Hellea. The sequence continues at coordinate 2,203 of CAZJRU010000003.1, forward strand.
TGTTCAGCCGCAACTTCTATCGGGTCGCCCATGCCTAATGAATAACCTTCCGTAACACCGACGTCACTCGCGCGGCTTTCACATTTATTGGCAACCAGCACAGTAGGCTTGCCAGTTTTTCTGACAAATTCAGCAAAAGTTCGGTCTAGCGGTAAAACGCCTTCGCGCGCGTCATAAACGAATAAGCAAATATCCGCATCCAACACAGCAGCCTCGGTTCGAGCACGCATTCTTGCTTCTAACTTGTGGCCTTTAGCATTTTCAAAGCCCGCCGTATCCATCAAGACCATTTCGTGCCCGCGTAGTTTGGAACGAGTCTCTCGAACATCACGCGTTACGCCTGGTGTATCATTTACAATGGCTAGCTTTTTTCCAGCAAGCCTGTTGAAAACCGTAGATTTACCAACATTGGGTCGACCAATAATAGCGATTTTTGCCGGGCGGTATTCCGCCTCATTTATCTCAGAGATGTCCTCGGTCATGATAGTTCATCGTCTCCAATCGCCTTATCTTAGCGCGATTAACTTGGCCGAATCCGTTAAGACATATACCGTTTCATTGGCAATAACTGGGGCAACAAAAACATCATCACCAACCTTAAACTCATTGATAATAGACCCGTCATAAGGATTCACAACAACGGCTTTTCCTTGAGATGACATAACCAAGAGACGATCTCCTGCAAGAATAGGGCCCGCCCATGCAACACGCTTTTTACGCTTCTTTTCATTTTTATAGGCTTGTAATTGCTGTGTCCAAACAACTGTTCCATCGAGTTTAGACAGGCAAACAACCACACCATCTGTTGTCACAGTATAAACAAAGTCTCCAGCAATGAGCGGAAAACCGAGTGATCCAGCGGGCTGCGTCCAAACGCGCTGTCCTGTACGAAGGTCAAAGGCGCTAATTACGCCGCTTTGCGCGGTCGCAATGACATACCCATCTGCAATTACCGGTCCAGCTGCGATATCATTTAGTGTCGCCAGCGGTGTGAGTTGTCCAGCAGATGAAAGTGCATCTTGCCATAAGACGCCGCCGTTTTGGACGCGAAGCGCAACAAGCTCACCTGAGGCGAATGGCGCAATAACTGTCTCGCCAACCACAGCGGGGCTTGGGGCCGTTAACATCCGAGCCGTCTCAACAATACCTTGATAGGTCCACAAAACTTCGCCTGTATCAGCATCAAGAGCAAAAAGTTCGTTATCATCTGATACAGCAAATACACGGCCTCCAGAAGAAGTTGGAGCAGAGTGCATAGGAACGCGGGTCTCGCGCTTCCAAATTTCCTCACCTGTTTGTGGATCTAGAGCAGCTATTACACCTAAGCCTGAGCTTACAAATAACTTTCCAGCGCCATATGCCACGCCGCCACCAACAGATTCTTTATCTCGTCCGCCTCTATCCGTGAACGACAAAGGGTCTCGAATACGGTCAACAATACCTGTCTTACCTTGGCGAGTTCTCTCTCGCTCGGTGACACTCACTTTATATTCCCATAACCTCGAACCATCTTGTTCATTAAAGCTAGAAATAATATTTTTACCATCCATAGTAAAAATCTGCCCATTGGCTATAACGGGAGAAGAGACGATACGGCCTTTTTTTGTCGACCCTTTTCCTATACTTTTAGACCATACCTTATCTAGATTACCCGACGCGGCTGTATGTTGAACGACATGTTCAGGGTTTCCGCCAACTTGTGGCCAATCTGTATTCACATAAGCTGGAGGCAAGGTCACCTGGTCAGGCGTAATTTTTCCTGTGACCTTGAGCGTTTCATCAAGCTCAAGAATTGCAATTCGGTCTTCACTGACTTCCCCTTGCCCTTCGTCTTCAGAACTGCTGAAGGGGTTAATACCATCTAAGGCATCACCAACGCCGCCCAAAGTAGAACACCCCGTAAGCGAAAGGGCCGCGAGTAAACTAAGACTAATTTTTGAGAGATTATTCGTCATTTTCATTCTCAACGTTTTCCGTGGCCGAATTAGACTTAGCGAGATCATCTGTATTTGGGACAGAAGCCTCTTCTGACTTTTTGTTCAAAATCGCTTCTGAGGTTCGCATCAAACTTAGAGCCTGCTTTGCGCGCTCCTTTATTGTTGCTGGAACACCTGGAATTGATTCTAGGTAGCCATATTGTTCACGAGCTGTCGCTCTATCACCTGATTGCAAAGCTGCGAAGCCTGTCAATTCTCTCGCCAGAAACTCATATGGGGCGTCTTTCGCCGAAAGCGACGATGCTCGGCTTAAGACATCACTATAAGCGCCCTCACCCGCGAGGATATAGGCTGCTTTAATTTGTGCGAGCTGGATATGACGCGGGGCCTCAAATGTCGCGGCGGCTTTATCAAGTAACTTTACGGCTTCGTTTCGCTCCCCTGCTTCCAACTTCAATGTGGCAGCTCTCACAAGTGACAAGCCCGAATATCCAGCTGGAGCTTTATCGGCAATTTCTAGAAACTCCTGTAAAGCCACATCAGCCTGTCCCTCACTGGCTTTATTTGACGCCGTGACATAGCTTGCTGATGTTGCCCGAGCGGCCTTATCCTTCGTGTATTTACGAAATTCAAGAAACCCAGCACCTGCAACGATCGCGACGATTATCGCGACAATAAGAGGGCCGTAACGCTTGAGAAGACGGTTATATTCGTCTTTGCGAAGTTCTTCTTCAACTTCATTGATAAAATCGACCACTTGGGCGCACCTTTTGAATCAGTTTGGCCAATGGCCGTAATTTGGCGGAACCTATCCGTAAGCCGCGCTAATCGCAACAGTTAACGGCATGAAGAGACGGTAAGATTCAAAAAAGTAATTTCAGCTTCTATTGAGTATCAATCTATTATTTCTTGGTAAATTTATAAGTATTTGCGTCGCCAGGAAAGCTACGGTCTTTCACCTCTCGCGCATAATCGCCAACAGAGGCTTCAATCATACCTTTAAGGTCGCCATATTTTTTGACAAATTTTGGAACACGGTCAAATAGCCCCAACATATCTGGCGTTACCAATATTTGACCATCGCAGCCCGCTGACGCGCCGATACCAATCGTTGGAATAGACACAGCACGGGTAACCTTTTCTGCAATTTCAACGGACGTTCCCTCCACAACCACCGCAAAAGAGCCAGCTTCTGCCGCAGCTACAGCATTTTCGACAATCTCATCGGCCACTTCCTTACGCCGTCCTCGTGCTCTGAACCCGCCTAAAACGTTCATACTTTGCGGGCGTAGCCCAACATGGCTCATTACGGGAATACCACGCTCGACCAAGTAGCTAATTGTCTCAGCTGCGTAAGAGCCGCTTTCTATCTTTACCGCCTGACACCCTGTTTCAATCATGACTCGCGAAGCATTTTTAAAGGCCGTTTCAACGCTGTCTTCGTATGAGCCAAAGGGTAGGTCAACAACAACCAAGGCCTTTTTTGAGCCGCGCATCACCGCTTGTCCATGCATAATCATCATATCGAGCGTCACCCCAACCGTCGTCGTTAGGCCATGCACAACCATTCCAACACTATCGCCGACCAAAATTAGGTCACAATACTCATCAATAATGGCGGCTGTCGGAGCATCATAAGCCGTCAGACAAACAACAGGTTCCTTGCCTTTGCGAGCGGTTATCGCGGGCGCAGTTATTCTAGAAACATGATTTTGTGCGGACATGAAATTTACCTTGTTGGGCCTAAATATAGATACTCGCTACAAAAGGAGCAAGCACCGTATCAATCAAGCTACAAATCAGCGAGCTGTTCCATAGGAAAATCGAACACGGCTTTTGCGCCCGACCTTAGGAAACCCAAATGCGATTCAGCGCGGGGCATAATAGAGAGAGCATGAAAGCGTGCAAGACTGGCCATGTTTTCGGATAAGGGGTCACTTGCAATCGCTCCATTAGCAACAGCTCTAATCAAAAACGCACCCGAGATGACATCGGCAACCAAGTTTAGGTACGGCGTCGCTCCTGATAGTGCGTCTGCATCATCGGCATTAAGAAGAATATCTGTCGCGGTTTTGATAGATGTGATTCCCTTTTTTAGGGCTGGAATACATACTGCCAGATCAACTTTGTCGCTTGCCGTCTCAGCTAAGTCGATAATACCGTCCAAATCCGCAATCAGCGCGCGCATACCTTCGCCGCCATCCCGGCGCAGCTTTCGGCCAACCAGATCCATCGCTTGTATACCATTAGTACCTTCATAGATCGGCGCAATCCGGCTATCACGGTAATGTTGCGCCGCCCCTGTTTCTTCGACAAACCCCATGCCGCCATGAATTTGAACACCAATAGAGCTTACCTCGACGCCCACATCTGAGCCATATGATTTTGCAAGCGGCGTGAGCAAAGCTTCGCGGATATGAGAGGATTTACGCACGTCTTCGTCTTGGGCGTGAACCGCAAGATCGCCCGCTGCGGCCGTCGCCATACAGATAGCGCGCGCTCCAATAAGCCGTGTTTTCATTTCAATTAAATTTCGGCGTACATCGGGGTGAGCAATAATCGGCGCGCCAGCTTCCGCGTTAATCGCCCGGCCTTGCACACGTTCATTCGCATAAATCAGCGCCGCTTGATAGGCCCGCTCTCCAATAGCTACTCCTTGAACTCCTACAAATAAGCGTGCTTCATTCATCATGGTGAACATGCATGACAGACCCCTGTTTGGTTCTCCCACCAGCCATCCAATCGCGCCATCAAATTCCATTACGCAGGTTGGGGACCCATGTATCCCTAACTTGTGCTCAAGGCCTATGGGTTTAAAGCCGTTGCGTTCTCCAAGACCGCCCTTATCATCTACGAAGAATTTCGGACATATAAACAGTGAAATGCCTTTGGATCCTTCAGGCGCATCCGGTAAGCGCGCTAAAACGAGATGTATGATATTGTCAGCCACGTCGTGGTCGCCCCAGGTGATATAAATTTTCTGTCCTGAAATTGAATAAGTCCCATCTCCATTATCAACGGCTTTGGTCCGGACAGGCCCGAGGTCTGACCCCGCTTGCGGTTCTGTCAGGCACATGGCGCCTGTCCATTCCCCGTTGATCATTTTAGGAAGATATTTTGCTTTTAATTCTTCGCTTGCATGGGCGTGGATTGCCTTAGCCGCACTCGACGTTAACATTGGACATAGCCCCAAAGCCATATTCGCCGCATAAAACATCTCATCAGTTCCGGCTTTAACAAGTTGTGGTAACCCCATCCCTCCAATATCTGACGGCGTCGCCAGGCTCAGCCATGCCGCGTCAACAAAGGCTTCATAAGCTTCTTTAAATCCGGGTGATGATTTCACATCCTGCCCTTCCAATGTCGCTGGATTTTGGTCACCATCCCAATTTGTTGGAGCCCAAACATTCTCTGCAAAATCAGCCGCGCCTGTCAAAATATCACTAATGAGTTCGCGGTTCACGTCAGAAAAAGCGGGCGCGGATAATATGGCGTCTAAGTCTACCGAATGATTAAGTAGGAATTGAATTGATTTGGCGGGCGCTGTAAATGTCATGAAGTCCTCGAATATTTCGACATATCTGCATGAATTCATGCTGCAAATAAAGACAAAATTGCCGCGATATCGCTTGCTATTGAGTATTCTTCTGTCATGTTACCCGCGTCGAGCATGACATATTGAAGACATAACTGATTACCCGGTCCTAACCTATGTTTAGGATCATGAATTTAGAACTGCCCTCCTAACGAAATTGCCCGATAGTCTCGCGGATGGTCCGCGCGGCAATTTTTGAAAGGACATGTTATGGCTACTGGCGTCGTAAAATTTTTCAACCAATCCAAAGGATTTGGATTTATCTCACCTGATGACGGAGGCGCAGACGTGTTTGTGCATATCTCCGCCGTGGAAGCCTCTGGCTGCCCAGCCCTAAATGACGGCATGAAGGTGAATTTCGAAACGGAACCTGATAAGCGCGGCAAAGGGCCAAAGGCGATTAACCTTTCCCCGGTCGCTGACGCTTAAAATTACTTGAAATTATAAGATATGAGCCAGCTCCTCGGAGCTGGCTTTTTTTTATTTAAGTTTGGAATTAAGCTTTACCGCCCATGACCTTACCAAGAATAAACGTCAATATTCCGCCGCCAATGCCGCCAGAAGCGACAGAGCTGACAATACTCCCGATATCCAAAGATGCGCCCGCCGTTGAATCAGCGACAGCGCCTCCTAAAAAAATCGATGAAAGCCAAGACAGTCCAACACCGCCAACAATACCCGTTATGGCCCGGGCAGCTGTTCCCATATTTGAATTCATCAGTTTACCTGCAAGAAGACCCCCGCCGCCGCCGCTAAGAAGACCTAGCGCTAAACTTACAATATCCATATTTTCCCCATTTCTGTTTTTAGTTTATAATTTAAGAGCCCCCCATTATCTCTTGGCAAGATTGTGCTGCCAACCTATAGGTTAATCAAGTGTCAAAGCACCTGACTAAAAACAAACACAAAGCCGCAGATATGAACTATAAACAACTGTTATTATTATCTTTTTTTCTAGCCTCCTGTGGAGGTTCGGAATCAACTTCAGAGCCAAAAATACAGCCGAAAACAGTAGAATCGACAAAAATCACAACAGTATCTTCTCAGGTATCTCCCCTAGAGCACGGAGCAAAAATTTATAAACGCTGCAAATCCTGCCACACCTTAGAAGAAAATGGTCGGCACAAAGTCGGCCCTAATTTGTGGAATGTTTATGGGTCAAAGGCGGGGGCCAAAGACGGCTTCAACTATTCGAAAGTCATGGCAGTGTCAGACGTTATTTGGACGCAGGAAACCATGGATGCTTACATCAAGAAACCATCTGAATTCATGAAAGGTAATCGCATGACCTTTATTGGCCTTAAGAAACAAAAGGACCGTGATGCGGTTCAGCTCTATATAAAAGAGCAAACAACCCCTTAAGCAGCCCATTGATATTCGCTTAATGCTCTCACTCTATTTGTCGGTTTTGGCTTTGCGCAAATCATGAAGCAGGTGCTATAGCTTGAATTCTATATGGAGGTCTATTTGGGTCAAAAAGCTAAATCATTTTCAAAACTTGCTTTCGTAGCGAGCCAGAAAACCTCGGCTAAAACGGCCTTAAAAACGCTTACAAAAAAATATGGTAATTACGATGCGGGTGATGCTGATGCCATTGTCGCGCTTGGCGGGGATGGCTTTATGCTAGAAACGCTCCGAAAGTATATGCCACTTATTCGCCGTGGTTTACCTGTTTACGGTATGAACAGAGGCACAATCGGGTTTTTGATGAACGAATATAAGGAAGAGGATTTGCTTGAACGCGTGTCCAAATCGGAAGCTACAACAGTGAGGCCTTTAAAAATGAACGTCACTGGCGCGGGCGGGACATATGAGGAACTCGCATTTAATGAAGTCTCTTTATATCGACAATCTCAACAAGCGGCCCATATTAAAATCGTCGTAGATGGTAAAACACGCCTGGAACATCTAATTGCAGACGGCATTTTAATCGCTACGCCAGCTGGGTCAACGGCATATAATCTCTCCGCTCATGGACCTGTTGTTCCACTTGGCTCACATATTTTGGCGTTAACGCCGATTAGCGCGTTTCGCCCCAGGCGATGGAGAGGCGCTTTACTTAACGCCGATGCCAAGGTCGAGTTTGAAATTTTGGACGGTCAAAAGCGCCCAGTTGCCGCCTCAGCGGATAATAAGGAAATTCGGAATATTCAAAAGGTCATGATTGAGCAAGACAACAAAACATCTTTGACTCTATTGTTTGATCCCGCGCACGGCCTTGGCGAGAAAATATTACGCGAACAATTTGCGCCTTAGCTTATTATGCGCCGCCTGTTTGTGTCTCTGACAATCCATTGAGCATCTCAAGAAACCACGTTTCTTCGTCAACAGCCATGTCAAATGATAAAGTTAAAACACGTTCTATCATTCGTTGTTGAAAATGATTGCGATCATAAATCATCCCAGACATTTCTAAATCACGATAAATAACACATGAGGCCCCGATAATATGGGTTGAATTTTCGCTCATACCAGCCCGTTTACACAGCGACTTCAATCCAAAGGGCCCGCCATCATGAATCATTAAAATAGCTTTGCGTAAACTCACATTGGCTAGTTTGGCTAGACCCTGCTCGACAAATCTTATTTGTCCGCTCCCAGCCGCTCTTATAATTAACGAGTCGGTTAATCTTCCTTGCGCGTCTATCGCTTCAATCAAGGCCGTCAAATCTTTGGATACCCATGATTGATCTACAAAATCAAGCACGGCTCTCTCACGCGTTCGGCTCGCTAAATCTATAGCCACCTTGGCCGAAACAGAATGATGTTTGACTAATTTTATGGCAACATCTTCACTAACAAGGGTTATCATTTTCTCAACGACCTTTGGAGGCAAATCCCGGCGGGCTATTATTCCCCGCGCCATAATATTCTGACCGATGAGATCTGTATCGTTGTAAATATCGAGCATCTCTGTAGCCGTTTCTTCCGAAATGAGAGCCCCATCATTTGCGGCGACCTCGGCAATTGCATGACTATCTCCAAATCGTATGATTGCCCGCGCGACGATATCGCTGACACTAACGCGTTTAGCTACAGCCAGTACCTTAGCCGCGGCTCTTGATTTTAAAATTTGAATGAGGTCTTCATCTGAAAAAACAGGGGAATGGGTGAGAACGGGTACGGCAATGCTTTCAATATCTTTAGCCAATCTAACGGCTATATTGCGAGGTAACTTGGGAGAATTTTTAAGCGTGACCGCCAAAGCACGCCGAACAAGCTCAGCGCTATCTTTGGCAATATGTTTTAAGAGCCGTGTGGCAAAGTCTTTTTCACCTTTTGACAAAGCATTATCACGTATTTCCCTGCATATGCGCTGGGTCGCGACAGCACGGACGTTTTGGTCTGGATGCCTAACTGCTAAGCGCACATCTTCAGTTTTAAAATGTATCAAAGCAGCTTTGTTCATCAGACCTCCAAAGGAGAAATGATAAGATATTATGGTAAATGAGTCGTTAGGATGAGGGTTAAAATTAGCCCTTTGACCAAACAGCCAATTCATTTCCTGATGGGTCTTTAAAATGAAACCGCCGTCCGCCCGGAAAATCAAAAGCTTTCACAGATATTACGCCGCCTGCTTTAATTACCGCAGCTTCGCTTCTAACAAGGTTGTCAGAATATAAAATGACAAGGGCCCCATCCCTTGACGGGTTTCGGTCTGAATTTTGATCAAATCCCCCATCTACTCCCGCTCCGTGTATGGCGACATATGTTTGCCCCCAATCCTCAAAAGTCCAGCCAAAGGCTTTTCCATAAAAAGATTTCATTGCCCCGTTATCTAATGAGGGTAGTTCAATGTAATTAAAGCTATTGTGCTTACTCACCTTATATCGCTGCCTTAATAGCAGCCAGCGCATCATCCGCGCCGGCGACGTTATTGCCGCCAGCTTGTGCCATGCCCGGCTTACCACCACCGCGGCCACCGACCTTTTCTGCGCCGGCATTAACAAGCGTCGCCGCATTATAAGTGCTCGTAAGATCATCCGTTACCGCAACAGCGACAGCGACTTTTCCGCCGTCTTTGGCAACAAAACCCACAATGCCAGACCCAATGGCGGAGAGCTGATCATTCAGCATAGCCCGCAAGTCTTTCCCCGAAACGCCGTCCAAAACGCCGCCAATGAATTTTATTCCGTTAATTTCTTCTGACTTCGCCGCGCCGCCAGACCCGCCCAAGGCCAAAGCTTTCTTGGCCTCTGACAATTCTTTTTCTAGCTTCTTGCGTTCTGCTAAAAGTGCCTCAATCCGTGTTGGGACATCCTCAGGCTTAGCCTTAAGTTTATCCGCAGCAGCGCGGGTATACCCAGCTTGAGTCTCAAGATAAGCGCGCGCGGCTTCGCCAGTTACTGCTTCGACCCGGCGAATGCCCGCGGCTACAGCGCCTTCGGACACGATTTTAAACAGCGCAATGTCACCCGTCCGGTCCACATGAGTTCCGCCGCAAAGTTCGACAGAATAAGCTTTCGTGTCATCATCAATAGGGTTACCTAGAGATAGGACACGCACTTCATCGCCATATTTTTCTCCAAATAATGCCATAGCGCCCGCTTTCATTGCCGCTTCTGGATTCATTAATGTCATGCCCGTTTCAGAGTTTTGCAAGATTACTTGATTAACTTGATCTTCGACTTTGGCTAACTCCTCACGCGAAATTGCTGCGCCGTGGGAAATATCAAAACGGATACGGTCTCCATCCACCATCTGGCCCTTTTGCGTGACATGCTCACCTAAGGTACGGCGCAAGGCTTCATGCATTATGTGTGTCGCGGAATGATTTGCCATTGTGCGTTTTCGGTTATCCGCATCAACTGTAAGCGTGACGTCTTCACCTGCGCTAATCTCTCCTTTTAATTTACCAATATGGACATGAAGGTCTCCAGCCTTTTTCAAGACATCAGAAATGATGACTTCACCGTTCGGAAAAACAGCACGGCCTTTGTCACCAGCTTGCCCACCGCTCTCGGCATAGAAAGGTGTTGTTTTTGTTACAAACATCACGTCGCAATCTGTGGCGCTTTGGACTATATTACCATTTGCAAAAACTGTATGCGCTTTCGCCTCTTGGGACAAATCTTCATAACCCAAAAATTCTGTACCGCCGTGGGATTCCTTTGCAGTCAACCAAACATCATCGGTACCGACGTCTCCTGATTTAAATCCAGAGGCACGAGATTCTTCTTTCTGGCGCGCCATGGCGGCGTCAAAACCATCCGTATCGACGGCTATACCTTTAGATTTCAGTGCGTCTTGGGTAAGGTCGAGCGGAAAGCCAAATGTATCATAAAGTTTGAATGCTGTTTCACCGTCAAGGATGTCTCCATCTTTCAGAGAGGCCGTCGCTTCATTGAGGAGCGCTGTTCCTCGGCCTAATGTTTTGCGGAAACGTTCTTCTTCTTGTTCAAAGGTCGCTTCGAGAGACGCTCTCGCCCGGCCAAGCTCAGGGTAAGCATCTCCCATCTCACTGATTAGGCTTGGAACAAGGCGGTGCATAAGCGGGTCTTTCGCCCCCAAAATATGGGCGTGTCGCATCGCGCGGCGCATGATACGCCGAAGCACATAGCCGCGGCCTTCATTAGATGGTGAAACCCCATCTGCCATCAGAAAGGAGCAAGACCGCAAGTGATCAGCAATAACACGGTGTGAGAATAAAGCCTCGCCCTCTGCTTTAACCTGCGTGAGGTCAACGGAAGCGCTTATTAAATTCTGGAATAAATCGATATCATAATTGTCGTGTTTGCCTTGTAGAATCGCCGCCGTGCGCTCTAATCCCATGCCCGTGTCTATAGAGGGTTTAGGTAATGGTACTTGCTTGCCATCCGTATGTTTTTCAAATTGCATGAAAACAAGATTCCATATCTCAATAAACCTATCTCCATCCTCATCAGGTGACCCAGGGGGGCCGCCTGGAATATCTGCGCCGTGATCGTAGAAAATTTCCGAACATGGACCACAGGGCCCAGTATCCCCCATCGCCCAAAAGTTATCAGATGTGGCGATACGAATTATGCGGTCATCAGATAAACCAGCAACTTTTTTCCAAAGACCGAAAGCTTCGTCATCCGTGTGGTAGACAGTGACGAGAAGCTTATCCTTATTGAAGCCGAAATCATTTGTCACCAAGTTCCATGCATGTTCGATCGCATCGGCTTTAAAATAATCTCCAAAACTAAAGTTTCCGAGCATTTCGAAAAATGTGTGATGGCGCGCCGTATATCCGACATTATCCAGGTCGTTATGTTTACCGCCAGCCCGAACGCATTTCTGAGATGTGACTGCGCGTGGATAAGGCGGCGTGCTCGCCCCAGTGAAATAATCCTTAAATTGAACCATTCCAGCATTAGTAAATAGAAGTGTTGGGTCATTATCAGGCACCAGAGCACTTGAGCTTGTTACAGTATGACCGGCATTTTCGAAAAAACTCAGGAATTGCTGTCGAATATCTCGTAGACTAGTCATACGGCTCACTTTTTCTATAAATCTGGCCCTTCATATAGAAAGAGCGCTGGGCAGTGCCAAGCGCTCTTTTAGCATAGATCAGAAAAAAATGAGGGGAAAGATATTATCTCTGATCAAGCTGTATATTCATATCCTTAGTAAATTTTTTTTCGGATTAAGCTCCAATAGATGTGATTTTGTCATCACCATCTTCTTCTTCAACTTGTTCTTCCTTTGGCATGAGCAGCTCATCTTCGATAAGACCTTCATTCACCCGAATTTGCTGTTCAAGACGTTCAGCGATATCCTTGTTTTCTAAAAGGAATTTTCTGACATTTTCACGGCCCTGTCCGATACGCTCATCACCATAAGAGAACCAAGACCCTGACTTTTCAACGACTCCAGCCTTAACACCCAAGTCAATTAATTCACCTGTCTTTGAAATACCTTGACCATACATGATATCAAATTCGACTTGGCGGAAAGGCGGCGCAACTTTATTTTTCACGACCTTCACACGGGTTTGATTACCAATAACTTCATCCCGATATTTAATGGCGCCAATACGGCGGATATCAAGGCGTACGGAGCTGTAAAACTTTAGTGCATTACCGCCCGTTGTCGTTTCAGGCGAGCCATACATAACGCCAATTTTCATACGGATTTGATTGATGAAAATAACCATGCAACCCGATTTGGATATGGATCCTGTTAGCTTACGTAGAGCCTGACTCATCAGCCTTGCCTGAAGTCCAGGAAGACTATCACCCATATCGCCTTCAAGTTCAGCGCGCGGCGTCAGAGCTGCAACAGAATCAATGACCAATACATCAACCGCGCCTGAGCGCACAAGCGTATCAGCGATTTCAAGACCTTGCTCACCCGTATCAGGCTGAGCAATTAAGAGTTCATTGACATCCACACCAAGCTTTCCAGCATAGACAGGGTCGAGGGCATGTTCTGCGTCAATAAAGGCTGCGACGCCGCCTTGTTTTTGCATTTCTGCCACAACATGTAATGACAGCGTGGTTTTCCCAGATGATTCAGGGCCATAAATTTCAATAATCCGGCCTTTCGGCAAACCGCCTATCCCCAAAGCAATATCAAGCCCAAGTGACCCCGTAGATACAGACTCAATATCCATCGTACTTTTCTGCCCAAGCTTCATGACTGAGCCTTTTCCAAAAGCCCGGTCAATTTGAGAAAGCGCGGCTTCGAGTGCAGCAGATTTGTTTTTATCGTCGACTTTACCCACGACGGTTAAGGGGGTTGAATTTTTTCTGGCCATTGTGAAACTCCAATATGAATGACCGGAGCCCTTCGGTCATTATCGTGAAATTGCGGCTGGTATTGGACTGCCGTAAATCTTTTGTTCCACAAATGTTCTTAGTGCGCAAGCAAAAAGAACAAAATTGGAACATTTGAATACATTTTGGCATTATGCTTCACTTTCGCCAATCTCAGTTTTCACTTTTTCCGCTAATTGAGCCAGTGTGAAAGGTTTAGGCAGAAATGTTACATCTGGTTCTTCGGATAATAATTCTGAAAACTCTTCTTCAGCATACCCAGATATGAAAACGATTCGTGCATCTTTCAACATCGTTCGCCCTTTCTTGAGCAATGTCGGACCATCCATACCCGGCATGACAACATCAGAGATTAAAAGATCAAAATCGTGTTCGCCATCTTCTAATATTTCAAAAGCTTCCTCACCATCTTCGGCTTCAATAACTTTATATCCGCGTTTGCGTAGCGTCTTAGCCGCGATAAGCCGCACAGACGCTTCATCTTCAACGAATAAAATTGTGCCTTGGCCTGAAAGGCTGACGGGCTTACGCGCTTCGACAGGCGCTTTAACCACGGGCTCAGGTAAGGCTTGTGAGGGGTCGGCAGCGAGAAGATACATACGAAAAGTCGTTCCTTTCCCTAACCGGCTATCAACCGTTAAATGCCCCCCTGATTGCTGAACAATACCATAAACCGTAGCGAGGCCCAAACCTGTTCCCTTGCCTTGCTCTTTAGTCGTAAAGAAAGGCTCAAATATCTTTGATTTTACTTTATCCGTCATGCCTGTGCCGGTGTCAGTTACGTCAATGGTGATAAAACTTTCACCCGAGGTATCTTTAAGCGCAACTAAAACACTCTCATCAGTAATGTCTGTCCTAGATACCTCTGCGCTTTTAATCGTGATTGATCCCCCGCCCTGCTCTTCCATCGCATCTCGCGCATTCACGCAAAGGTTCATCAATACAGTATCAATCTGGCTTTTATCTGCTAAAATTGGAGACAGGCCTCGTCCATGTACCATTTTCAAGACAGCGCGCTCCCCTAGCGTTTGCTTCAAAGTAACTGCCATGTCAGACAATGTATCGGTGACATTGAGCAATTCCGCCCTGCGGGTTTGTTTGCGAGAAAAAGCCAATAGTTTTTTAACCAACGCCGCCGCGCGAATGCCCGTTGTATTTATATTTTGAAGTTCTGGATAAGATGGGTCACCAACTGGGTGGCGCTGCAATAATTCATCGGTATTTAGCCGTATCGCCGTCAATAGATTATTGAAGTCATGGGCGACACCGGCCGCTAGTTGTCCAATGGCTTGCATTTTTTGTGATTGAACAAGTTGGTCTTCCAGAGATTTTCGAGCAGAGACATCCACCATATAGACCCAGCTCTTGGTCGACAGTTCTGGATCAGGGACAACATAAACCGAGACAGGTACTTGCTTTGATCCTGCTAGAGTCGCGTCGAATGGCTTTCCCGCTTCACATTGATCTGCTCTCTTTGATAAAAAATTATTGAGCGTATCTGAGGGTAAAAATATTTTTTTGAACGCTAGGCCTTTCCAAGCCACATTTGTGCTCATATCTTCAAAAGCTGTATTGGCACTGATAATAGACGTTTGCCCTAAGCTTTCTCCATCCAATTGCAGAACCGCAACAGGGGCAGACGCAAATCCTGCGGCGATAGTTTCATCTAGTTTGGAAGTTTGTCCAGTGCCCAAGCTCGATGAGCGATTGCTCGCACGGCTTGAATGTCCATATAAGGCGACGCTTGCAATGTCATCGCCATTTTCAAGCTTATGCCAAGACCCAACCATAATCGTGGGCGTGACGACGCCCTTGCGGGTTATAAGCCGGGTGTCGGACCTTATAACTCGCCCCGCCGCGACCGAACTATTTAGCAGAACATCGGCATCCTCAATAAATTCTTTAATGTGGCCTGGACGCAAAATTTCGTCACCACCTAACCATCTGCTCAGCACGGAGTTTACAGCTAAAACATGCCCCTCACGCGTAATGGAAAACAACCCAACAGGAGCGTCGACCAATGTCATACCCTCGCCTTCAGGGTTTCGGGTTACATCTTTAACAATCCATAACTGATCTTCACCCAACAATTTTACGTCAATGTGGTATCGCCGAAAGGCATTTTCCTTATTAACAATATCTATAATTTCTTTAGCGTCAGAGCCTTTCGAACTGGCTCTATGAAGCCTAAAAATTGCTGCAGATACCTTCTCATTTCCACCGCTAAACAGTCGGTCAATAGACGGCGGAGACGCACTTGCACCGGTAAATCCAATATCCTTGGCAAGGTTTGTGTAGGCATCATTTGCAAATGCTGGTTTCCCATTGCTAACGATTAAGCTCGGAAGCGGATTTCGGAAAAATGCATCTGCATATGGTGAGCCTCGGTCTGCAAAACGGCGATCATTTGAATGGAGTTTATTCCGCTGGGTCACAACAAACGATAAAAGACCAAAGCCTCCAACAAGAGACATTCCGCCAAAGAGTATAAGGGCTGGCCATCCCATTTGAATTGCATTGCTTGCCGCTAGAAAGGCCGCTCCCAAAATCAAAACTACAACTCCCAATATAATAGCCCATAGCCCCCAAGCCTTAATTGGCCTGGGCTCAATGTTTTGATTTGGACGAATCACTGGCTCCATGGCTAAATCATAAGAAGCACAGCTAAAGATAACAGCCTTTAAAATCTGTTATATTACAATTCTAGCTCTCTTGTTCACCATTGCAATATACTGCATAAGAAACCTAAAAATGACATGGGTCAAAATGAAAAAAATCACCTTATTTTTCACAGCTGCTTTATCTGTCGGATTATTGCTGCCCGCTTGTCAGGCGTCGAATTCTGAGCAACCTAATAAAGTCGAAATCGTAAAAGCACAAAGTCAGGCTTTAAATGATTGGTTTGAGGCTAGGTTCGAGGATGAACTAGCTAGATCACCCATGCAGCAAACTTATCTGGGAAAAAAAACCAATCGAGATAAATTAGACGATGTTTCGCAGCTTGCCTTAGATGAAAGCGCTGCCTTGCAAAAAAATTGGCTTCAGGAAATGCGCAGAGATTTTGATATTGATCGTCTGGATAAGCAAACGGCTCTATCTTATCGGCTTTATGAATTTGCAGCGGAAGACGCTATTACCAGCCATGCATTCAGTACTAACGAATATGCTTTTCAACATATGAGCGGGCCTCATACGCAATTACCTGCTTTTATGATCAATTACCACACGGTAGACAATGTTGAAGATGCAAAAAATTACATCGCCCGTTTAATGGCGATAGAACCTCATATGAACCAACACGCCGAACGGGCCGAGGCTCAACATCAAGCCGGAATTTCCTTACCTAAATTTGTTTATCCTAAAATTTCCGAAGCTTCGCGAAACGTTATTACAGGCGCACCCTTTACGGACGGCGCAGACAGTCCTCTTTTTGCAGATATCAAAACTAAATTCAGCCAACTTAACGCAAGTGAAGACGAAAAGAATGACTTAATTGTTGAAGCTAAAGCGGCCTTACTCGGCGCCGTTCAACCCGCCTATTTAAACCTCCTCAACATGTTTGAGCGCCATGAGGCTTCTGCAAGTGAAGACGATGGGGCTTGGAAGTTGCCCAATTCTGCGGCTTACTACGCTGCCCGCCTTAAACATTATACAACGACGGATCTAACTTCGGACGAAATACACGAAATTGGCATTAAAGAGGTTGCACGAATTCAAGATGAAATGCGCTCTATCATGGAACAAGTTGGGTTTGATGGCACTCTCAAGGCGTTTTTTGATTTTCTCAGAACCGACCCGCAATTTATATTTCCTGATACAGATGAAGGCCGGTCGCAATATATCGCAGAAGCCACAAATATAATTGATAGCATGAAAGAACAGCTGGATGGCTTATTCATTTCCAAACCCAAAGCGGATGTTATCGTCAAACGCGTCGAACCCTTTCGCGAAGCCACTGCATTTGGTGCATTTTACGATCGGCCAGCTGTCGACGGCTCTCGTCCCGGAACATATTATATCAATCTGAAAAATGTCAAAGATCAACCTATTTATCTTATGCAAGCTCTTGCCTATCATGAAGGTATACCCGGCCATCACATGCAAATTGCAATTGGAATGGAACTTGATGGTTTGCCTAAATTTAGAACACTAGGGGGCCACACGAGTTATATCGAAGGCTGGGCTTTATATTCAGAATCAGTTCCCAAGGAACTTGGGTTATATAAAGACCCCTATAAGGATTTTGGCCGGCTTTCCATGGAGATTTTTCGGGCGGCACGATTAGTTGTTGATACGGGCATTCATTCGAAAAAATGGACAAGAGAAAAAGCCGTTCAGTATTATCTTGATAATATTCCGAACCCTGAGGGTGACGTGCGCGCCGAAATTGACCGTTATATCGTCTGGCCAGGTCAAGCGACAGCATACAAAATCGGCATGATAAAAATTCAAGACCTACGTAAAAAAGCTGAAAACCAACTGGGGGAGACATTTGATATTCGCGAATTTCATGATGTCATCCTAGCGAATGGATCAGTCCCGCTTAAAATTTTAGAAGAACTTATTGATGAATGGATAGGTTCGAAAAAGAAAAACCGCTAATTTAATCTGAGGAAAAGTTATGAAACGTTTTTTACTTACAGGAATTTCCGTTATCTGTTTGTCAGTCTCTTTAGTAGGCTGCCAAGGCGAACAAGTCGCGGTGCAAAAAAGCACTATTGCTGCGTCTGTAACAACCACCCAAACCAATGAGAACACCCTTGAGGCGCAGAATGTGAATGCCACGATAGACGCTTGGTTTGAAACCAAATTCATGGAAGGCGTAAGAAAATACCCGCAATTTTTAGCCCAACTTGGGATTAAAGAACGCACCGACGAATGGAACGACCCAAGCCGCGAATTTGCTCTCGAACAGCTTGACCAAACACGCCAAGACTTAGACGAGTTAAAGGCAAATTTTGACCCTGCAGATTTAGATGCCACGCGAGCGTTGTCTTACCGGCTGTTTGTAGAGCAAGCTGAAGATGAATTAGCTGGCGCGAAGTGGTGGGATCATCGCTATCCATTTAACCAAATGCGTGGGGCGCACGCCTCTATCCCAACATTTCTGATAAATAACCACCGTATAGATAACATTGAAGATGCTAAAAATTATGTAAAACGACTTAACGGAATCGATGAATATCTTGGTGGCGTCGTCAAAAATGCCCAAGCCAGCGCAGAAAAAGGCATCCTCCCGCCAAAATTTGTTTTTGATCATGTTATTCGGACATCTGAAAACATTATTGTTGGCGCGCCGTTCGACGACGGAGAAAGTCTCAATGTCATTCTCGCAGACTTTCAAAAGAAAGTTGATAAGCTCGGCTTAGAAGATGGGCAAAAAGAAGCCTTATTCACTTCTGCTATTGATGCCCTGCAAAGCTCCATGAAACCAGCTTATGACAGCTTGATTTCGGAAATGAAGCGCCAAGAGTCCATTTCCACAGAGGATGACGGCGTATGGAAACTTCCTGACGGCGACACGTTTTATGCCTACCGCCTCAAAGCCATGACGACGACGGACCTCTCAGCCAAAGAAATTCATGAGTTGGGTCTTTCCGAAGTTTCTCGCATCCATGCTGAAATGAAAACTATTATGACAAAGGTTGGATTTGAAGGAACGTTGCAGGAGTTTTTCGTCTTTCTACAGACAGACCCGCAATTCACATATGAAGATAGCGAAGCAGGACGTGAGGCATATCTAACCGAGGCCACACGCATTATCGATGTAATGAAGGGGCGTCTTGATGATGCCTTTAAGAAAAAGCCTAAAGCCGACCTAGAGGTTCGCCGTGTTGAAGCGTTTCGTGAAAAAGCCGCTGGCAAGGCTTTTTATAGTCGTCCGGCCGCTGACGGCTCACGGCCTGGTTACTACTATGCCAATCTTTACAAAATAACAGATATGCCAAAATACCAAATGGAAGCCCTTGCTTATCACGAAGGCATACCTGGACATCATATGCAAATCGCCATGGCTCAAGAATTAGACGGTATTCCTAAATTTCGTAAGTTTGGTGGTTACACAGCCTATACTGAAGGTTGGGGATTATATTCCGAATTTCTCCCCAAAGAACTCGGGTATTATGAAGACCCCTATTCAGACTTTGGCCGTCTTGCGATGGAGGTTTGGCGTGCGGCTAGATTGGTTGTCGATACTGGGCTACATGATAAAAAGTGGACGCGGCAACAAGCTATCGACTACCTCACCGAAAACACGCCCAATCCTCTAAATGATTGTGTCAAAGCCATTGAGCGATATATCGTGATGCCTGGCCAAGCCACTGCGTACAAAGTAGGTATGTTGAAAATTCTTGAGCTGCGCGCAGACGCCATTGAACGTCTTGGTGATAAATTTGACATTCGCGAATATCATTCGGTCATTCTTGATGCTGGCGCTGTCCCGCTCAACGTAATGGAAGAGCGCGTAAATGCTTGGGTCGAGAGTAAAGGTTAGCTAGCTTTCCAGAGCGGGCTGACTTAATTGATATTATAGCCTAGCAAATTAACCTGCACGAACGCGCTCTCCGCGTTCATGCATTTCTTGAGCTTCAAGGGAAAGTTTAGCTGTTGGACGCACTTCTAAGCGCTCTAGACGGATGGGATCACCTGTCTCTGCGCAATACCCATAAGATCCATCCTCTATACGGCGCAGTGCTTTCTCAATTTGGTTGATAAGCTTTCTCAGACGATCACGCGTGCGAAGTTCTAATTGGCGGTCTGCATTTGCTGAGGCCGTATCTGCAGGATCAGGGTATGTGACATTTTCTTGTTGAAGGAAAGCAACTGTTTCTTTGTTTTGTTCAACAATTTCAGCCTTCCATGACAGAAGTTTTTGACGGAAATATTCCTTCTGTTTGTTGTTCATAAATTTTTCGTCGTCCGAAGGCTTATAACCCTTGGGCAATTTTACGGCTTTTTTCGCTTTTTTGTCAGTCGCCATTCTAGCACTCCGCTCATCGAAAAATCACAAGCGCGACTCGTTCCCTACATCGCGCAATCGCCATATATCGCGGGTTGCTTAACGGTACAACACAGGAAACCACAATTATTCGTGAATATGATTTCCGCTTGAATCATACGGCACGAGCTCTAAAAGACGATGGACAATAAGGACATGAGAATGAAGTTTACTGGTACGAAAAATTACGTCGCAACCCAAGACCTAAAAATGGCCGTTAATGCTGCCATCACTCTAGAACGCCCCCTTTTAATCAAAGGAGAACCTGGAACAGGTAAAACTGTTTTGGCTCACGAGATAGCAAAGGGACTTAAAACACCTTTATTAGAGTGGAACATAAAATCTACGACCAAAGCCCAGCAAGGTCTTTATGAATATGATGCCGTGGCTCGCCTAAGAGACTCACAACTGGGCGAAGACCGCGTTCACGATATCTCAAACTACATCAATAAAGGTAAGCTATGGGAAGCCTTTGAATCTAAAAAACGTCCCATTTTGCTTATCGATGAAATCGATAAAGCAGATATCGAATTTCCAAATGACTTACTGCATGAGCTCGATAAAATGAGCTTTCATGTTTATGAAACTGGAGAGACTGTAACAGCAAAAAACCGCCCGATCATTATCATCACGTCAAATAATGAAAAAGATCTCCCTGACGCTTTTCTGCGCAGATGTTTTTTCCACTACATTCAATTTCCAGATTCGGAAACAATGTCTAAAATTGTTGATGTTCATTTTCCCGATATAAAACCGCGTTTATTATCTGCTGCCATGACGCGGTTTTTTGAGATAAGAGATATGCCAGGATTGAAAAAGAAACCGAGTACAAGTGAATTGCTCGACTGGCTGAAACTTTTATTAGTTGAAGATATTGATCCTGAAACACTCAAAGAGTCCGATCCAAAAAAGCTCATACCACCACTGCACGGAGCCCTGTTGAAAAACGAACAAGATGTTCATTTATTTGAACGCCTTGCCTTTTTAAATCGGCGCGGGGCGTAAACTAACCTCTTCCCCGATATGGAGGAACCCCTTGGTCTGGAATCCATAACCCTTTAGGCGGCGTCTTATATTGATAAAATACATCTATGGGAATACCTCCGCGCGGGTACCAATACCCGCCAATGCGCAACCATCTAGGGCTTATCTCCTTCACGAGCCGCTTACCAATCCCAGTCGTACAAGCTTCGTGAAAATCACCGTGGTTGCGATAGCTCCCTAGAAATAGTTTGAAAGCTTTACTTTCCACAATCCATTTATCCGGACAATAATCAACAACCAGATGAGCAAAATCTGGCTGGCCTGTCACGGGGCAAATAGAAGTAAATTCCGGAGCCACAAGGCGTACCATGTATGGCTCATCACACGGATTGGTAACACGTTCCAAAATGGCCTCATCCGGAGATGTGGGTAAAGTATTTTGCCGACCAAGTTGGTCGAGCCTATCATAGCGGTCTTTGTTCATGCCCAGCCGATACCGACAAATATGATTAACCGCAAGGATTTCCTATGTCTCCTTTATAGGCTGTTAAAGCACGTGCCTTACGGCTATTGCCATCACCGCCTTGAGCTCAAAATATCATTTTGTTAACCCCCTATTTTTTTTCTTCCTCTAGTCTTCACCCTAAAGAACGACAGAGGAATTGACGTGACTGAAGGTATTATAAAAGAAGAATTGCCTCAAAGCATTGAAACTCCGCAATATTTTGATGAAACAAATCCATTATTCGCGCGTGTCATGGGCATGACGAACTTGGCAGTCGCCATATTCGACCAAAATCTGAACCTTAAATTTTACAATGAAATGGCTCTACAATATTTCGAAGTTGAAGATGCAGATTTCGATAAGAACCAATCCTTTACAGATATCGCAAAGACTTTCTCATCAAGTCAGACTACAGATATTTTGGGCCCTTTGCAGGTACAGGGCTTTATCGAAAATAGTTCAGATGACACCGACAACACAACCAATGAAGTCAAGTTAACGACGCGAAAAGGTTTGCGTCTACACATCAAACGAAAAACGTTAGACGGGCTCAATATTATCACGGCGCAAGATATAACTGAAAATTACATTCGCAATCAAACACTGTCGATTGCACTTGAAACTGGGCAAGCAGGATACTTCAATTACAATATCAAAACTAAAAAGTATAAAATTCACAGTGATTATCTCAGAAAACAGCTTACTGAAAAACAAATGAAAAAGGCTGATGAAGAGGGTTTCCTCTCTATAATTCATCCTGGTGATAAAAATGGCGCCATAGAGGCTTGGAACAATGCGAAATCTACAGGGGTAGCCACTGAAAAGGTATGCCGCATCATGACGGGCAAAGGTCGAAACATCTGGATGCGTTGGCATTTTAAGCCTCAATACTCACGCAAAGGCAAACTCGTCGGCTATAATTGCTTTTTTAAAGATATTTCTAAAGCTCTGGAAATAAGAGATGCGCTTCGTCAATCAAAGGAAGACGCCGAACGCGCGCTAAAAATTAAAAATGACTTTTTAGCCAGACTGGCTCACGAAATCAGAACCCCCATGAATGGCGTTATTGGAATTGCCGACGCATTAATTCATCATAATTCTGATCCCGTTATAAATCCTAAATTAGAGCTTATTCAGTCTTCAGCAGATAAAATTCTGCGGATTGTCGATGAGACTCTAAATCATACGAAACTTCATGCGGATAAATTAACCCTAGATTCCAACCCCGCAAGCCCGGTTAAATCCGTCGAAGATGTCATGAATCTTTGGGAGCAAAAAGCCTTGCAAAACAATATAAATCTGACGAGCGTGGTGTCTCCAGATGTTCCCGATGAAATCATATTTGATAAATTTCGTTACGAGCAATGTATCAACAACCTGATTTCAAATGCTGTAAAATTTACACCTAATGGTTCTATAAAAGTCATTTTGACAACGACCCAAAAAGAAAACGAAAAGCCTCAATTAATTTTTGCGGTCCAAGATAATGGCATCGGGATGACAGATGACCAGCAATCGCAAATTTTTGAAGCCTATACGCAGGCAGATAAATCTATATCGGGCCGTTTTGGCGGAACAGGTCTGGGCATGACCATTACAAAGGAAATTATCGAGTTAATGGGCGGGTCGATATATGTTCGTTCAAAGCTCGGAAATGGCTCTATTTTCGTTTTATCTCTTCCCTACACAGAGGATGAAAAAGAGAGCTTTGAAGAAGACTGTAACGAATTAGTTGATCAAATTCTTGAAGAGGCAAAGCCAGAAGATACAAATTATTCCCGATTAAAAGTCTTAGTTGTTGATGATAACTCTACGAACCACGTCGTCGTCACTTCTCTAATTGAGTCATTAGTCGCGGAAGTGCACTTGGCCTCTAATGGACAAGAGGCCATAGATGTTCTTAAAACAAAAGACATAGATGTCGTCTTAATGGATATTCACATGCCCGTTATGGACGGTATAGAGGCGACTCTTTCGATCAGAGCGTCAACGGAGCCTTGGTCTGAAGTTTTGATCATTGCATTGACCGCTGACCCCGAATATCAGCAGAAGCGCCTTTGCAAGAATATTGGGATGGATGATGCTTTGGCTAAGCCTGTTAAATTAAGTGATATTCTGCAATCATTTGACAATGTGATGACAATAAACCGCCAAGACAACGTAGCGGCTTAATCTATCACTAGAAAAACTAGCGTGATGCGTTAATCTACCTTTCAAAGGAAAGCGCATCATGAAATTAGTTTCGACGACTCCCATTATTTTCGCCTGCCTTATCGCGTGCAGCGATAATACGCCTCAGCACGTAAACTCTTCAGATTTCTGTATATCGGGCAGCTCCATTTACACGGCGAATGACGCTAGCTCCACAGCTAACGCCGTTGCAGTGAAAGATGGCGTTATATCTTATGTCGGGAGTAACGATCAAAATTGGTGTGAAAAACACACAAGCCCAAATCCGAATGTTATAAATTTATCAAAGAATACGCTCTTCCCTGGCTTCACAGACGCTCATGGACATTTTTTGGCAATTGGCTTGAGAGAAATGACGCTTAATTTAGAAGGCTCAAACTCGGTCAGTGATTTACAGAACAAACTAAAAGGCGCCGTATCAACTACGCCTAAGGGTGAAACAATTTACGGCCGAGGATGGATTGAAACGCATTGGCCCGAAAAACGGTTCCCTAATAAACATGACCTAGATGAAATAACTACAGAGCATCCGGTGATTTTTGAACGGTCCGACGGACATGCCGTTGTCGTCAATAGTAAAGCCCTAGAGTTATCCAATATAACGAAAGAAACGCCCGCACCTTTTGGCGGAGCCATTAACCTGGGCGACAATGGCGAGCCTACTGGTATGCTTGTTGATAATGCAGCCAATTTAGTTTTAGGTCTAATTGACGACATCACACCTGAACGAAAAGAGAAAGCCTTCATTCTTGCCTCTGAACTCTATGCGAGCCGTGGATGGACAAACATTCATTCAATGTCCGTAGATCCAAATGATATCGCTGTTTTAAACCGCTTAGCACATGAAGGAAAAATCAAGATACGGGTTTATAATTCGGTAGACTTGGTGGATGAAGGTTCAATGCCTTCACTGAGGACTGGCAAAGCCACCGACAATGAGCTGATAACAACCCGGGCCATAAAGCTCTATGCAGACGGAGCCTTGGGGTCCCGCGGCGCTGCATTACTTCAGCCATATTCTGATGACCCAAACAATGAAGGCTTATTGACGCTAAAAGAAGTTCAAGCGGACGAAATCCTTCGGGCGGCCTTAAGAAATGGAACTCAAGTTAACACGCACGCAATTGGGGATAAAGCCAATAGGCTGGTTCTACAATGGTATAAAAATGCGTTCGACGCAGTCCCGCAATCCGAGCGGCCAAACGCTGACCCAAGATGGCGCATTGAACATAGTCAGATTGTACATGTCGACGATATTCCCCTATTCGCAAAATATAATATCGTTGCATCTATGCAGCCGTCTCACGCCATTGGGGATCTTCATTTTGCCGTTGACCGGCTTGGAAAAGATCGGCTCGCGGGCGGTTACGCCTGGAGAAGCCTTATCGATAGCGGAGCGGTTATTGCCGGCGGAACTGATGCACCTGTCGAGGTTGGAGATCCGCGCATAGAGTTTTATGCCGCAACACAGCGCAAGGACTTAAAGGGATATAGCAATGATGCTTGGTACCCTGAGCAAAAAGTCAGCCCTCAAGAAGCGTTAAAAATGTTCACGGCATGGCCAGCTTATGCCGCATTTCAAGACACGAAACTTGGGACAATTGAGGTCGGTAAAGCCGCTGATTTCACTATTTTGGATACCAATATTATGACCGCCAGCGGAGATGATATTTTAGCTGCAAAAACAGTTATGACGATTGTTGATGGGAAGATTGCCTACCAAGGTGATTAGAAATCACTCGCTAGCTCTAGGGAATAATTTTAGCGTTATTCTTATATCTAGCTTTCAACGTCCCGATAATATGGGAATAATCATCCGACCATAATCCGACATCGGGGCTAGGACGCCTTTTTTGCCATTTATCATCAAATGCCTCAGCATCTATCATTTGTCCTGCAGTACCTACTAATACTGCCGAGCTCTTAGAATCATATCCTGGATATTTGCTGTCTGGAAAATCGGTCATCTCTATATAACGACTATCTAACCCAGCACTTTCTGCCAGGTTGGTAACAACTGAGCTAACATCCATAACTCTATTTGACGTGTGAAAGAACAGGAGCCCATCTGGTTTCAGCCGGCTTAGGTAAAGGTCCATTGCTTCCACCGTGAGCAAATGCGCGGGTATTGAGTCAGATGAGAATGCGTCAATTATAATATAATCTTGAGAGTTTTTAGAAAGTCTATCAAGCTTTATGCGAGCGTCACCAATTCGAACATCGGAGACATAAGAACACTCTTCCATATAGCTAAAAAATTCTGGGTTCTTAGCCATGTCAACAACGGCCGGGTCAATCTCAAAATAAACCCAATTATCTTGCGCGCGCTCATAACAGGCCATGGCACCTGCACCTAAGCCAATCATAGCAACGTCTAGATCTCCAGTAATGCTCTGACTTCTGGCAAAACTCAAGCCTCGGTCAAAGGAATTACTTTTGGAGTAATAAGCCAATGGCGTTGCCTTTAATTCGGGATTTTGAAATTGAAAATTATGTAACGTGTCACCATGAGAAAATTCATGAATGACACCATGCGGCGTTGTCTTAGCTGAGACACCTAATATTCCAAAAAACGATCTATCCATAAGAACATTTTTTTGTCCAACTAGGGGAACGACAAATGCCATAGCCGAAATGATTGAAAGAGTTGAGAGCATTGTAAATCTAGGCTGCGCACTTAGACGCTCTAATTTATAAACCAGAAACAAGCCGGGGAGTAGACAACTTATCATCATAGTGACCTTTAGATGGTAAAGTACCGTCAGCATAAATGTTGCAATTAAAAGTGTTTGAAACAGCTTTTTGTACCGCGAATTAAGGCCTTTCAAATCTGGATGAAATTTGAAACTAACGAAGCTTGCAGCCCCCAAAACAAGAATATATTCATAAACAGTGCTAAAGATTACGGGGGCCAGCAATGCATTAAAGGCCCCGCCAATGACGCCGCCCAATGACATCCAAATATAAAATTCCGTTAAACGGTCAGTCTCGGGGCGCGTTTCAACCAACTTCATATGACACGTTAAGGCGATAATAAAATAGCTAATTAGACTGATAATGATGGACAAGATCAAATTATCATTCAGCACCATCCCAAACATCAATGCCGATACAATAGCAACTGGCGTAAGATACCCAAGGGTCTTGGATGAAATAATCGGCCTCTTTGCAAAGGCGACGATGAATGTTAACAAATAGAGTGCTAGGGGTATAATCCATAAAAACGGCGCAGAGGCAATATTATGGGTCATATGTGAGGTTACGCCGAGCATTAAACTGGACGGAATAAACGCCAAGCTAATCCATATAAGGCGCTGGGATATCGACGTTTTCAAGGGCTGAACAGCGCTTTTGATTATTGTCTCTGTTTTATTATTTTGCCGCAAGGTTCCGATATATCCAGCACATATGATAAAGATGATGAGTATGGCATAACCCCAGGCCCAAAGACCTGTCTGTTCGCGTAATCTAAGCATCGGTTCAAATACAACAGGATAAAGACACAACGATAGCAAGCTACCCGCATTACTCGCCGAGTATAAAAAATAAGGGTCATCCGCATCTTTATCATCAGTTCGGCTAAACCATCGTTGGAGGAGCGGTGCATTAGCAGAAATTGCAAAAAACGGGACGCCGACGCTCACGGCAAATAACCCGATAAGCCAGAAAGCTTGCGCGCCTGTTTCAGGTGGTGTCCATCCATTTGCGATGGATAAAGGTAGAAAAAAGCAACCTAGGCCAAGGACCAAACCATGCACAATGACTTGCACGCCAAATGTCAAATATTTGGAAATCACATGCGCGTAAATATAACCGCCCAATAAAACCAGCTGAAAAAATACCATAGCGGTATTCCAAACACTTGATGAGCCCCCTAAAAGCGGAAGCACCATTTTTGCGAACATAGGCTGCACAGAAAATAAAAGCGCCGCGCTCAGAAAGATTGAGGCCGTAAAAACCCCTATTAGCAACCAGCCAGACCGCAATCGGGAGGCCTGTAAATTAACGTCTAAATTTGCATTCGCCATAGAATACTAACCCCAAATTATGGGGCTACATAGACGATTATACTAAAATTTTTATTAAACAGCCCAAGTTTGTCGGCCCTATATTTCGCTACGGGTAGCTCCAAGGCCTTTAAAAACCTCACTGTTTCCCCAGTGCCATATCAAGTTCTAGAACCTTATTTTGCTGAAATAATTTTCGACTCTTTAAGCGCTAACGATTTTATTGATCCGATAATTGAAGAGTAATCATCTGACCAAGCTTTAACACTTTTGCTTGGCATTAAAATTCTCCATTCTGGGTTACCATTAGTCGAAGCCTGTATTCGTCTTTCATTGCCAACTAAAACGCCGGTACTATGAGTATAAAATTCGGCATATGGCTTTGTTGAAAAATTCGGCGTTACCACATATCGGCTATCTAGCCCGGCCTGATCCGCAAGCCTTACAACAACTGAAGCAACATCCATTACACGATTTGAAGTATGGAAAAACATCAATCCATCTTCTTTGAGCTTGGATCGGTACAGTTCTAAAGATTCGGTTGTCAGAAGATGTGTCGGTATTGAGTCGGACGAGAAAGCATCAATAACAATCATGTCCTGAGATGCTGGTGCAAGGGATTCCAATGTCAAGCGCGCATCTCCAATTTTTATATTGGATTCAAATGAGCAATCAGACAAGAAGCTAAAATACTCTGGATTTGTAGCCATATCCACGACAGCTGGATCAATTTCATAATATGTCCAGCTATCTCCTGGTTTTTCATAACACGCCATTGCGCCGGCTCCTAATCCAACCATCGCGATGGTGAGTTCTGGGTCTTCGACACGCGCAGCTTTTAAGGCTAAGTCGAAGGTATTGCCTGGCGCATAGTAAGCGAGCGGAATTTTGCGAAGGCTAGGGTCCCGTAATTGGTAATTATGAACCGTATCCCCATGAACAAACTTATGTACGGTGCCGAACTCACTTTTAACTTCTTTGACATGTAAAACGCCGAAAAAAGACCTGTCCGTGAGAATGGGTTTTTCATATAAAGTTGGCAAAATCAAAACCAAGGCCGCCAATATTCCTACGTCAAGAAATATTGTTTTCATCTGACCACGCATTTTACTAAGACCGAGCAGGAATATACTTCCTCCCAAAAACGCGCCTATTCTCGTATCAAGACCAATAAATTTAAAACTCACGTAAACGATGAGGGCAGGAATGGCATATTTGGCTAAATTAAGGAATTTGTTCTTGGTTTCATTAAACGACCTCTCTGTTTTAGGCGGGACAGCGATTTGTGCCGCAATTAAAACCACAAGATACTCATAAACATTGGGAAATATAGCTGGCGCAATAAGGGCATTAAAAACACCGCCTAAAACACCCCCAAACGACATCCAGATATAAAATTCAGTAAGGTTAGTGACATCTGGGCGAGCCTCTACAAGCCTGCCATGACAGAAAAGAACGATAATAAAGTAACAGATTAAACTTAGAAAGATGGATAGCAGCACAAAAAGTTTAAGGACAAAGCCTCCTATTAATGCCACTAAAATTACCCATGGGAAAAATTTGATGAGTTGGTTTGGAGCTACTATCGGTTTTTTAGCAAAAACAATTACGAAGGTTAATAAATATAAGGCTAGAGGTATTATCCAAAGGAACGGAGCCGAAGCGATATTGTTCGCCATATGCGATGTCACGCCAAGCATAAGACTCGAAGGAATAAAAGCTAAGAACACCCAAAAAGCACGTTGTTTGGTGGTAATTTTCTTGGCCTTATTTTCGACCAATGAAGTTGTTGTTTCATTTTTCGTATAATTGAGCGCAGCAAAAACTCCTGCGGCGATTATAACTGCAATTAAAGTCCAATACCCCTTCGCCCAGATTTCGGTTTGTGTTTGAAGCCGCATCAGAGGTTCAAATAAAACAGGGTAAAGGCATAACGACAAAAGGCTCCCCGCATTACTTGCCGCATATAGAAAGTAAGGGTCCTCTGCATCCTTATGAGCTGTCCGGCTAAACCATCGCTGTAAAAGCGGGGCATTAGCAGATATAGCAAAAAACGGCATTCCAACTGACACGGCAAATAACCCGATTAGCCAATAAGCCTGCGCGCCGCCTTCAGGGGGTGTCCATCCCGAAGCAATTGCCAGCGGCATAAAGAAGAGTCCAAGAGAGAGTATAAGCGTATGACAGATAATTTGCAGCGATAGTTTTAGATGTTTGGAAATCAAATGCGCATAAACATATCCCCCCAATAACATGCCTTGGAAAAAGACCATGGCCGTATTCCACACACTGGAGGACCCGCCTAAGAGCGGCAAAACCATTTTAGCAAATAGGGGCTGAACTGAGAATAGTAATGTCGCGCTCAAGAATATTGACAGCGTAAAAACACTCACCAAAGCCCACGAAGAGTGAGACTGACTAAAACTTGAGACTGAGCGATCGACCATTGGCCCCTCCGTGGTTACGAAAGGGCTACAACTTTTACTTAAATATTGAGTTAAGTTCGGGTTAAATTTTTTGGTTCGTATATGCTCTTAATTCTTTACGGGCTACCTGGCGGCGATGGACGGCGTCTGGACCATCCGCGAACCTTAAAGTTCTCTGGCCTTGATACATAGTTGCGAGCGGCGTATCTTGAGACACTCCCGTTCCGCCATATATTTGCATCGCTTCATCAATAACCTTTAACGACATACGCGGGGCTTCGACTTTAATCATCGAAATCCAGGGCGCGGCGTCTCGTTTACTCATCGTATCCATAGCCCAAGCTGCCTTCAAGCATAGCAGGCGCGCTTGCTCGATCTTAATTCTAGCTTCGGCGATTATATCGAAATTCGCGCCAAGGAAGGCAAGTTGTTTACCAAAAGCCTCACGTTCCAGGGACCGTTTACATAGCATTTGTAGGGCTTTTTCAGATTGCCCAATAGAGCGCATACAGTGGTGAATACGGCCAGGACCAAGACGCCCTTGGCTAACTTCAAAACCTGCGCCCTCACCTATTAATAAGCCATCGGCAGGAATACGGACGTCTGTGAAACGAAGGTGCATATGCCCATGCGGAGCATCATCATGGCCGAAAACCATCATAGGTCTTAAAATTTCAATCCCAGGCAAGCCAGCGTCGACTACAAACATAGAATGCTGCTTATGTTTACTCCGGCCTTCGTCTGGCGTTTTGGCCATGAGAATATAGACTTTGCAGCGCTCATCGCCAGCGCCAGACGACCAATATTTTTCACCATTTAAAACCCATTCATCTCCATCCTTAACAGCAGAAAACTCCAGGTTTGTGGCATCAGATGACGCAACATCAGGTTCTGTCATCAAATAGGCGGAACGGATCTCGCCTGCAAGAAGCGGCTTTAGCCACTTTTCTTTATGCTCATCGGTCCCGTAACGTTCGAGAACTTCCATATTCCCAGTGTCTGGCGCGGAACAATTCATAGCTTCAGAAGCTAGGTGCACCCACCCAAGCTCTTCTGCGATATAGGCATATTCAACGGTAGAAAGGCCAAAGCCTTCCTCGGAGTCCGTTAGCCAAAAATTCCATAACCCTCTCTTACGCGCCTCTCCTTTAACCGTGTCCAAAATTTCGTTCTGCCTATCAGATAGAGAGAAACGCCCACCTGGTGCTGTGCCCACAAGTTCGTGAAATTCATGATCAAGTGGCGCAACAAAATTACGTGTGAAATCGCGTATTTTCTCAACTAGCGGCGCAACGCGCTCACTCATGCCCAAATCCATTGTCATAACTAATCCTTAAAGTGTGCCTGTTTTTATTTTATATCGAGCTAAATTCCCTAGACCTACGGCCATTTCGCCATAAGGTTTGAAGCGCGGATTGTCATTTTGTCCGCGATAAAAGCGTGCGTAAATTTGCTGGATAATAACAGCCAACCGCCAGATGCCGTAAACATAGTAAAATTGAAATCCAGAGACATCGGCCCCCGTTTTTTCAGCATAGAAATCTAAAACTTCTTGACGCGTCATCATACCTTTGACTTGCGAGGGTTGTCTTATTGTCATTTTCATAAAGTCTGGATCATCGGCCTGAATCCAATAGGCTAATGTATTTCCTAAATCCATCATCGGGTCACCTAACGCCGAAATTTCCCAATCGAGCAACGCTTCTATTTGCGTCGGGTCACCCTGGTTTAAGATGCAGTTATCAATGCGGTAATCCCCATGTATGACCGCCGCGCCGCGTTCTTGCGCGGGCATATTATCAACCAGCCATTGCTGAACATCTTCGAATTTTTCAATGTCTTCCGTCCAGGCTTTTCCAAAACGGCGGTTCCATCCTAAAATTTGGCGGCTGACATAACCTTCGGGTTTACCAAAATCCCCGAGACCGATAGATTTATAATCCACCTGATGCATATCGACCAAAGTTTGAAAAAAGTTATCGCATAACTGCCTAACTTCTTTGGGTGTCCAATTCCACTCTTTAGGAATTTGCGTATGGATTAGATGTCCCTCAGATCGGTCCATCACGTAAAATTCGGCCCCAATTATAGATGCATCATCCGTATAATAAAGCGTATTAGGAACAGCTATATGCCCTTTGAGCGCCGTCATAACACGGTATTCTCGGTGCATATCGTGACCAGACTTTGGTTTATCACCCACTGGAGGACGGCGCAGTACCATGCGGCGCTCAGGATAATCTAAAGCATATGTAAGGTTAGACGCACCCGATGCATATTGTTTTACAGTGGCTTGGCCAATGAGGTCAGGTATGGCTTGCTTTAGAACGGCGTCAACAGCGTCGATGTCCAGTTCTTCACCTTTGCGAACCTCTACTGTTGGGTTTTCACTGCTCATTAAATTACGGCTCCACCATCAACAATCATATTTTGTCCCGTGTAATAGCTAGCTTCATCCGATGCCATATAAAGAACGGCCCCAACCATTTCCTCGGGTTGAGCCATACGCTTAATCGCAAGGTTCATCTTTACATAAATGTCCATTGCGGGATTATCTTTTAGGGCCGAGGCTAGCTTTGTATCCGTAAAGCCCGGGAGTAGAGCATTCACGCGGACCCCATGTTGGGAATACTCCTTAGCAAGCCCTCGCGTCATAGCGATTAACGCCGCCTTACTCATCCCGTAAATGACTCGAAATTCTGCTGGCTGTAATCCGTCAATAGACGCCACATTAATAATAGACCCACCACCATCTGCTTTGAGCATTGGAAAAGCTTTTGTAGATAGGAAATACGGCCCGCGCGTATTGACTTCTATTGTTTTATCGAAAGCCCCGGCGCTTGCCTCATGGGCTGGTCCGAAATGCGGGCTTGTCGCGCCATTATTTACAAGAACATCAAGACGCCCAAATTCTTTTTCGATCATAGATAAAGCCGCATCGTGATGGTCAAGCTGTCCTAAATGAAGTTCGGCAGATACAGCCTTACCGCCTTTGGCACGAATGGCTTCTGCCACCTTCTCGCAATCTGCTTGTTTACGGCTAGAACAAATCACAGTCGCGCCGTGCTCTGCAAACCCATGGGCCACAGCGGCTCCGATACCGCGGCTGGCACCCGCTATGAGCGCTACTTTTCCCGTAAAATCAAATCTGGCCATTTAGCTTACTCCTATGTTGGCAACTGATCGTTACCTATTTTTTGTTTTAATTTATTCATGCCCCTTATATATCCTTCATAATCGGAGGCTTTATGTCGAAAGTAATCCCCCACTACCGGGTGAGATAAGACCATAAAGCGTTCCTCATCGATCGCAACGCGTAACGCTTCCGCCACATCAGACGGTTCTAACAAACCATCTTGATGACCTTCTGCGATAGCCATCCCCTTCGTCATATTTGTACGAACATACTGAGGGCAAATGCAATGTGTTTGTATACCTTCGTCCCAATGGCGAATAGCGAGGGATTCAGCAAATCCAACAGCCGCGTGTTTTGTCGCCGTATAAGAGGCGCTACCTATTTGCGCTAATAAGCCAGCCGCAGAGGCCGTTATGACAAAGCGCCCAGACCCTCTGGACTGCATGGCAGGAAGAAGCGCTCGCGCAGCATATACTGCGCCCATAACGTTGACGCCCCAGCTTAGCTCCCATGCTTTATTATCAGCGCCTGCGCCGTGGCCTGGGTCGCCAAACCCCACACCCGCATTAGCAACGAATATATCAATGGGGCCGTTTAACGCCTGCGCATCTTCAATGAATTTCTTAACCGCGTGTTCGTCTGAAACATCACAAGCAAACCCAGATACTCCGAGTTCTGATGCTGTTTGCTTTGGGGCTTGCCTATCGCTTATGGCTACTTTTGCGCCGTTGGCTATAAACATTTCGGCAATTGCGCGGCCGATACCGCCCTGCGCGCCAGTCACGGCAATAGATTGGTCTTTAAGCATGAATTCTCATAGCAAGCGATATTCGCTCGAGTAAAGGCTTATATGCAATTAGTTGCATATTTTTCGAATATTTTGACGTGTCGCACAAATGCCAAAACTCTAAGTTCAGCGCTATTATTGTGCTAAAGGCTTTGGCGCCCGATCTCCAAACCACCACAGCGTTGCAGCCGTTGCCGCAAAAACCGCAGCCTCAACAATGGAACCATTTTGCGTCACTGCGAAAATCCAACCTGTTATCAACCACAGCAATAAGGTAAGCGTAGGCCGCACCAATCTAAGTATATTGATAACCCACTTACTGGCTGTCCCAATATTAGCGTCGGCAGCGATAGACGCCGTTAAGCCCCGCCATGACCCTTCTTGCGCTGCTAACGCGAGTTCCATTTCTGTCTCTTGAGCCTGAGCCTGCATTTGCAGTTCATGAAGTTTATACTCATGTGACCACCGCAAGACTTCATGTTTAAAACTTTGCTGTCGTTCAAAATAACCAGCCACGCGTCCAAGCGCCGTGCCTAAAATTCCAAAGACCCCGCCTGCTGCCGCGTCTAATCCTAATCCAAATATATCTGCCATAAACTCTTTGCTATCTTCCCGCCAAACCAATGTCGGCTGGGACCTAAATCTACATGAAGAAAGGTCTGGTAAAAACCAAACCCGCGAAACTCAACTCTCTTCAAGGCATTTAAAAGCCTCTCTGGGTCATGCCCAGTAAGCGCGATATCAACCGCGAGAGTGAGATGTTGAGAGAGAGGCGCACCTCCGACACGGGCATTATGCAAACTACATCGGTGACCAGATAAAATATGAAAAGGTTTAGCGACATCACCGCGCGCGCATTGTAATTTATCCAAAAATGCGGGCCAGATGAAAACTTCCTGACAATGGCGGCAGGCAAACTCTTTTGGTGAAAAATGGGGCCAGCGCTTGGCTTGCCACTCATTTTCGATATCTAATTCTCTCAACATAACCCAAATATATGGGCCGTTTTATTATTGAGGATTAAAATAAAAAACCCGCCTAAAAAGACGGGTTTTCAATAGTTTTATGCTTAGGTTAACCCAAGCTCTTGCTTACTTTTTCTTAAACGAAGGGACAGCTTTCATAGCACGCGGCTTACCACCAGCGGCTAAAGTTTTACCCTGCGCGACCCACTCATCGCGGGCGATACGGCCAGGGAATGAATCGATCACGCCTTCAACCATTTTCACATCTTTGGCTT
>CAZJRU010000004.1:0-34602 GCA_964548315.1 uncultured Hellea sp.
CCAACGGAAATTTAACTTAGCAATCTGATAGTACGGCTTGGCAAATTTCATAAATACGTTACGGTGTACTATGATTAAAAAACTGACTCTTTCAATCGCGCTCGCGGTTTCAGCGGTAGCATTTTCTTTGCCAGCCCATGCGCAGGGAAGAGGGGTTCCGGATGGGTTCTCGGCATTAGCGAAGCAATTGTCTCCATCTGTGGTCAATATTTCTACGGCTCAGACTGTAGAAGTTGATACGGATGATGCGCCGGCTTTTCCGAAGGGATCTCCGCTCGAACGCTTTAATGATTTCTTTGGTGGTGGCGCTGATCAAAATGGCCGCGTGTCTAAATCCTTGGGCTCTGGCTTCGTTATTGATAAAGACGGCTACATTGTTACCAATAACCATGTCATCGAAGGCGCTGACCTTATTGAAGTCGCTTTCCCTAATGGGGATACATATGAAGCTGAGCTTTTAGGGCGTGACCCCGCAACAGATATTGCGCTTTTGAAAATTGATGCGGGTAAAGATATCCCGTTTGTTGAATTTGGTAATTCTGATAAAGCCGAAGTCGGTGAATGGGTTATGGCTATCGGAAATCCGTTTGGCTATGCGGGCTCTGTTGCTGCGGGTATTATCTCTGCCCGAAATAGAGACATTTCTCACGGCTCTTATGATGACTTTATACAAACTGATGTTGCCATCAATAAAGGGAATTCAGGTGGTCCACTATTCAATATGTCCGGCGACGTTGTCGGCGTTAATACCGCTATTATCTCACCCACAGGCGGTAGCGTCGGAATAAGTTTTTCAGTTTCTGCCAATCTTGCAAGTTCCGTTGTTGATCAATTGCGAGAATATGGTGAAACACGCCGCGGATATCTAGGCGTAAGGCCGCAAAAAGTTAGCCCTGCGATTGCGAAAAGTTATGGCTTAGACAGTGCTCATGGGGCACTGGTCACGACAATTGTTAAGGACTCCCCTGCAGATAAAGCAGGCCTCAAGAAGGGTGACCTTATTGTGAAGCTAGGCGGTGAAAAACTGGAGAGCTCTCGATTATTGTCTCGTAAAATAGCTGAAGCGGAAATTGATGAAATTTTAGAGGTAACTTATATTCGTCGCCGTAAAACAAAAACGGCCAAAGTCACGATTGAACGTTTGAAAGAAAAAGTAACAGAGGACGAAAAGAAACGTCTTGAAAAAGAAGAGGCCGATGTCGACCGCGTGGCCATGGGCATCTCTGTTGAAGCGTTAACAGATGAAAACCGTAAGAAATATAGAATTAAAGAAGAAGTTGAAGGCGTGCGCGTTGTAAAAGTTGATAAGAAGTCCGAGGCGAGCGGTAAAATATTGACAGGCGACATCATCGAAGAAGTTGGATTTGAACCTGTTGCGTCTCCAAAAGCCTTTGAGGAGGCAATGGAGGCCGCGAAAGAGCTTGATCGCCCGGTTACAATTTTAATCAACCGACGTGGCAATTTCATATTCTATGCGCTTACGATATAATATTTCAGTCTTAACTTAGTGAATTAATAAATTAAATGCCTGTAGCGACAATTGTACTCGATAAAAAAAAGCTGAAAGTATTTGAGACTGCTCTTGGAGCAATGTCTAATTTTCAGAACGTAGTTATCTTATCGGAGGGCAAGGCCTTTGAAGGTGAGGTGACTGAAATTGTTACACAATCCCAACTTTCCGAGGACTTAGAGCGCATAGGCGTGAAAGCTGATATTTGTGTTCAACAAAATGATAGCCGGCGTAAGAGGTTACTTATCTGTGATATGGATAGTACGTTAATTGGCCAAGAATGTATTGACGAACTGGCGGATTTTGCGGGTGTAAAAAACCGTGTGAGCGCCATAACAGAGCGCGCCATGCGCGGAGAAATCGGCTTTGAAGGGGCGCTCAAAGAGCGCGTGTCCTTGCTTAAAGGATTGGATTTATCCGTACTACAGACGTGTTTTGATGATCGGATAAGATTAAACCCTGGCGCCAGAACGCTTTGTCAGACAATGAAAGCTCATGGTGCGAAGACGGTTATTGTTTCTGGCGGTTTTACTTTTTTTACAGGTAAGGTGTCGAACGCCTGCGGTTTCGACGCCGATCAAGCTAATGAATTAATTGAAAATGGGAATAAGCTAACCGGCACGGTCGGGGAGCCAATATTAGGGCGAGAAGCAAAACTCGAGGCCCTCAAGGTTCATAGTCAAAACCTTGGGGGCGCCGAAAATGCTATTGCTATAGGTGACGGCGCGAATGACCTTGCTATGATTCAAGGCGCGGGATTAGGCGTGGCATATTACGCGAAGCCGGCTGTTGCCGCGGCGGCTCATTGCGCCATAAATTATGGTGACTTAACCACGGCTCTTTATTTCCAAGGCTATAAAGAGTCAGAATTTTCTCATTAATTCATGAAACCCGTTATCTTTATTGCCGGACCCACAGCCAGCGGTAAAAGCGCTTGGGCCATCAAAATAGCTAAAAAATTTGGCGGTGAAATTATCAATGCCGATGCTTTGCAAGTCTATAAAAACCTACAAATATTATCTGCCCGCCCCGCATTATCTGAAATGCAAGATGTGCCACATCATCTTTTTGGACATGTATCAGGAGAGACACGATATTCAACAGGACAATGGTTGCGAGACGTGCAGCCTGTAATACTGGATTGTCTCGCGCGGGATAAGTACCCAATCTTGACAGGCGGAACCGGTCTTTATTTTAAGGCGCTTTTGAATGGATTAGCGCAAATTCCAGAAGTTTCTTCGGATGTTTTTGAGGATATAAATAACAGACTTAAGCAATTTGGCGTAAAACGGCTAAGAGAAGAAGCTGATCAAGTTGACCCTATCGCCGCGCAGCGTGTCTTGGGAGATGATCCTCAACGCCTTACCCGCATTGTGAGCGTTTATACCCAAACTGGCAAAGCTTTATCCGAGTGGCAGGCCAATACCCGCCCCATCGTCCCTAGGCAATTTTGTCTTTGTGCTGTGCTATTGCCAGAAAGAACCGCTTTGTATGACCGTATAAATACTCGTTTTGGTAATATGGTCAATAATGGCGGATTAACCGAGGCCGAGGCGGTCTTTTCCAAAAACTATGATGCCTCCTTACCCGTTATGAAGGCGATCGGTGTTCAACAATTACACGGCTATTTTAACGGTAAGGTAAGCTTGGATGATGCAATTGAATTAGCTAAACGAGATACGCGCAGGTTTGCGAAACGGCAATATACGTGGTTCAGGGGACAAGCGAGAGATTGGACTCAAATTACCATGCCTGAGCAAAGGAAACAATTTGAGTCTTTAATTAACGCCGCAAGCTTTTAACCGGCTGCTGTATTCATTTTAAATTCTAATTGTCCCGCGAACTATAAACACGTTAATGAAATAATTATGAAGACTTTTTGGGCGTTCATTACCGAGCTGGATAAGAGGGCCGTAAGGGCTGTTTTGGTTCTTATTCTGATGTTTGGTTTGGTTGTATCCTTATTAATATTTGGGCAGTCAGTCTTGCAGGTTCCAGATACCAATATTTACGAAATTTTTGCGCGCTTAAAAGAAACGGGTTTTGCTTTGCCTGTTATAGCACTCATATTCACACTTGCCGCTTTCATAGGGGTGCCGCAATGGATGCTTATTACGGGCGTTATTTTAGCCTTTGGCCCCGTTAGTGGAAGTCTTTACGCTTGGATGGCCACTATGTGTTCTGCAGCAATAGATTTTTGGTTGGGTAGATGGATAGGAGCGGAAAAGTTAAACCGTTATGGCGGAAATGTTGTAGGCCGCATCATCTCTGTCGTGAAGCATAATGGGTTTATAACGAGTTTTGCCATCAGGTTTGTTCCAACAGGACCTTTTGTTCTTGTGAATATGGCTGCAGGTGTCGCACATATGAAATTCAGTTCATTTGTTTTGGGAACAGGGCTTGGAATTATTCCAAAAATTGCGATTGTTGGCCTTGTGGCGCAAGGCGTGATAACAGGCGTTGACGGGAAAAGATTCGCATCTTTTTTTATCGTTTTGGCAATAGTATTGGTTGTATCAATGTTTTTGGCTCGGAAACGTTTGAATAAAAACTTCAATCAATAAAAGTACAGTTTTAAGTAAACTTTATAGCTTAGGAACATTCTTTTTTATTGCGATGGCGTGATTTCGCGCTATTAACGTTACGCGTATCGCCATTCGGTTTGCGGACGCTATCGCGATTACTTTAAGGTTAAATATGTTCTCATCTTTTCTGAGTTCATTCTCATCAGATATTGCTATCGATTTAGGGACGGCAAATACGTTGATTTATGCCAAAGGGCGAGACGTGGTTCTTAATGAACCATCAGTTGTCGCGTACTCAGTTCGGAATGGACGAAAGGTCGTCCATGCAGTTGGCGCCGAAGCTCGTTCCATGCTTGGAAGAACACCAGCACATATCGAAGCCATACGTCCGATGAAAGACGGTGTGATTGCCGATTTTGAAGTCGCCGAAGCAATGATCTCGTATTTTATTAAAAAGGTAAATAAGGGTGGCCGTTTCGCGCGACCTAAGGTTGTCATTTGTGTTCCTGCGGGAGCTACCGCGGTTGAGCAGCGCGCTATTCATCAAAGCGCAGAACAGGCAGGCGCCTCGCGCGTATATTTAATCGAAGAGCCTATGGCTGCGGCGTTAGGCGCTGGACTTCCAATCCATGAACCATCAGGGTCGATGGTTGTAGATATTGGCGGTGGGACTACAGAAGTGGCTGTTCTGTCTCTTGACGGTATTGTCTATTCTCGTTCGGTAAGGGTTGGGGGAGATAAGATGGATGATGCGATTATCCAATATGTCAGACGAACCACCAATTTACTTTTGGGTGAAATGAGCGCCGAACGCGTGAAGAAGGAAATTGGGTCTGCGACAATGCCAGAAGACAATGAAGGCATGACGGTTAATATTAAAGGCAGGGACCTCATGAACGGGGTTCCAAGAGAGATTCGTGTGACCGAGGCCATGATAGCAGAAAGCTTGGCGGAACCTGTAGAACAAATTGTTGAAGCTGTGAAAATGGCTCTCGAAGCAACGCCGCCGGAATTGGCCGCAGATATAGTGGATAAAGGTATCATGCTAACAGGCGGTGGAGCGCTCCTTAGGAATTTGGACTCCGAACTTCGGACGCGCACTGGACTTCCAGTTTCGATTGCGGACCAACCTTTGTCGTGTGTGGTCCGTGGGTCTGGTATTGTTGTTGAGAACCTCAAAAAATGGAAAAGCGTTCTTATGAGCGGCGTTTGATAGGGATATCACAAGAGATAATGGTGAATTCTCATGTATCAGAAAGACCCAAATAATCAGAACCGAACCTCTCTGACATTGTTCATTGCTATCATTTTAGCTGTTTTATTATTCATCGCTGACAGCAACAGTAATCGTCTAATGCAAAGGTCGAAAACCTTGGTTGAAGCTTCTGTTACGCCCGTGTTGTCTGTCTTATCTGCTCCTATCCGGGGTGGTGAAAACTTTCTTGCGAGTTTTAAAAATCGAAAACAGGCGCTCGAAGAAAACCGAGCTCTTAAGGCCGAGCTATATCAACTCAGACAAGCTAAGGAGAGAGCGGATATCATGGCAATGAAGCTTGCTCGCTTCGAACAAATTCTTAAAGCAAGTCCAGGGACGGATATTCCAGCTCAAAAAATTGCCGCCCGCGCCGTAACTGAGGTCAATGGCCCCTTTGTAAGGGCAGCTCTTATTAATGCTGGGGAACAAAAGGGTGTTAAGGTCGGACATCCCGTTATGACCGTCGATGGGTTATATGGCCATATTGTAAAAGTTGGAGTGAATTCGGCCCGCGTGTTACGTTTAAGCGATTTAAACAGCCGGATTGCTGTGCTGTCATTAGATAGCCAAGCTACTGCGATTTTAGCAGGAAATAATAGTAATATGCCCGAAATCTCTTTTATGTCCGACATCAGTGAGTGGGCGGTTGGTGACGTGGTTATTACATCTGGAGATGATGGGGTTTTGCCTCGTGGTTTGCCAATTGGGAAAGTGACGCAAGGCAAAAATAATGGGCTTTATGTAAATCTCTATAACGAAAAAAGTCCAATTGATTGGGTTTGGGTCTATCCTGTGGAACCGATTTTAGCACCAGAGGAAACGGGGGTGACCTCAGACCCAAAAAAGGCCCAATCTCCGCCTGAAGATATTGAACCAATATCTGAAGTCGGGAGGCAATAATGGCATATTTGCCTTCCAAAGGAACGGGCGTTAGGCGACAAACCACATCAGCGGTTTTAGGGCTTTTTATACTGACAATAATTGGGTCGCTCAGTATAAATTTTTTTAATCGCCCCGTCTCGCTTAGCTTGGTGCCCCTTATTGGAATTTGTTTATGGCCGCGTCATACCAAGGTCATTATATCTGTCATTTTCATTTTTCTATGGGGATTGTTATTGGACTTGATTACCTCTGAAGCTTTGGGATTTCACACATTGACATATTTAGTTGTTTTCGCTGTTTTGCGGCCTGATTTAAGGTTGAAGCGTCATAAATTTGGCGTCGCAAGTTTGCAATGGCTTGGGATAATGTTGTTGTCTATGTTTCTCGTATATATTTTGAGCGTTGTTGGACGGCGTGTTAGACCAGATTTTCTACTTATTCTACTTCAGGGTATAGTTGCCACAGTTGTCTTTCCGGTAATTTATCTTGCGCGTAACTTCTCCAGAGCTCTATTTTCAGACTTGGATGATTGGTATTGATGCAAGCGCAGTCTGAAAATATCGATGGCGCAACAATATCCCGGCGTACAGCTTTTTTGGGAATTGGTGTTTTTGCGGGATATGGCATTCTAACAAGCCGTTTATATTATCTACAAGTTACAAAGGCTGAAGACTACCGGGCTCTCTCCGAAAACAATCGTTTCAATTTTAATATTACCTTACCTAGCCGGGGTAGAATATTGGATAGAAATGGAATTTATCTCGCCGTCAATAGGCAAGACTACCGTCTGATTTTAGTGCCTGAACAAGTAAAAGATATTGATCTTACCCTGCAACAGATTTCCAAAGTTCTCCCTTTACAGGAAAAAACAATTCGCCGGATAAAAACCGACGTAAAAGAGAATGCTAGCTTTGTTCCTATCTTGATAGAAAATCATTTAGACTGGAAAACTTTTGCGGCTTTAAATTTGCAGACGCC
This sequence comes from uncultured Hellea sp., assembly GCA_964548315.1. Lineage (GTDB taxonomy): Bacteria > Pseudomonadota > Alphaproteobacteria > Caulobacterales > Maricaulaceae > Hellea. The sequence continues at coordinate 7,151 of CAZJRU010000004.1, forward strand.
CGATTTACCGGGACTTATTCCAGAAGTTGGTGAAGGGCGTGCTTATCCATTCAAGGGGTTATTTGCCCATAGTTTGGGCTATGTGGGCCGAGCTAATAAAGAAGATGTGGCTTCGGACCGAGACCCTCTTTTAAGGCAACCAACGTTTAGAATTGGCAAGTTAGGCGTGGAGGCCGCGAAGGATAAAGACCTGCGCGGAAAGGCTGGGAAGCTAAAGGTTGAGGTGAATGCAGTTGGCCGAATTGTAAGAGAATGGCCTGATGCGAATGATGTTGCTGAAAACGGTAAAGATATTTGGCTAACATTAGACTCAGAGCTTCAAAAATATGCGGCTGAGCTTTTTGAGGAAGATAGCGGAGGTCTAGCTGTTATTGATACAGTCACCGGTGAATTACGGGCATTATTATCTATGCCGACATATGATGGGAATTTATTTGTTTCAGGGTTGACCCGAAAAGAAATGAATGCACTCAATAATGATGAGCGTCGGCCTCAATATAATAAAGTTTTAAGCGGAGGGTACCCGCCAGCCTCAACATTTAAAATGGTTGTTATGCTCGCGGCGCTTGAAAGTGGAGTCATCGACCCAAATGACAAAATCTTTTGCGTAGGGAAGCTAAGGTCTGGAAATCGAGACTTTCATTGTTGGAGACGAAAAGGGCATGGGGCAACAGATATGCGCAGCGCTCTCAAACATTCATGCGACGTATATTTTTACGATATTGCTCAGAAAATAGGCATAGAAAAGGTTGCCCAAATGGCTAAGAAGCTGGGCTTGGGCCATAGTTTCGACCTTGGTATCAGCGGCGTTAAAAAAGGAATCATCCCAGACCCAGAGTGGAAACAAAAAAAGCTGGGCGCTGCGTGGCGCGGAGGGGATACTTTTAATGCCGCGATCGGACAAGGGTTCGTTCTTACAACGCCTTTGCAATTGGCGGTTATGGCGGCCCGGCTTGCCAATGGAGGCCAGGCTATATTGCCAAATCTCATAATAGGAGAGGAATTACCAACCTTCGAGAGTTTGGACATTGATACTAGCCATATTGAATTTATTCGCGAGGCAATGTGGGCGGTTTGTGAGGAACCTGGCGGGACAGCTTATAAGCCAAACGGATTAGGGTTAGACGGTGTGCAAATGGCTGGAAAGACAGGAACTGGTCAAGTCAGAGGGATATCTTCGTCTGAAAGACGCTCAAGAATAAGACGAAATGAAGAGCTTCCCTGGAAGCTTCGGGATCATTCGGTATTCGTGGGGTTTGCTCCATTTGAAAACTCAAGATTTGCAGTTGCTTGCTTGGTTGAACATGGTGGTTCGGGAGCAAAACGGGCAGCGTCTATTTCGCGAGCCGTATTAGGGCGAGCTTTAGAACGAGATGGTTTGAAAGATTATCAAGAGATAATCTCAGATTCGGTTCCGCTTTGATAGGGCCAGCTCGCAGATCAAATTACACCACTAAGCTTTTTGAGATCAATTGGCTTTTGGTTGCGCTTATCAGTCTTATTGGCTTGGTCGGCGTTGCTATGATATTTGCCGCGACAGGCGGCATTTGGGCGAGCGGAGCTTCACAACATCTTTTGCGATTAATGCTGTGCAGCATCTTCATGCTAGCACTCGCACTTATCGACGTAAAAACTTGGTATAGTTTAGCTTACCCTGCATACGGAGTATCTTTGGTTTTGTTGATTTGTGTTGAGTTTTTCGGGGTCAGCGTGAATGGCTCTCAGAGATGGCTCGATTTATGGTTACTCCAATTGCAACCGTCTGAAATCATGAAGTTATCCATTGTGCTCGCGATTGCTAGATATTTTCACGACCTGCCTAAGTGGCGAGTTTCGAATGTGTCCGGCTTATTGGGTGCTTTAGTATTTATCGCGTTACCGATGGCCTTAATCTTGCGCCAACCAGATTTGGGTACCACCTTACTCGTTGCAGCGACGGGCGTGACGATAATATTTTTGGCTGGCGTAAATTGGAAAGTAATTACATCTGCGCTCATTACGGGCCTTATAGCTGTGCCATTGTTTTTCAGATTTGGCTTGAAAGAATATCAAAGAGCGAGAATTCGAACATTTTTAGACCCGACAATAGACCCGACGGGGGCAAGCTACCATATTACCCAATCCAAGATTGCGCTTGGTAGTGGAGGGGTGTCTGGCAAAGGTTTTATGAATGGAACTCAAAGACAATTGGAATATGTTCCAGAAAATAGGACAGACTTTATTTTCACGGTTATTGGGGAAGAATTTGGCTTGATTGGAAGCCTTACCACAATGGGACTATATCTTGCCGTAATAGGATTATGCGCTTGGCTTTCATTTCAATGCAAACATGTCTTTTCGAGATTGCTAATACTGGGAGTAACGACAACTTTTTTGCTCTATATTTTTATTAATCTAGCGATGGTTATGGGGTTAGTGCCGGTTGTTGGCGTTCCCTTACCTCTGATTTCATATGGAGGTACCGTTATAATAACCGTTATGTCAGGATTCGGATTGATTTTATCCGCGCATTTACACCGCAAAAATGACCTTCCCAAAAGTCATGTTTAACCTTTCATGTAACGACCGAAACGCGTATGTAATCCGAAATAATTTTAAAAGGGGACATCATGGCAGCTGCAGGAACGGCTCAATGGTCATCACGATTTGCATTTATAATGGCCGCGGTTGGGTCTTCCGTTGGACTTGGAAATTTATGGCGATTTTCAGCTGAATTGGGAACGAATGGCGGCGCGGCATTTTTAGTTGTTTATATTGCCTGTATTCTCTTTGTGGGCATTCCTGTTTTGATGAGTGAGTTTATGATCGGACGCGCGGGGCAAGCGTCCAGCGCTGTAAATTCTCAAATCGACCTTGCGCAGCGAAGCAATGTTTCCAAGGGGTGGAGCTCCGGCGCTTGGTTTGGAATGATAGCGTCATTCCTTATTGTTAGTTTTTACTGTGTTGTTGCCGCTTGGGTCCTAAATTATTTAATCCGTTTTCTCGGGAATGGCTTTACAGGCTTATCTGTTGAAGAGATCGCAGGGCAATTCCCTGCAATGTTAGATGACCCGATAAACCTATCAAATCCAGTGCGCGCGGTTTGGCCTTATTTCTTCATTTTCGCTGGCCTTACGACTTGGCTGGTCGCCAGAGGTGTGAATGCCGGAATTGAAACGGCTGCGAAGCTTCTCATGCCGCTCTTTTTCTTCTTACTCGTTGGATTGTCTCTATATTCCATCATCACTGGTTTGAGCAACGGCGGGACGGCTAAAGCCGTGAAGTTCATGTTTACGCCTGACTTTTCAAAAATTACGCCTCAAGTGGCTATTTCGGCATTAGGGCAGGCTTGTTTTTCAATTGGTATTGGTAATGCAATTATGATCACCTATGGGTCATATTTGCCGCGAAACGTAAGTATTCCTAAAGCTGCTGTGGGAATTAGTATCGCGGACACGATGGTAGCTATCACGGCAGGACTTGCGATATTCCCAATCGTATTTGGCAATAATCTCGACTTTAGTGCAGGCGCGGGTATTTTCTTCCAGACCCTTCCCACGGCTCTCGCTGAATATTGGTATATTGGAGCAGCCTTCTTTTTCTTGGCTTTCTTTGCGGCAATAACGTCATCGGTATCTTTGTTAGAACCTTCCGCGGCATTTGTTGCTGAGCGGTTTAATCTGACAAAAGCTAAAGCAGCCTTGGTGACTGGAATTGCGATTACCGTACTTGGACTTGGTTCTCTTCTCTCTCCCGCATTTTTCGACTTTATTGATACGGGATTAGCAGGTCCAATTTTAGCACCCCTCTCCGCACTATTAATCGTACTGTTTACAGGATGGCGCTTAGATAAAGCCATCGTCAGCGGTGAAATTGCGGGCGACAATGAAAAACTTGGTCGATTTATTATGATTTTCACTAAGTGGGTGGCTCCTGTATTTATGGGCTTTATTTTGTTATTTGGGACGTATGATAAATGGATTGCACCATTGTTCGCAGGATGATCCATTACAAATAGGCAACCAATCATTTGTAGCTTGCGGCGTGAAATTTCGTGACGTAAGCAAATCTTAACGCTGAGTATTCAGCTTATATTCAACATATTGTGTTTAAAGGCGCGTGAACACTACCTCTTAGTTATAACGACTGGGGATACTAAAGGCACTTATGAGCTTCCGCCTCACTATAGCAATATTAACATGCGTATCCATGACGGCATGTGCGACTGTCGACTTAGATCAGATGGCGTCTGTAAATAAGGCGTCTACGTCAAGTAGTTTTGATGCAAATGTCGTCCAACGGGCGACGACAAAACTGTTCTCTGCATTTACGAATAAAGGTCTAGTCGCAAAAAGTTCGCAGAAAAAAATGCAATCTGCTGCGCAAATTCTTCTGAAAGGGTTAGAAGAAAATGAGGTCATTTCTGACCAGGTGTCTTACTTATCGACTGTTTCTGATGTCATGATTATCAAAGCAGACATAAAAACAGTATCTCGTCATGTAGAGCAAACAACGAAGGCGGCTGAAGTGTATTTAGCTATGGCGCCAATTCAAAAATCTGTAAATAAAGAGCTTGGACGTCTGGAACAGGCCCTACTAGCTTCGCGCGCCGCAGAAACGATTTTTGAAGAAGCTCTGCTTCTTACGGGTTCACGTGCGGATACGCCTGAATTTGTGTCATACAAAACTTCATTAGACGAACTCACATCTGTGACAGATGCCTTTGGCGACCGTGTACGCGGTGAGTACTCTCGCGAAAATTCCGAATTTAACTAATCTATCCCCAAAGCTTAGGCGACGCGGGAATTATATTTGAGCTCTCATAAGTTATTTTATTATCTCGATCTTTTGCCAAAAGAAGCGGGCCATCTAGATCTATATAATCGGCATAGCTTTCTAATATCATCATAGGGGCCATGGCCAATGATGTTCCCACCATACAGCCTGCCATAATTACAAAACCTTTGGACTTAGCGGCTTTCATCAAACTTAGGCCCGCCGTGAGACCTCCGCATTTATCAAGTTTTACATTAATAGCGCGATACCCGAGTGACCATAATCGATCCAGGTCGTTTTCCGTATGAAGGGATTCATCCGCGCATAATATAGGCAGCTCATTTGGCGAGTAGGGAATTAGCTTGTCTTGCCCCGCCGGAATTGGCTGTTCAATCATTATAATGGGTAAGCCTTTCAATTGTTTTTTAAAGGATTTGATATCTTCAACTTTAAGAGCTTCATTCGCATCAATAATAAGCTGGGCATCTGGCCTCGCGTCCAATATCGCGATACAAGACTTTAAACCCTCTGGCCCGCCAATTTTTATTTTGAGTATAGGGTATTGCATTGCTTTTTGGGCGGCTATTCTCATCTGCGCGGGGCTATTAATTGATAGAGTATAAGCGGTAATCCGCTGTTGCGGTCGTGGTAAGTTTAATAATTCTGAGACCGTTTTTCGGGTTTGCTTGGCCTTTAGATCCCAAAGAGCGCAATCAATGACATTTCTTGCCGCCCCAGCAGGCAATAATGAGAGTAAATCATCGTTGCTGACGCCCGTTTCAATGGACCGCCGGACGTTTTCTATGTCTTTGACAACACTTTCGGCAGTTTCGTTATATCTTGCATAAGGTCGACACTCACCCCAGCCTCTATAGCCATTATCTGTTATTCTTGCCGTCACGACAATGATTTCTTTGAGTGAGCTGCGTGAAATAGTAAAAGACCCTTTCACAGGCCAATGCTCAGTTTTTAAAATTAACTCACGCAAATCGAATTCCTAGCTTGACCTTTATGCTCTTGGTTTGCACCTTATAAGCATGAACTCAATAGGTGCTGAATATAAATTATCACAATCAGGTAGGACCATCATTTTTCGAGCTATTGGTGATTGGACGCGCGAACATGCAAAATCACTTGATCCAATTTTAACTAAAGACTTGGAAGCCCTTGATTACGACCAGGTGAAATTTGATTTTTCAAAGGTTCAAAATTTAGATACGGCTGGTGCTTTTTTGTTTACGCGGGCTATTCGTATTGGCCCAGGACAAAGACATGATTGGTCGGTTTCAGCGGGAAACTCTGGCCAAAAAACTCTAATGCAAGCGGCGGCGGATGCCATTCTTGGTCTACCACCCCCGGAAACTCGGCCTTGGTATGATTCACTTAGCCGTATTGGAAAGGCAACTGAGCGATTTTTCATTGAAGTTATTGAAACGCTAGCATTTATTGGCAAGTTTTTCGGCGTAATGTTTAAGTTACTACTCAAGCCATTCAGAATTCGTTGGAAGTCTGTTGTGGCCTTGACGGAAGAAATTGGATTTAATGCAGCGCCAATTGTCATGGTCTTGAGTTTCTTTATTGGCGCTGTGATTGCCTATATGGGGGCCAATCTTCTAGCGACATTTGGAGCTTCTGTTTTTATGGTCGATCTTGTTGGCGTTGCTGTTTTACGAGAATTGGCTCCTATTATTACGGCAATTTTGCTTGCGGGCCGGTCAGACTCTGCGTTTACAGCACAAATAGGAGCGATGAAAATGCGTCAAGAAATAGACGCTATGACCGTAATAGGCCTAGATACGTTCGAGGTGTTAGTTGTTCCTCGGGCTTTAGCTACACTTATTTCAGCGCCCATTTTAACCTTCTTAGCTATGCTTTCTGGTGTATTTGGGGGCATGTTAGTAGCTTGGTTCGGCGCTGCGGATTTATCTCCAATCCTCTTTGTTACAAGGTTGCAGGAGTCAGTAGGGACGTCACATTTCTGGGTAGGCCTTGTTAAAACCCCTTTCTTTGCGCTTATCATCGCTATTATCGGATGTCGGCAAGGGTTGGCCGTTACTGGCAGTGTTGAATCCCTTGGCACAAGAACCACAACAAGCGTTGTGCAGGCTATTTTCGCGGTCATTGCAGTTGATGCAGTTTTTGCCTTACTATTTTATCAAATGGGAGTTTAGGGTGGCTATCGATAAAACAAAACCACCCATTGAAGCTCGTGGAATTCGTTCTCAATTCGGCCCAAATATAATCCATGAGAATTTAGATTTTTTTATCAATCGGGGGGAAATTGTCGGATTAGTTGGCGGGTCCGGATCTGGAAAATCTGTTCTTATGAATACCTTGTTAGGCTTAAAACAGCCAGAAGGAGGTACCGTAAGGTATTTTGGCCGCAATAGAGAAAAGCTTTCACCGCAGGAACGACGTGAACTAAATAATGAAATTGGCGTGCTGTTCCAAGGAGGGGCCCTATTTTCATCGATGACGGTAAGGCAGAATATTATGGTGCCCCTGCGAGAACATACCGACCTCCCTGTGAAATTAATGCGTGAATTGGCAGATATGAAAATTCATATGGTTGGTTTGCCGCCACAATCTGCAACGTTATATCCATCAGATTTGTCGGGCGGCATGCAGAAGCGTGCGGGCCTAGCGCGTTCTTTAGCTTTGGATCCAGAAATACTGTTTTTAGATGAACCCACAGCTGGACTTGACCCTATTGGAGCGCACGCATTTGATGAGCTTATTTTAGGTCTGCGTGAAGCGATGAATTTGACAGTTTTAATGGTCACGCATGATCTTGATAGCCTTTATACCATTTGTGATCGTGTGGCAGTATTGGTTGACAAACACATTGCGATTTCGGACACGCTTTCTAATGTGATGGAATATGACCACCCATGGGTAAAAGAGTATTTCGGCGGACCAAGATCCAGAGCTGCGATGAGTGCTGGATTAAAGGGGCAGGGCTAAAATATGGAAAATAGAGCGCATTATGCATTAATAGGGACCTTTGTTTTGGTTGCCTTATTTGCGATCATTGCTTTTGTGGCATGGTTGTCCAGTGCGCAATTTGATCAGCAATTTGACGAGTATGAGGTCACATTCAACGGAGCTGTTCGAGGGTTAAGCCAAGGTAGTGAAGTTCGTTTTAACGGGCTAAAAGTAGGAGAGGTCAGGCGGCTTCGCCTAGACCCGCAAAATAGCAGTGCCGTTTTAGTAGACATTCAGGTGGCCAATGACACGCCTGTTGATACCAAAAGCTTTGCCAGGCTTGAACCGCTCGGCCTTACGGGGCTCAATTACATTCAGGTTTTTGCAGGTGGTGGCGACACGGATTTAATGAGAAGTTTACCAGATAATGAACCTCGCCGCATTGAGGGACAAATGAGCCAATTAGATACGTTTTTAGACGATGGAGGCTCTGTCATTGAATCCGTTCAAATGGCTTTAAACCGTGTAAATGTAGTGATGTCCAATGATGCCATTGAAGATTTTCAATCTATTCTATCTAATATCAACACGATAACGGATAATTTGAGAGACGCAGATATTGATCAAGACCTATTGAATGACACGCTTGTCGCAATTGAAAAAGCCGCCAAAGATGTGTCCAAGGCCGCGCTTGAGGTTGATACGACAGCAAAAGAATTTGATGCGTTACTCGAAAATGATGTCAAATCAGTCATCGCGCGGGCCGAAGTTTCAATGGTTGAGCTTGATAAAGCCTTAGGGTCTATCGGAACTGCGGCTGACGGAACTGGAGGACTGATTACTGATTCAAGAGATGCTATAAACCGTATCTCGAATTCCGGCCTTAGGGATATTGAAGAGACGATTGATGCGATCCGGCGAATGGTTATCGCTTTGGGCAGGGTTGCCGATAGTATAGAGCAGAATCCGAGACAGTTCATCATAGGCGCGGAGAAAGAGGTTGTGGAGCTTCCCCAATGAAATTTATAAAGATAAGTCTATCCGCAATCCTTTCAGTCTCCTTAACAGGGTGTGCATCCTTGCTGCCATCGGTATTGCCAGATCCTATCGCTGCTGGAACTATCTATAGATTAAGCACAGCTAAACAGAGCGTGGCGCAAGCTCCAAATGCTTTCGTTGTTAGGATCGACCGGCCTAGCGTATCTAATGTTTTTGAAACGACGGATATTATTGTTTCTCCTGATGGCCGCCGTTTGGCTTCGGCAAGCGGCGCGCAATGGGCTGAGATTATACCCGTCATGATCCAAAATAGTTTTGTCGATGTATTAGGCCAAAACCCAAACTTAGTTGGGGTAGTTCCGTCTTCCGGCGCTCGTACCGATACCCGAATTCATCTCACGGTTAAAAGCTTTGAGGCGCAATTTGACCAAGGTGATGGGGCCGCGCCTTTGGCGGTCGTTCATTATGCCGCGACGCTTTCAAACGCGTCCAATCGTAATCTGCTGGGTTCATTTGATGTTAGAAGGACGGTGCGAGCGAGCGAGGCACGTGTGTCTTCAATTGTTCAAGCGATGGACAATGCAAATCAACAAGCGCTTGAACAGATAACTCAATGGTTGGCACAGCCGAGAAACCGGAGTTAAGGGTTTTTGTGTTTGTTTAGAAATTTACGCTTCAGATGATGGTAGCCGACGAAAAGCAAAGCAACAAAAATTCCGCCAACGGGGAGAAGCCATTTGAACTGATCTGCGATGGACTCGCCGACCCAAAAGAAAATTGCGAATATGATAGACGTATAAATTGTCGCTGAAAAAGCGATGAAAAGGCAATATTTCCAGTACGGCACCTGAAAGAAGCCGCAAGCAACATAGGCGGGGACGCGGGCAAGGGGAACAAAACGGACCGTAAATATTGTTATTAACGGATGTTCTTGAACCTTGTCTTGTAGTTCAATTACGCGTTTTTTATCGGCAAATGCACGGGCTCTGGGATGTCTCAAGGCGGCCCAGCCAATCCAATATTTCCATATGTCAGATAAAATAAGCCCAGCGAGTATAACTAAGAATATTGTTGGGAAATATGACGGATTGTTGGCCCCTAAGCTGGCGGCGGTCATCACGGCGACATCTTCTTGTACAAAGGGTAAGAAGAAAACACCCAAATACAAAGCAAAAGGTGAGTCTGGTAAAAATCCCATTCCTATTTGGCCTAATTCCCAATTACAGCGACATCTTTCGCCTAATTCGCCCTTTGTTAGAAGATTGGCAAGCAAACAGTGAATTTTTACTATTTTTACCGATGAACAGGCGTTGCCAATGAATTAAGAGCGTGACATAAGGCGCGAAATTTCACTGTTACAACGGGTGCTGAGCGTGATGCTTTTGCGCCCTTGCTATTTAGATGATGGATCAACGTCATGCAGATTAAAGAGTTAAAAAAAGAAGGCTTAAGCCACACATATGCTGTGACTGTCTCCAAAGAAGACCTCGCGTCTAAGCTGGAAGAAAAAATAAAAGAAATGCAGCCTCAGGTGTCGCTTAAGGGCTTTCGTCCCGGAAAAGTGCCCGTTGGCCACATCCGTAAAATGTTCGGGCAAAGCATTATGAAAGATTTGGTGGAAGAGGTTGTCAATGAGACCTCCCAGCAAGCTATAAATGACAATAAAATCCGGCCGGCGGGACAGCCTAAAGTGGACTTAAGGGCTAACGGCGAAGAGGTCACTAAAGGTGAAGCTGATCTTGAGTATCAACTCACCGTTGAGACTATTCCAGAATTTGAACCGGTTGATCCTGAAAAGCTTAAGTTTACGCGTTTGACTCATGAAGCAAATGCTAAAGAGCTGGATGAAGAGGTCGCAAAATTGGCCGAGGGACAAAAGTCTTACGAAAAGAAAGCTAAGACAGCGAAAGCCAAAAAAGGCGATGCGGTTCTTATTAATTTTGTTGGGACTGTTGACGGAGAAGCCTTTGATGGCGGGGCTATGGAAGGACATCAACTTGTCTTAGGGTCCGGCTCATTCATACCTGGGTTCGAGGAACAATTGATCGGCGTAAAAGCAGGTGATGAGAAAGATGTTAAAGTCACATTTCCAGACCCATATCAAGCTGCAGACCTGGCGGGTAAGGAAGCTGTATTCGCAACAAAAGTCATTGAGGTTCAGGGAGAAAAAGACGCTGTTATCGACGATGAGTTTGCTCAGAAATTCGGGGTGGCAGACCTGGAAGCTTTGAAAGCGGCTGTCAAAACTCAATATGAAGGTCAGCTTGAAATGCAAACGCGTATGAAGCTAAAGCGCGCTATCCTAGACGAGTTAGATAAGAAGCATAAATTCGAGCTTCCGCCTAATATGGTTGAAATGGAATTTACGAATATTTGGAATCAGGTGCAGGCTGAAAAAGAAGCCGGTCAGCTGGACGAGGATGATGCTAAGAAGAGCGAAAAGCAGCTTGAAAAAGATTACCGGAAGATTTCAGAACGCCGTGTGCGTTTAGGTCTTGTTTTGGCCGAGATGGGTCAAAAGCATGAAATACAAATTTCCAATGAAGAAATCCAGCAAGCCATGATTGCTGAAGCCCGCCAATATCCCGGTCAGGAACAGCAGGTCATTGAATTTTACCAGAAAAACCCGCAGGCTATCGCGCAGTTAAGAGCGCCCATCTATGAAGAAAAAGTGGTCGATCTTATTATCGACAAAGCTAAAGTTACGGATAAAAAGGTCGATAAAAAGACTCTTTTTGAAGAAGATGGAATGATTTAGTTTCGCAAACGAGACATGTTTTGTTTGAAAGCCCGCCTTTGAGCGGGCTTTTTTTGTTTGAATTGTATCCAGAGCTTGAATGATTTATAAAGGATATCAATATAGAGGCTTGATGAACTCCATGACCTGATCACAGAGTTGCCAAGCGAATTAAGGATAAAAGCATGCAAGACCCAAGAGACGTTTTAACCAATTATCTTATTCCAACGGTAGTTGAGCAATCTAGCCGCGGGGAGCGCGCCTTTGATATTTATTCTAGGTTACTTCGCGACCGTATTATTTTTCTTTCAGGTGTGGTTGAGGACGGTATGGCGGCCTCTATTACGGCCCAGTTGCTGTTTTTAGAGTCTGAAAACCCTAAAAAAGAAATTTCCATGTATATTAACTCGCCGGGCGGCGTTGTGACAGCTGGCATGGCAATTTACGATACGATGCAATATATCAAATCCCCTGTTTCCACGGTATGTATGGGACAAGCCTGCTCAATGGGGTCGCTCTTGTTGGCCGCGGGCGAAGCGGGACAACGTATTGCTTTACCGAACGCGCGTGTCATGGTTCATCAACCTTCTGGCGGTTTCCGCGGGCAGGCATCTGATATTCAACGTCACGCAAACGACATTTTAGCGATGAAGAAACGCTTAAATGAGATTTATGTTAAGCATACAGGCAAAAAATACGCGACTATCGAAAAAACCCTCGACAGAGATCATTTTATGACGGCTGACGAAGCTCAAGATTTCGGGATTGTCGATCATGTTTACGCAAAACGTGGTGAAGATGCGTAAATCCACTTAAATTAGTAACTTTGTTTAGGCAGGAGCTAATGTCATGCAAAAGTGTTCCTTTGTGAGAAACAGTAAGGCGACTTTAACAAAACTGTAGTATAACATGCCAAACACGAGCGATTATTTAGGCATCAGCTTTGCATCTAGATAAGATACCCAGGTAAAATGATAATAAAACGGAAAAAATAATGAGCAATTCTTCAGGTGATAGCAAAAATACACTATATTGTTCATTTTGTGGAAAAAGCCAACATGAAGTCCGCAAGCTTATTGCAGGACCAACCGTGTTCATTTGTGACGAATGTGTCGAGCTTTGCATGGATATCATCAAAGAAGAGGGCAAAGGGTCTATTGCAAAGTCGCAAGAAGGTGTGCCAACTCCGCAAGAGATTTGCGACACGCTCGATGATTACGTCATCGGACAGGCTTTTGCCAAGAAAGTTTTATCTGTTGCCGTTCATAACCACTATAAGCGCCTTAATCACGCGACGTCTAATCCAGATGTTGAACTTGCCAAGTCAAATATCCTTCTTGTAGGTCCGACAGGTTGCGGTAAAACACTATTAGCGCAAACACTCGCTCGTATATTAGATGTGCCTTTCACGATGGCCGATGCGACGACTTTGACCGAAGCTGGTTATGTTGGCGAGGATGTCGAAAATATTATCCTAAAGCTTCTTCAAAGCGCCGATTACAATGTTGAGCGCGCCCAGCGCGGTATCGTTTATATTGATGAAGTCGATAAAATTAGCCGGAAATCAGATAACCCGTCAATCACCCGTGATGTTTCAGGTGAGGGTGTCCAGCAAGCTTTACTTAAGATTATGGAAGGAACAGTTGCCTCAGTTCCTCCGCAAGGCGGGCGTAAGCATCCGCAACAAGAGTTTTTGCAAGTCGATACGACGAACATCTTATTCGTTGTAGGCGGCGCTTTTGCAGGATTAGATAAGATGATTTCAAATCGCGGCGAGGGCTCTTCTATTGGGTTCGGGGCCCAAATTAGAGAAATTGATGAGCGGCGTATGGGAGACATTTTAATGGGTGTTGAGCCAGATGACCTTTTGAAGTTTGGACTAATTCCTGAATTTGTAGGCCGCTTGCCCGTCATTGCGACTTTGACAGACTTGGACGAAGAAGCCTTGATGACAATTTTGACGGAACCCAAAAATGCACTTGTGAAGCAATACCAAGCCTTGTTTGATATGGAAGGCGTCCGCTTATCCTTCTCAGACGACGCATTGAAAGCGATCGCCAAAAAAGCGTTAGATCGCAAAACTGGTGCTCGAGGCCTTCGTTCTATTATGGAAGCTATCTTACTTGATAGTATGTACGACTTGCCAACCTATGAGGGCGTGGAAGAGGTTGTAATTAATGGTGAAGTTGTGAGTGGGCAGGCCAAGCCGCTTCTTATTTATTCTGATAAAAAACAAGCAAAAGACAAAGCGTCTTAAAAGGGTATACTAATATACAGTTTAAGATAGGTTTGTGGGGTTTATGCCTTGAAACCGTGCATGTCTCGTCCCATTTGTAAATAATACAAAGCGTACAAGCTACGTGAGTGAAATGAGATAAATATATGTCCGACGCCCAGATGTTACCCGTATTACCGTTAAGGGATATAATTGTCTTCCCGCATATGGTTGTTCCCCTTTTTGTTGGCAGAGAGAAGTCGATCAAAGCTCTTGAAGACGTGATGGCTCAAGACAAACGCATTTTGTTGCTTACCCAAAAAGACGCCAATGAGGACAAGCCTGGTAAAGATGATATTTATCATCGCGGATGTATCGCTAAAATCCTTCAACTTCTCAAATTACCAGATGGAACTGTTCGCGTTTTAGTCGAAGGACAAGAACGAGCTATCGTGGAAGCCTTTACGGACAAGTCTGAGTTTATAGAGGCCTATGCTGAACCGACGCCGTCAAAATTTTCTGATAGTGCTTTGATAAAGACGTTGCAAAAACAGGTTTTAGATACGTTTGAAACTTACGGAAAACTCAACAAAAAAATTGCTGAAGAGGTCGTGACCTCGGTTACTGAAACAACAGAACCCTCAAAACTCGCTGACGTTATTTCAGTGCATTTGAATGCCACGATTGATCAAAAACAAACGCTTCTGGCCGAAGAAGAAGTGTCTGTTAGGTTGAAAAAAATTCTCGACTTAATTGCGGGTGAAACGAGTGTTCTGAAAGTCGAAAAGAAAATCAGAGGCCGCGTTAAACGGCAAATGGAAAAAACACAGCGGGAATATTACCTCAATGAGCAGATGAAAGCTATTCAGTCGGAGCTCGGAAACGGCCCGGCGACAGATGAATTTGCGGATTTAAACAAGCGTATTGAGGAAACGAAACTTTCTAAAGAGGCCAAGGAAAAGGTCGACGCTGAAATCAAAAAACTCAAGCAAATGAGCCCCATGTCGGCGGAAGCAAACGTCTCCAGAAATTATCTGGATTGGATGTTATCTGTTCCTTGGGGAAAGAAAAAGCGTGTGCAGAGGGACCTTGCAAAAGCGCAGGAAATTCTCGACGCGGATCATTTCGGCCTAGAAAAAGTCAAAGAACGCATCATTGAACATTTAGCGGTGCAGACGAGAACCAAAAAGGTCAAAGGTCCTATTATCTGTCTCGTAGGCCCGCCTGGCGTAGGTAAAACATCTTTGGGTAAATCGGTAGCCCGCGCGACAGGACGGGAATTTGTACGCGTCTCTTTGGGCGGAGTTCGCGATGAGTCCGAAATTCGAGGCCACCGGCGTACTTATATAGGGTCAATGCCGGGCCGGATTATACAGTCCATGAAAAAAGCAAAATATAACAACCCTTTATTCTTATTTGATGAGATCGATAAGATGGGCTCAGATCATCGAGGGGACCCATCCTCTGCTTTATTAGAAGTCCTAGATCCTGAGCAAAATAACACCTTCAGCGATCATTATCTTGATGTCGATTATGACTTATCGGACGTCATGTTTATCACGACTGCTAATTCTCTGAACATGCAACAGCCTTTGCTGGACAGAATGGAAATCATTAGAATTCCTGGTTATACTGAAGACGAAAAAATAGAAATCGCGACGCGTCATTTGCTGCCCGATATTATGACAGAGCATGGACTGAAAGCGTCAGAGTTTTCCGTCCAAACTGAAGCTATCAGAGATATTATCCGTTATTATACGCGCGAAGCAGGCGTGAGGAGTCTAAAGCGCGAAATCGCGCAGTTGGCACGGAAAG
This sequence comes from uncultured Hellea sp., assembly GCA_964548315.1. Classification (GTDB taxonomy): domain Bacteria; phylum Pseudomonadota; class Alphaproteobacteria; order Caulobacterales; family Maricaulaceae; genus Hellea. Next base: position 22,597 of record CAZJRU010000004.1, read on the forward strand.
CTTTGAAAAACATTGTCACCAAAGAGGCGAAAAAAGTTGCCGTGACGCCTAAAAATATAACCGATTATCTCGGGGTGAAAAAATTCAGATTTGGTCAAACAGATAGTGAGCATCAAGTTGGTGTTGTGACCGGACTAGCTTGGACATCTGTTGGCGGAGATATTTTGACGATTGAGTCGGTATCAATGGCTGGTAAAGGAAAAATGACTGTTACGGGCAATCTGAAAGATGTCATGAAGGAATCTATTTCAGCGGCAAATAGCTATGTGAAAGCCAGAGCCCCTGAATTAGGTATTAGTCCAAGAGCGTTTCAAACTACAGATATTCATGTTCATGTGCCGGAGGGCGCAACGCCAAAAGATGGGCCTAGCGCAGGTGTGGGTATGATTACGGCGATTGTGTCTGTTCTAACGGGTATTCCCGTACGCAAAGAAGTCGCCATGACTGGAGAGATTACGCTTCGCGGACGTGTACTTCCAATTGGTGGTTTGAAAGAAAAGTTACTGGCGGCACTTAGAGGCGGCGTAACGACCGTCTTAATACCCCAAGACAATGCGAAAGATTTGGCTGACATTCCAGATAATGTGAAGAATGCCCTTGAAATTATACCTGTCACGAACGTGGATGAAGTTTTAAAGCATGCCTTAACGAAGCAGCCGAAGAAAATTAAATGGACCGCTACTGATGAAGCAGCTTTAGCTGGAATAATTTTGAATGAAGGTGTTGACCTGGGCGGTAAATCTGCGCATTAAGCGCCATCAATTTAAGGGCGGTTAGCTCAGCTGGTAGAGCATCTCGTTTACACCGAGAGGGTCAGCGGTTCGAACCCGTTACCGCCCACCATTTTTCGGGGACATTAGTTTACATATACCCTTATTTCTGATTGACGGATGAGGGGGATATGGCTAAACCCCGCTCACATCTTAGCGGGTGTAGCTCAGTTGGTTAGAGCGCCGGCCTGTCACGCCGGAGGCCGCGGGTTCGAGTCCCGTCACTCGCGCCATTTCCGAATGTTGAAGTCGGTTGGTAGATTGCAAAAGCATCATAATTATTTGTGAGAGATATTGCACGTTTCAAAGATTGCCGCATTTTGGACTACAAGAGCGCATTTAATAAACCTCAGTACAAGCTTGGCTGTCGCTCTGGACGAGGGCGGTTTTCATCGCCGTCTTTAACAGTTCGGATTTGCCCGATTTCACCTGATAGCTAATAGCACATCATCGGAAAATATCCCTGCGCAACAATTTGACGATGCAGGCGTAGTGAGAGTAAGTTTTAGACAGAATGTACATTGCCTCTTACGAAGAAATCCTGCATTGGATCTGTTGTCACTGATCTCGGTGTATTAAGCCTTGACGGTGTACAGAGACGTTTCGTATCGTCGAGTTAAGCCAAACGTTATGCTCGATGACGTTAAAACCAAACTTGATTTTGTTTTTGAATAGGAATTTTTATGTCTGACCCCGTTGTCATTGTCGGCATGTCTCGAACCCCTATGGGCGCATTTCAAGGGGCGTTTAGTTCAGTCTCTGCGCCAAAATTAGGGGCTGCAGCTATCAAAGCCGCCCTGGCAGAATCTGGCGTTGCAGCTGATAAAGTCGAACAAACGGTTATGGGCTGTGTATTGCCAGCGGGACAGGGCCAAGCGCCTGCGCGTCAGGCAGCCATCTATGCTGGACTAGGCGAACATTGTGAAGCAACGACCGTGAATAAGATGTGCGGTTCGGGGATGCAGGCCACAATAATGGCGCACGACTCGATTAAAGCGGGCTCGATTGATGTTGCTGTTTCTGGCGGCATGGAGAATATGACCATGGCGCCCTATCTTTTACCTAAGGCAAGAGGCGGGATGCGCATGGGCGACCAAGCGGTTGTAGATAGCATGATGTATGACGGCCTTACGGACGCCTATGAGGGCAGCGCTATGGGGGCCTTCGCTGATATGATTGCGAAGGAATACCAATTTACCCGTGAGCAGCAAGATGCCTATGCAATTGAATCTGTGCGCCGAGCGAAAGCCGCGCAAGAGAACGGTGATTTTGAGCGGGAATTAACGCCCGTAACTGTGAAGGGCCGCAAGGGCGATACTGTGGTCACCGAAGATGAAGGGCCGAAGAATGCGCGTCCTGAAAAAATTCCAAGCCTGCGGGCCGTATTCAGCAAAGATGGAACTGTGACGGCCGCCAATGCCAGCTCGATTAATGATGGCGCGGCGGCGCTTGTTCTCATGCGAAAATCGGACGCCGAAAAGGGCGGACACAAAGTTATCGCTGAAATCATTTCCCATGCAGCTCACGCCCATGCACCAGCCTATTTCACAACAGCGCCGGTTCACGCTATGAAAAAAGCTCTCAAGAAAGCGGATTGGGAAGCAAGTGATGTTGACCTCTGGGAAATCAACGAAGCCTTTGCTGTGGTCCCTATGATAGCTATGCAGGAACTCGGTTTGGATCATGACAAGGTCAATGTAAATGGCGGGGCCTGTGTTTTAGGGCATCCTATAGGCGCGTCAGGTGCTCGTATTATGGCAACATTGATTGCTGCAATGGAAAAGCGAGATGCAAAAACTGGCGTAGCAAGTCTGTGCATTGGCGGTGGCGAAGCCACAGCGATTTGTCTCAAACGAGCTTAGCTTCACTCGAATAGTGAGGGACTAGCATATTTAAAACTCGGTTTACGGACCGTAGTGGCAGGGCGCATGATTATGGTGTGTTGACGTTAAACGCGCAAAGGCTTAACGCCTGCTCAGCACACTCCAGCGGATGATGATATGCCTAATGATGATTACATGAGCGCGAAAGCTTGGCCATTTGAACAGGCCCGAGCTCTTTTGAAACGCTTGGATATTGAAAAGAAACGCGGCATTGATCGCGGGGACCGTCCTGTTACGTTTGAAACGGGTTACGGGCCTTCGGGTTTGCCTCATATCGGGACCTTTGGCGAGGTGGTACGCACGACTATGGTGCGTAACGCCTTTGTCGCTTTGACCGAGGGGAAAGTGACTACAAAGCTTATCTGTGTGTCTGACGATATGGACGGGATGCGTAAAATTCCGCCCACAGTACCGCAGCCTGAAAAGCTTGAGCCTTATTTGCAGCGGCCTTTAACGGATGTGCCAGACCCTTTTGGTACACATGAGAGCTACGGCGCGAATATGAATTCTCGCTTACGAGCATTTTTGGACGGGTTTGGATTTGACTATGAATTTCTCTCCGCGACCCAGCTTTACCGCGAAGGCCGATATGATGACTATCTTTTGCGGGCGCTAGAAAAGTTTGATGACATCATGGCGGTCATGCTGCCCACATTGGGCGAAGAGCGCCGCGCGACCTATTCGCCTTTTCTACCAATTTCCCCAACCTCAGGCCGCGTGCTTTATGTGCCGATGAAAGCAACGGACGCCAAGGCGGGCACGATTACATTTGATGATGAAGATGGCACAGAAGTCACAATGGCTGTTACGGGCGGCAATGTGAAACTACAATGGAAGCCAGACTTCGGGATGCGCTGGGCTGCCCTGGGCGTTGATTTTGAAATGTTTGGTAAAGACCATCAAGATAACGCGCCGATTTATTCGCGGATCTGTAAAATACTGGGCGGTAATCAGCCCGTGCAATATGTGTATGAATTATTCTTAGACGAAAAGGGCGAGAAAATTTCCAAGTCTAAGGGCAACGGGATTTCGGTAGAGCAGTGGCTCTCTTATGCACCGCAGGAAAGTCTCTCTCTCTATAACTTCAAAAAGCCAAGGACGGCCAAGAAACTTTATTTTGATGTTATTCCGAAAACGGTTGATGAGTATTTTCAGCATTTAGCGGGATATGCAGGTCAGGACGGAAAAGCCCAAGCCAATAACCCCGTTTGGCATATTCATAATGGCACGCCGCCAACGGCTATTCCCCCTGTAAGTTTTGCTTTATTGCTCAATCTTGTCAGCGCGGCGAATGCCTCTGACCGTGATATTTTATGGGGCTTTATTGAACGCTATGCGCCCGAAGCTAATCCAAAAGACAATCCAGCCTTGGATGAACTCGCTGATTTTGCCGTTCGTTATTACCAAGATTTTGTAAAACCAAATAAGGCCTATAGAGAGCCAACCGAGCAAGAACGCAAAGCGCTCACCGACCTTGTTGGCCGATTAAAGACGGTTCCTGAAACGGACAAAACAGACGGGGAAGCGCTTCAAACTTTGATTTTTTCTGTCGGTAAAGATCATGAATTTGAGAACTTACGCAATTGGTTTAAAGCCATTTACGAAGTGTGCTTAGGTCAAAGTCAAGGGCCTCGTTTTGGATCTTTTGTGGCCATTTATGGTCCGAGTGAGACAGCAGAACTTATTGAAAATGCGTTAGCGGGTAAGCTCACGTAAATATGATGTAATTTAATTATTAGCAGCACCTAATTGTGATAAAGTGTTGTCATGTGGTTTCGTGCGGTCTTTTTAAGTTTCTTTCTTTTATGTGCTCCCGCATGGGCTAACTCAGCTGAAGAGGTACGCGCTCTAATTAGGGCAGGAAAGTATAATAACGCCTATAGCATCGCTTCAGAACTGAACACTGCAGAAGGCTTTGCTTTGGCCGCTGAGAGCATATCCGCCCAAATACTTCTGGGCGAGGTTACCAAATTAAATAAGCATTCCAAGCGGGCAAGAGATTTCGCTCAAAGGGCGCTGTCTTTGGAGCCAGAGAACTATAATGCGAGCTTGCAATATACGCTGGCAGACGGATTTGTCACTCGCACCAGCGGGGATATTACGGCGTGGCGTAAGAAGCTTCCGACGAAAACTTTAGCGGTTATCAGGAATTTCCGACAGAACTATCCTGAGGACCCCAGGGGGTTGGCGCTGGAGGGGGCTTGGCATATGGGCGTAATCCGAAAAACGGGTGAGAAAAATGGAAGTAAATGGTTTGGCGCTTCGCTAGAAGAAGGCCTTAAACTTTATGATATGGCTCGGAATAAAAACCCGAATGATATTTTAATCGAAACGAATTACGCGATGTCGCTCTTGGTTTTAAATTCAGAGCATTATGGTCCTTATGCGCGGCCAATCCTCGAAAATATTTCACAGCTAAAAGCGACCACAGATATCGACCGAAAAGTTCAGGCCCGTGCGGCTCTAGTGATGACTCATTACGAGGACCAAAAGCGTGTCAATAAACTGGCAGCTGATTTCTTAGATGGTGAACCGCTTGATTAGCTCAATCTATGTAGTTTAATTTACTGAGACACCCAAACAATACGCGCCATCCACTGAACATCCTTTTTAGATAAAACCCGGTCGTCATATTCAGGATTTAAAGACATAAGTTCGATTTTATGGGCGGTTTGCTTGTGAAGTTCTTTAGCCATCACTTCGCCGTCTATTGTTTTGACAACGACGCGATCGCCCCGGCGAACCGTTTCATTGGGCGCAATAAGGATTTTATCGCCCGCGCGTAGGACTGGCGCCATGCTATCACCGGCGATTTGTAGCGCGTAGACATTTTCGTCGCTAAGGCCCGGCACTCTTACATCATCCCATGAGCCGCCAATTGGAAAGCCCGCGTCGTCAAAAAAACCATCATCCCCAGCCTGGGCCAAACCAATAACGGGAATAGAGGGGCCGTGATTAGGCGTACCGTCGGTGAAACGGGCAAAGTCTTCAAAGCTCATACCGACAACATCTAACACTTTGGATAGACTTTCTGTGGAGGGCCAGCGCTCTTTACCGCTGTGATTTGTACGCTTGGATTTATTAAATGTGGTCGGGTCAAGCCCCGCTTGCTTGGCCAGCCCAGACGGGGAAGTTGAGAAATGCGTAGCTAGTCGGTCCAAGGCCGCCCAGATATCCTGATGCGAAAACATAATTGGGTTTAGGTAAATATTCCTATTTAGTCAAATGAAAAAACCTGCACTTTTATCTAGGTGCAGGTTTGTCATTTACCAATTAAACGGGTGTTGGGTTACCCGATGTTGTGGGTGTTGGGTGACCCAATATAGGGCTTAATTGTAAGCAGATTCACCATGAAGACTCGTATCTAACCCTTCATACTCTTGTTCTTCGCTAACGCGTAGTCCGAGCGTAGCTTTTAACACTGCAAGAATGATAACGCTTACAAGAGCTGACCAGACCACAACAGCGGCGGTGCCTGTTAACTGAACAATGAAGTTGCCATCGCCCGTTCCGCCAAGCGCTGGCGCTGATAAGAATGGAAGCAACAAGATACCAAGCATACCCCCAACACCATGAACCGCAAAAACGTCAAGGCTATCGTCGATTTTCAGTTTCACACGTATAAGGTTGACTGCTAGGTAACATACAATGCCGCCAGCAAGGCCCATAAGTATCGCGCCGCCTGGTCCTAAAACGCCTGCTGCAGGCGTCACTGTCGCCAGACCTGCAATCGTACCTGTTGCCGCGCCGACCAAACTTGGTTTGCGTCCACCAATGCTTTCAAATGCAATCCAGACTAGCGTACCCATAGAGGCTGCAATATGGGTAACAAGCAAGGCCATGCCCGCGCCGCCGTCTGCGGCGAGCTGCGATCCGCCGTTAAAGCCAAACCAACCCACCCAAAGCATAGAGGCACCGATCATAACAATGGCAGGACGATGAGGGACAGAGATGTCTGTTGGGAAACCTTTGCGCTTGCCTAGCATGAAGACATAGACAAGAGCAGAGATACCAGCTGTTGCATGGACAACAAGGCCGCCCGCAAAATCAACAACACCTTTTTCAGCAAGCCATCCGCCGCCCCATATCCAATGTGTCACAGGGGCATAGACGAATAAGAGCCAGAGCGCTGTAAAAATTAGAACGGGGAAGAATTTCACGCGCTCAACAAAAGCGCCAACGATGAGACCAGGCGTAATGACCGCAAAGGTCATTTGAAAGGCAAGGAAAACAGATTCGGGTATTGTACCGCTCACAGCGTCGCGCCCCAGACTTTTCAAAAATAGATTATCAAGACCGCCCCACCAAGCATTCCCAGTTCCAAAAGCGATGGAATATCCAGCAACAACCCAAACAATAGAGGCCAAGGCCGCTATGGCGTAGATTTTCATCAGCACGGAGAGATAGTTCTTTGCTCTGACCAGGCCGCCGTAAAATAGGGCTAATCCCGGTAGTGACATGAACAAAACAAGCGCCGTGGCGGTTAATATCCAAGCTGTATCGCCAGAATTAATGCTATCTTGCGCAAGAGCGACCGAGGGCATGGCTATGGCCGCCCCTGTTCCGCAAATTAGTTTTTTTAGATGTTTCATAATGGTTCCCCTCACAAGTTTATTTCAAACGGAGATAAAGCAGGTGAGCTTGGCGCAGGAGTCGTGGATGCGAAGGTGATGTGGATGACAGGGGCGTGCCTAAATTTTGAACGAAAAAACCCCGACTTTGCACATATTCTGTGCAAGCCGGGGAAGGTATCGCATCTCGATTAGAGAGCGCGGGGAAAGTTCGTGCGCCCCCGCCTTGTAGAGGGCGAGAGCAGATATTCTAAGTGCGGCTTAGCCGTTCACGAATTCTGGGTAAGAGGCAATGCCCACTTCATGGGAATCAAGTCCGTCATATTCTTGTTCATCACTGACGCGAATACCCATCGTCACTTTCAAGATTGTCCAGATGATGGCTGAGACTAATGACACAAAGACTGCGACCATGACCACGCCAACCAGTTGCCCGATAAAGCTCGCGTCACTATTTGTCGCCGGTACAATCAATGTTCCGAAAATGCCTGCTACCAAGTGAACAGGAATAGCGCCAACAACGTCGTCAATCTTAAGCTTGTCAAGAAGCGGAACGGTGAGACAGGCAAGTAATGAACCAGCGCCGCCGATTAGGAGAGCGGCCGGTACGCTTGGCGTAAGAGGCTCGGCTGTGATCGCGACAAGACCTGCGAGAGCGCCGTTAAGGGCCATCGTCAAATCGATCTTCTTGTAACGCAGTTGCGTGTAGATGATAGCGACCAGGACACCGGCAACAGCGGCCATATTCGTGTTAACAAATATTTTGGCGATTGAATCAGCGTCTGTAATTGTGCCCATAGCGAGTTGTGATGCGCCGTTAAAACCAAACCAACCTAACCATAGGATGAATACACCCAATGTTGCGAGAGGCATATTTGAGCCTGGAATTGGGTTGACCTTACCATCGACATATTTGCCTTTACGTGCACCCAGAATGATAGCGCCGACAAGTGCTGCCCAGCCGCCTGTTGAGTGAACAAGAGTAGAGCCAGCAAAGTCAGAGAAACCCCATTTGCTATCGAGATAGCCGCCGCCCCATTCCCATGAACCAACGATAGGGTAGATAAAGCCAGTCAAAAGTAGAGTGAATATGATGAACGGCCAAAATTTGATGCGTTCAGCCACAGTCCCTGAGACTATAGAGGCTGTTGTCGCGCAAAAGACCATTTGGAAAAACCAATCGGAGTACGAGGAATATCCCGTACCCACATCTTCAGCCGCAAAACTCATGACACCAAATGTGCCAAAGAATGTTCCGCCGCCATACATCAGGTTATAACCGACGACCCAGAACATCAATCCAGCTACAGAATAGAGGCTGATGTTTTTAAGACACTGCATGGATACATTTTTTGTGCGAACCAGCCCAGCTTCAAGCATAGCAAAACCTGCCGCCATCCACATGACCAAAAAACCGCCAATCAGAAAGAGCAGTGTATTAAAGACAAAAGCATCATTAGCCGCGAGGCTCTCGAGCGTAGGGGCGTCTTGCCCCCAAGCTATGGCAGGGATGACAGACAAAATTGCCCCGCTGCCCAGTATTTTAGTTAGTTTATGCATAGGATTATCCCTCCTGAAATTTGTGTAAGTTCGTTTTGGAAGTCGCTGTTAAGAGTCGCGAGCTTTTAGACGGTTGGCTTAGATATTCGTGGGCGGCGGGTTATTTTATGTGCACAAAATATTCGAATCTGCATTATTGTTGTGCATCGATAGAAGGGAATAAAATGTACGACGCGATAATCTATAAAATCCTACGCCTATCGGAATGGGCTGAGCTACAAAGCACGGGCCGCTTTGACGGCAGCGTCCATGATAAGCGTGACGGTTTTATTCATTTGTCGACGGCGGCTCAGCTGCAGGGGACATTGGATAAGCATTACACCCAGAACGAAGAGGTGATTTTGGCGGCTGTGAAATTTGACGAGATTGCCAAAGATGTGAAATATGAGGTCTCTCGCGGCGGAGCTGAGTTTCCACATCTTTATGGCGCGTTAGAACTTGATAACGTGTCGCGCCATTGGCGCTTGTTGCCTAACGCGGAAGGGCGCTATGGCTTAGCTGATATTGATAGGTGATTTATGAGTTTTCTTTACAAAGCAGCTACAGCTGGGATGCGTCTGCTGCCAGCAGAACCGGCCCATAATGCCACAATCAAGGCGCTTAAGGCAGGTTTAGGACCACGCGCGGACAATAACTATCTAGGGCTTGAGACACAGGTCGGCGGATTAAGTCTGCCTAACCCTGTTGGTCTTGCGGCGGGTTTTGATAAGGGCGGCGAAGTGCCCGACGCTATGCTGGCCGCGGGTTTTGGCTTTGCTGAATGCGGCACGGTTACGCCGCGCCCCCAAGCAGGCAATCCAAAACCTCGGCTGTTTAGATTAACCGAAGATCAGGCAGTGATTAACCGTATGGGATTTAACAATGGCGGATTGGAGGCTTTCAAAACTCGACTGAAGGCGCGGCAAGGACGCCCGGGTATTGTTGGCGCTAATCTTGGCGCCAATAAAGATAGCGTTGACCGCATTGGGGATTATGTCAAAGGACTATCTGAGCTTTGGGGGCTGTCGGATTATTTTACGATAAATATAAGCTCGCCTAACACGCCCGGCTTGCGTGACTTACAAAGCGAAGATGAAATGGATGAGCTGCTCGGCCGTATTGCCGAAGCGCGCGCCGAGCTGATGGGGTCTAAACCTAGCTTTCCGATTTTCTTGAAAGTCGCGCCAGATTTGGCCTCGAGCCAAATTGAACGTATCGTCGAGCAAGCCCGGCTTTACGGGATGAACGCCATCATTGTCTCCAATACAACAATTGCCCGTCCAGACAGCCTGACAAGCGCGCAAAAGGGCGAGGGCGGCGGTTTAAGCGGCGCGCCGCTTTTTGAGCCTTCGACGAAAATCCTCAAAGAGTTTTACATGGCCGCAGCAGGAAAAATTGATCTCATTGGCGTGGGAGGCATTAGTAGCGGCGCGCAGGCTTATGCTAAAATTAGGGCAGGGGCCAAGGCCGTGCAGCTTTACTCAGCTTTGGTGTATCACGGTCCTGGATTGGTGGTCAGTATTAATCAAGACCTGAAAGCCCGCCTGAAAGCAGACGGGTTTTCTTCTCTGTCCGAAGCCGTCGGAACGGCTGATTGATTTCGGATTAAGGCTGGATAGCGACGGGGCAACCAATTTGATTAGCCGCCGCGATAATTTTTGCGTCAGCTCCGTCCGTAGAATTAAGCTCTCTTAAGGCAATTTGTGTGCCTTGCGAGGTAACGCTGCTGGCTGCGGATGAAGCCGCAATTTGTCCAGCCGTACTCGAAATGCCCGAGGGGATAAGGCCGCGTGTCAGCAGAGATGCGACCACGTTTAAGCCCAAAGAGGAGACAAATTGTTGCCCGCCTTTTGCCTTTTGCGCTTGCTGATAATAGCTGTTCACATTCTCATAAAAACTAACACAAGTTGGGTCGGTCCCAGAAAGCTTGGTTGTTGCCGAGGTCGCGGCAAGTTTCGTTGTGTCTATCCCAGAAAATAATTTGTCTTGGGTTGGCACAGAGGCGCAGGATGTCAGCCCTAAAGCGAATAGTGAAAAAAGAAGGGTAGAAGAAGTCAGGCGCATAATGTCATCCTATAGCTTGGGTGAATGTGTAGCTCTAATACCACTATTTACACAATTATTGAACATAATCGAACAGTTTTTACAGCCATCTCGGCGGGTCATTTGGCTAGCGATTTGCAATTTATAAAGCCTAGTTGAGACTTTCATGTGATTCTATCCGCCACTTCCCAACTTTTTACCCATGCTGGCTTCTGGCATTTTCTTATTCGGGCGCACGGCAATTACGAGAACGCCGCCGAGCGATATTATTGAGCCGAATATAAGCTGTGCCGTAATTTCTTCTTTTAAAAAAATGATGCTCAAGACCACGCCCCAAACGGGGGTCATCAAGGTAAGAGGAGATAGTAGAGAAATGTCATATTTTTTAATGAGGTGATAGAACGCGCCGTGACCGAATATAGATACGCCCACTATGGCAAAGACGGTTGCCAGTAAAACCAATCCTCCGCCTGATATATATGTAGTCAGTTGACCCTGCTCAACGAAGGCGGACACCGCAAATAGCGGCGCGAATGAAAACAAGCCAATCCATGCTTGCATCTGCAAAGCTGAAATGGGGGTCATTTTCTTCATCATAACGCCGCCAATCGCGCCAATAAAAGCCGCGCCGACGATATAGATAAGGCCAAGCGAAACTGTGAAACTTGTCGGGTCAACGGCGATCAGCATGACTCCAGCAAAAGCGAGCATAATGCCTAAGCCGCGGCGCCAGCCAATTGTTTCACCCAGAAAGGCCATGCTCATTAATGTTGCGAAGGGAACCCCAAGCTGACTGACAATGGAGGCCGCTGACGCTTCCGCATTAGCAAGGCCGAGAAAGAGCAAGGCAAAATGTCCTGACCCGATGAAGAAGGAAATCCAAAAGAGGGATTTAATGTCTTTTGGTATCGGGCGTAAAAACGGAATAAGGAGAAGCGCTACGCCTAAAAACCTTATGGCAGCGAAAAATATGGGGGGCACGGCGGCATCAAATACAACCCAGCGCGTCACCACAATGTTTAGTCCCCAAACAAGGCATACTATGAAAAGTAAAAGGAAATCTCTAAACCCCATGAGCAGAGCTCTAGGGTAATTCCCTTGCATATACACCTAATATAATTGATTGGCTTGTGGCCGTGATATCTCAAAAGAGTTGCTCAAAGTTGACTGGCCTATAGTATAAGTTCAAGATTAGCTGGA
>CAZJRU010000005.1:0-33044 GCA_964548315.1 uncultured Hellea sp.
CCATCAAGAAGAATTTCGGCCATGAGCCGCCCATGGGCGGAATACCGATAATCGACAGAGAGCCGACAAGAAACGCGCCAAAGACCCAAGGCATCGTGCGTCCCAGACCGTCTAATTTAGAAATCTCTGCGCGGTGGGCGACAGTATAAATCGCGCCTGCGCACATAAAGAGTGTTATCTTACCCCAAGCGTGCATCACAATCTGAAGCCCGCCGCCAATCAGCGCCATAGGCGCGGCCAGCATAGCGCCTAGCGTAATATAAGAGAGCTGAGACACGGTTGAATAAGCCAAACGGGCTTTGAGATTATCTTGGCGCAGCGCAATGATCGAGGCGACAACAATCGATATCGCCGCCACCCAAGAGAGAACGGTACTCATCGACGTTTCTGCCATTACCGCAGGGCCAAAGATAAAGACCACGATTTTTAAAATTGAGAACACGCCAGCTTTCACAACGGCCACGGCGTGAAGAAGCGCGGAGACGGGTGTAGGCGCGACCATGGCATTAGGAAGCCACGGATGAACTGGCATAAGCGCCGCTTTACCGATACCAAAGGCAAAAAGGAAAAGCAGAATTGATGTGGCGATTGTCGAAGTGCCTTCAGGGAAGACGCCGCCAACAACAAAGTCCGTTGACCCCGCTATAACGTGGGTCCCGATAATGGCCGGTAGGAACAGAGCCAAAGACGTTCCCATTAAGATAAGCGCGTAAATCGTGCCGCCGCGTTTGGCTTTGGCATCGCCTTTATGCGTTACGAGCGGGAAGGTTGAAATCGTGAGGGCTTCATAGAAAATGAAAAGCGTAATCAGGTTGGCAGAAGCCGCTATGCCCATCGCGCCAAATATAGCAATCGCAACAAAGGCGTAAAACCGCGTTTGGTTCTTCTCTTTATTGCCGCGCATATAGCCTATCGCAAAGAGAGAATTGACGATCCAGAGCGAGCTCGCAATCGCCGCAAAGGTGGCCCCTAGCGGTTCCAGTTTTAATTTAACGTCAAAATTACCCGCGAAAGTTCCGATATGCAGTTCAGGCCGTGCTCCGCCTGACACCATAGAAATTAGGGCAATGACATTGGCGAGCAGGGCCACGCCCGCCACAAGGGTAATACCCTCACGCAGATTTTGATTTTTACTTGCCAGCGGAATAAGCGCCGCCGCAACCAGCGGAATAATCAGCAGTAAAAATAGAGCCAGTTCAGCAGTATAGGCCATGCTACGCTCCCGACCCTAAGAGAAGCCGCGCGGCGGCCTCTGCGGCGCCAACAAAATTATCTCCTAGACTTAAAATATTTGATCCGACCGCAATTGACATTATCGCCAAAATCCACATCGGGACTAACATCATCATCGGCGCTTCATTTCGTTTTGCCGCTTGGCCGTCAATCTGCGGCGCATCGCCGAAATAAGCTGAGAGCAAAATACGTCCCATATATATAATGGCCAGAACAGAGGTGATGACAATTACGGCCACCGCCCACCACCAACCTTTATCTGCTGCCGCTGTGGCAAGATTGACCTTAGAGACAAACCCAGCCGTGAACGGCACGCCGATTAAAGAGAGCGCGGACACTGTGAAAGCGCCCATCGTGAGCGGCATAGTCTTGGACAGCCCCTCAAAATCTTCGATCCGCGTAATACCAAAACGGTACCAGAACGCGCCTAGCGCAATAAAGAGACCGCCTTTGATAATGGCGTGGTTAAGCAAATGCAGATATCCGGCCGCAAGACCTGCCGCCGTTGCTAGGCCTATCCCTAGAAGCATATAGCCAACCTGCGCGACCGAAGAGAAAGCCAGCGTTCGGCGAACATCGGTTTGAAAGATCGCTTGGAGCGAGGCAAATATCATGCCGATAACCCCCACACCAATGAGCAAATATCTAAGCACCGCTCCGACATATTCAAAATTGGGATCGAAAATCGTAAAGCTGAAACGTAGGAGCAAATAAAGCGCGGCTTTGGTCGCTGTCGAAGCAAGAAAAATTGTGACCATGCTTGGCGCGTAGGCATAAGCCCCAGGCAGCCATGTATGGAGCGGGAACATGGCAAGCTTGAGACCAAGACCAACAACAATAAATCCAAAGGCAACGCTGGCGACGCGCGAGCCGCCGTCAAGATCCGCTAAGATGCGGCCCATATCTGCCATATTGAGCGTGCCTGTTTCCATATAAAGGAAGCCAAGACCGATGACGAAGAAGGTTGCGCCAATAGACCCGAGAATAAGATAATTATAACTCGCGCTTAAAGCGCGGCGATCGCGCGCGGCGCCCATAGCAACAAGAGCGTAGGTCGATATTGAACTGACTTCGAGAAAGACAAAGACGTTAAAGGCGTCACCTGTGACGACCATTCCCAAAAGACCCGCGAAACAAATTAAGAAGGCCGCATAGAAAGGCGCGCGTTTCTTAGGCTCAACTTCGGCCACAGTTGCGGGCATGCCGTAAACAATCGTCAGAACAGCCATAGCCGAAATGAGCAGCAGAACTGGCGCGTTGAGCGTGTCAACAACGAGAGAAATCCCGTGCGGCGGATCCCATCCGCCCATAGTGTAAACCGTGGTGCCTTCGGAGATCATATTTAAGACCAAACCAAAGCTTGTTATCGTGACAATCACGGTAACAATAAAAGCCGTCCACCACGCCAAACTGCGGCTTGGTAGAACTGCTGTTATCGCGCCCAGTAATAAAGGCAGAACAATAATAAACGCCGCGCCGTGCTCGATAAGCCAGGCGGGGAAGAGAGAGAGAATATCCATCAGTCTGCCGTCCCTTCAAGATTATACTTATAATCTAAAGCTTCGATTTCATCTTCTTCAATTGTCCCGTAGACTTCGCGAATACGCACAACCAGCGAAAGACCAATCGCGAGCGTCGCAACGCCAACAACAATGGCTGTTAGGATAAGCACATGCGGCAAGGGGTTTGAATAAAGCACATCCGATTTGGCGGCGGCATGGCCCGCTGCATTTTTAGCGCCCGCCGCAGCGACTAAAACAGGCTCAAGGCTCGCATGGTCGTCCCCATGGCTGTCCACAAGGATAGGCGGTTGTCCGCCGGCGACTTTCCCAATGGTTATATAAAGAAGAAAGACTGAGGTTTGAAAAATCGAGAGACCGACAAGTTTCTTTATCAGGTTACGGCTCGCGAAGACCACATAAAGGCCCGTCATCATCAAAATAATGACGATAGCATAATTATATTGTTCAATAAGAACTGACATTACCAATCCTCATTTTCGACTTCGGGCTGGCGAGATCCAAAGGCATAAAATATCGCCACCATCACCGTTGCAACCGTGATGAGAACGCCCAATTCAATCGCGAGAATACCGTAATGTTGCCCATGCGCCGCGTCATGCGCCAAGACGCTATAATTTAAAAACTCACCGCCTAATATCCAAGCCAGCACCCCTGTGCCGCCATAAGTCAAAACGCCAATGGTCATACCAATGCGTATCCAAGAAGGCGGAAAGGCTTTTTTAGCCGCGTCCAAGCCAAAGATAAGTGCATATAATATGACAGAGGCGGCTAAAATAACACCGGCTTGAAATCCACCGCCGGGACCAAAGTCACCATGAAACTGCACATAGAATGCAAAGAGCGCGATAAAGGGGATCAAGAACTTTGAAACAACTCGCAGAATAACGTGAGGGTCTTGCATTATGCATCTCCCGTTTTCGGTTTATTTTTAGAGCCCTTTGGACGTCCGCGAGGCTTTGCGGCTTTTTTAACTGCAACCTTTTTAGGAATAGCTTTTTTCGGAGCTGTCTTTTTAGGAGCGGCCTTTTTAGGCTTCGCTTTAGTCGGCGTCTTTTTAGTGGTCGTCTTTGTTTTCGCTGTTTTAGCTTTCGTAGGAGCGGCCTTAGCTTTGACTGTTTTCGTCTTTGAAGGCGCTGGTTTTACCGCTTTTTTTACGGCCGAAGCTGATGTTTTTGGCTTTGCTTTGCTTGGCGTTTTTGGTTTCGCTTTAGGCTGAGACGTAACAACAGGCTGAGGCGCAATCTCTGCAGCAGGAGCCGAAGGCGCTGATAAACGCTGACCATTTGGCGAAGCCTGCCATTTTCCGGCGTTACCGTTCAAGCCTAAAAGCAATAACACGCCCAACCCTGCCGCGAAAATCACAACGGTTTCGCCAAATGTATCATAGCCGCGATAGCTGCCTAGAACAGCCGTCACAACGTTCGGAATATGAATTTCAGCTGCCGTTCTGGCCATATAATCCATGCCGACATAGCTATTGGCGGGAGAGTTGACATCCCCATAAGCTGGCATATCGCCAATCGCGAAAAACATCGCCATGCCTGCAACAATCACGACAAGTAGCGGCGCGATTTGTTTAGAAATCGGGACGGGGCGTGACTGCCGGTCTGCA
Source organism: uncultured Hellea sp. (assembly GCA_964548315.1). Classification (GTDB taxonomy): domain Bacteria; phylum Pseudomonadota; class Alphaproteobacteria; order Caulobacterales; family Maricaulaceae; genus Hellea. Next base: position 4,369 of record CAZJRU010000005.1, read on the forward strand.
AGGAGCATAGCCGCTAACATGAGCACTGTTGAAACCCCTGCGCCAACAGCCGCTTCGGTGAAGGCCACATCGACTGCGTCGAGGGACACAAACCAAGCCGCGCAAACAAGACTGTAAACGCCTTGCAACATAACAATCCCGAAAAGCGATCTCATACGAACAATCGCAAAAGCGACCACAACTAATAGCGCCATGAGCCCGGCGTCTAATATCATTGTTGGCAGCACAGGTTTAGCCGCTGCTGCGAATAAGGCGTCCATCATTGGGAGCCTCCGTCAATACTCGGCGCTTTATATTTTCCTAATTTTGGTTTGAGGCCCGCTGTATAAGCCGCATGTGCCACAGCATGCGTCGCGGTTGGACTGGTCACGAATAAGAAAAAGGCGACAATCAATAACTTCAAACTTAGCAGCGTAAAGCCCGATTGGATAATAAGCCCTATTAGAATGAGCTCAGCGCCTAATGTATCTGTCATGCCCGCTGCGTGGAGGCGCGTGTAAAAATCAGGCAGCCTTAAAACACCGAGCGTCCCCGCTAAGACAAAAAACACGCCCGACGCAATAGCAATCATTGACGCTATAGCCCGCAAAGCCCCAAGCACATCTATATTTAAACTGGCCGCCGCCTCCGTGCTGGCGCTGGCGGCAAGGATGATATCTATAAGAGCAATCATAACGATGACCCTTTGCGCCGTCTGGCCTGCGCGCGGGCCTGACGGGCTTGCTCATTTATGAGCGGAACCCCCAAGGCCTGATAATTAAAGAACTTAAGAACGGCGATTGTAGCAATGAAATTCATTAAGGCGTATAAGATAGCGATATCAACGCCGTCGGGACGGTCGATTACGAAACAAAAAACACAAAGAAAAAGAACGGTTTTCGTCCCAAAAGAATTTACCGCCAAGAGACGATCATAAAGCGTAGGCCCGCCGAGCAAACGGCCCAGCATCATCGCCATGCTGACAATCAGGAAAAAGGCAGCCGCGAGATTAAAATAGGGTAGAAAATGATCCATTATGCTTCCCTTGCGCCTTCACCAATGGCCCAAGCTGACTGCTCGCCCATTTCTTTGAAATCTGCGGGGTTACTCATCTCTTTTAGCAAGGCATGAACCAGGATGTGATCATCTTCCATATCCACAGCGACTGTACCCGGAGTTAAGGTGATTGAATTGGCAAACATTGTCCGCGCGACATCGGCCTTATTCGGATAGGGAATTTTTGTCAGTGTCGGCGAGACTTCAAGGTCGGGGCTCAGTACCGCTTTGATGACTTGCATATTGGCTTTTACAATCTCGGCAAATAACCAGAAAAAGTAGATTATGGTTAGAGGCAAGGATAGATAAGGGACTGTCTCTTTATCCAAGATCGCCATGCGCATGCACATCCAGATTACGAAAAGCACTGAAATTGTCCCCAAAGTCAGCAGCATAGTTGTAAAATAGCCAGATAAGGAGAGCCAAGTGACTCCTAAAACTAAAGCTAATACTATTGCGAAACGCATTTTACGCTCCCTCCACCAGACGATTCTTGTCTTTAGGGAGGTCTTTAAACGGCCATTCGCCGAAACAAAAGACTATTCGCCTAAAAAAAGGCGAAATTCTGGGGATTTAAAAGGGTCCAAGGGGCCCAAATATTGGGCTTAAGTCCGATTTCCGAAAACAAGAGCCGCTGTAATCGCCGCCGCGCCATGATCTTCTTCCCTTGGAATGACGCCGTCTTTAATATGGCGCAAGACTTCAGGGTTTAGGGATGATGTTAATGACCAATTCCAATAGCGCAGGATTGTTTGCGCTTTGTCGGTAGATATGACGTCATAAGTTTCCATCACCTTCGCAAGTTCGGGATGCATATCCCCATTAATATCCACGGTAGGTTTTTTTAACGCACGCCAGATTTTTTCAATATAAGGGCGTTTCACACCGGGAGCCTTGCATAAAATAGCAATGGCTTCACCGGACTTATCCGTTAAAATTTGCGCGCCTGTGGCGGGTTTAATACCTGCAATATAGGAAATTTCTTCCGTCAGCTTACGGGTTAAACCGTCTGCCTCGGCAGCTTCAATCGCCTTTTCTAATGACTCGTATTGACTGCGGTCTAACGCAGCTCTGTTTCTCTGACGCCGCTCGATAAATTGGAGCGCTTTTCGTACGGCTGGGTCTGACCAGCCCTCTGCCGCAGCTTTCGCAAAGAGGTCCTGACAGCTTTCTTGCAACACATTTCGGGTGACGCCAAAGCGGTGTAAAATTTTCTTTCGGGTTGCACTTGAAGCCCACCAAAACATAGTCAATCCGTGCGACGGTCTTAACTCCACGCGGTCTACAAGGAGGTCAACGTAGGGAAGATGGCTTCTGGAAACTGTTAGGATACGCTGAAGCGCTGTTTCCGAGAAATTTGCGCCCTTATTCTTAAGCAAGGCTTCAACAACATCTTCTTCTAAGAACTGGACCAGTTCGTCGACGACGGCGTCGGAAACCTTGCGGCGTTTGGCAATAACTTTGCGGTGTTCCAAAGACACTTTTTTGCTTATTTGAATGAGGTCAGAATCGGTCAGACTCTTACTTTCTTCCAATACATGACGTGCGATTTCAATCTTATCTTTAGCGAGAATAACGAGTATGGTGCGGGGCGCCTCATTGAGCATAACTAAGCGTTTCGCGACACTTTCTCTTAGTTCTGGTTCAGCTTCTCGCAGAAGTTCAACCAAAACGTCCCCAGCAAGATGACGTTCTTGCGGCGGGAGTTGGCTTTGCGGAATACAAATCACATCTGAGAGGCGTTTAGCCAAAGATTTGCGTACCGAACCATCAGCGGGCGTCTTAGGGACAATCGCTGTTGGTTTTAGCTCCAAAGCCTTAGCCTGTGGGCGTGGCTCTGGTGCAGGCGGCGTAGCCACTGGTGCTGGAGGCACCGGCGTTTGACGCACCGTATTTTGTGCTGTTTTCTGCGTTTGCGCCGCTGCAGAATTAGGGGTGGAATGGGCCTGCATAGGATTATCCTTCTAGAATCGGCCCAATATTAGTTAGAGACTGTTAACCAAGCGTGACCATTTTCGATAAAATTACTCGTTTTAAGCGAATTAAAAGTCGTTTAGATTCTGAATTGATGCCTTGAAGCTCAAAAATTCTACCTTATGTGAGCTATAAGCGATACAAACTAATGAAGAGGACAATCTTTATGCGCAAATCTCTTATCCTGGGTACAGCTTTAATGGCCCTTGTTTTGGCCCCTGTTGTTACAGCTCAAAGTCCGTTTTCTAGAGGCGCCGAAAGCTCGGCAATGACCATTGATAGCCGCGGTGTTTTGACCATGGCCCCGCTTTTGGAGAGCGTCACCCCCGCCGTTGTCAGCATAGATGTATCAGGCACCCAGAAAGCCTCATCAGGCTTGCAAGGATTTGAAGGTAATGAAGAGTTATTTGAACGGTTTTTCGGCGGCCGCCTACCCCAGCAGCAAGAGCGAGAAAAACGCGGGATAGGTTCGGGCGTTATTGTCGATGCCTCAAAAGGCCTCATCATTACCAACCATCATGTTGTTGAAGGTGCAGATGAAATCACAGTGACTTTAGAAGACAAACGCGAGCTGGAAGCAGAGCTTGTCGGGTCTGACCCTAAAACTGATATTGCCGTCATTAAAATCCCGGCGCGCAGCTTGCGGGCTTTAAAATTTGCTAAAACATCGGATGTGAAAGTCGGCGATTACGTCATCGCTGTGGGCAATCCTTTTGGCCTCTCACACTCAGTCACAAGCGGCATTGTTTCAGCGCTTGGCAGAGACAGAGGAGCAGGTGATAATTATCAAGATTTCATTCAAACAGACGCCTCGATTAACCCTGGAAATTCGGGCGGCGCTTTGGTCAATTCCAAAGGCGAGCTCATCGGTATTAACGCCGCTATCGTCACGCGCTCAGGCGGAAATAACGGCATTGGATTCGCTGTACCCGTCCGTATCGTCCAAGGCGTTATGCGCCAATTGGTCAGTTACGGAGAAGTGCGGCGCGGACGCATCGGTGTCTTAATCGGAGATATTACCCCGGCTCACAAAGAAGGGCTGAAGCTGCCCACACTTGACGGCGCGCTGGTCAATGATGTCGTCGATGATAGCCCCGCCGATAAGGCTGGACTTAAAAGCGGGGATGTTATCGTTGCTTTTAACGGAGAAGACATTTTAGACGCCTCCGATATTCGCAATTCTGTAGGCCTAGTTGAGCCGGGCGAGCGGGCCGATATTACCTACTTACGCGACGGTAAACGCCGTTCGACGCGGATTGAGGTCGCGGAATTTGATGACGAGCGAGACGTCTTAGATGATAGCGCAGCAGATGAAATACCAGCGCTTGAGAGCTTTTCAGGCGCGTCTATTACGGATATCCCAGAAGACACCGAGCTACGCGGGGGCACCAAGGGCGTTATGGTCTCATCCATCGAACGCGGTTCCAAAGCTGCGCGTGCGGGCCTACGCAAAGACGACGTCATCCGAGAAGTGAACCGTCAGAAAATTGGCAATTTGAGCGATTTCGAAGACGCAATTGATGGCAAAGAAGGCCCCTTTGCTCTGTCTGTCGAGCGCGACGGACGCAATACCTTTATTGCCGTCAAATAATAACGACAAAAGCCCCCATGAATAATGGGGGCTTTACAGGAAGAAAAGATTGACCCCGAGACGCCGCTAGGCAAAAGCACTGAGCTATGAGCTCAGACTTTGAGATAATTATTATCGGGGCCGGCGCTGCCGGTCTTATGTGCGGCGCGATTGCGGGCGCGCGTGGCAAAAAAGTTCTCATCATTGATCACGCCGAAAAACCGGGAGAGAAAATCCGTATTTCCGGTGGTGGCCGGTGTAATTTCACCAACCTATATTGCGGCCCAGACAATTTCATTTCGCAAAATCCGCATTTTTGCAAATCGGCCCTCTCGCGCTATTCCCAGCATGATTTCATCGCATTGGTTGATCGCTACAAAATTGATTGGCATGAAAAAACCAAAGGCCAATTATTTTGTGATGGCCGCAGTCAACAAATCATCGATATGCTGCTCTTGGAATGTGATAAGGGCGGCAACGACATTCGGCTCGCGACTAAGGTTCTTGGAATCAAGGCGTGGGACAATGGGTTTACTGTCACCACCTCTCATCAAACCCTAAACTGCGATAAAGTTGTCATCGCCTGCGGGGGGCCCTCTATCCCCAAAATGGGCGCAAGCGGCTACGGGTATAAAGTCGCCGAAGAGTTTGGCCTTCCCATCATTACGCCGACCCCAGCATTAGTCCCCTTTACATTCACTGACGATCTTAAAGAGCCTCTGAAAACCCTCTCAGGGGTGAGTGCAGATACGCGCGTAACCCATGAAAAAGCCGTCTTTGACGAAGCGCTTTTATTTACCCACAGAGGATTATCGGGGCCTGCTATTTTGCAAATCAGTTCCTATTGGGCTCCAGGGGACGACATAACCATCGACCTCGCGCCGCAAGAAGACATCTTACAAGCCCTTAAGTCGGCCAGAGATAATAGCCCGCGCCAAAGCCCAAAAAATTGGCTCACGCAATATCTGCCCGCCCGATTAGCCAGCCATATTATCAGCCATTTCAAGCAAGAACGCCTTGCGGATATGAGTGATATGGCGCTCACAAATCTGGCTTTGATGACAAAGGAATGGCGTGTCAAACCCGCAGGCACTGAAGGTTATAGAACCGCAGAGGTTACCAAAGGCGGGGTGGACACCTCGGCGCTGTCTTCCAAAACCATGGAAGCAAAATCAGTCCCCGGACTCTATTTCATTGGCGAGGTTGTTGACGTTACCGGGCATTTAGGCGGGCATAATTTCCAATGGGCTTGGGCCAGCGCTCATGCCTGCGCGACAGCTCTATAAATTGACAATAAATAGCAATTTTAAATTTGGTTTTTGCTGTTACAAGACGCCTATGAAAACAATTGATTTGAACGCAGATCTGGGCGAAGCCGATACGGCAGACTGGGCTAAGTCTGAGTATGATATGCTCCAATATATCAGCTCGGCTAATATTGCCTGCGGGGGACATGCGGGTACGAAACAAACGATGAAACGTATCGTCAGCGGCGCCATATTAAACGGCGTGTCCATTGGCGCACACCCCGCCTATCCAGACAAAGTGCATTTTGGCCGCAAATCTTTGACGCTGGGTACAGATATAAGCCGCGAAAATCTGCAGGCCAGTTTACTTGAGCAAATCATCACACTCAGCGAAATCGCCTCAAAAGAAACAAGCCGCGTGAGCTATATTAAACCTCACGGCGCGCTCTATAATGACGCGGTCAACGACCCAGAAAAAGCAGATATCCTTGCGGACGTCATTTCAACCATAGACCCCGCGCTTATTTTTATGGGCGCGCCAAATTCGGAAATGGGACGCGCGGCCAAACGCTTTGGTCTTAGCTTTATCGCTGAAGGGTTTATTGACCGGCGTTACACTGATGATGGGCACCTGCTGAGCCGGTCAGAAGAAGGCGCGGTTATCTCAAACCAAGAAGAGCGGATTAATCAAGCCAAGTCCCTGATTTCCACGCAGTCCGTAACAACTCATAGCGGCGCCTCTTTGTCGTTGGACGTTCAAACGCTTTGCTTGCACGGGGATAGTCAAGGCGCGGTCGAAACCGCGCGCCGCCTGCGTCAAGAAATCGAAAATATGGACGTTCGCATAGCAGCTTTTGCCAATGCCGCATAAGATAGCAAATTTGGATTACACGCTCATGCCTTATGGGGATAATGCCCTGCTCGTGCAATTTGACTTGCCTGCTGACGTCAAGTTTTTCTCGCAAGCCATTAATCAACGCGTGCATGGATTAGCCCGCGCGCTGAGAGGCACAGGCAATTGGCTAGATGTCGTCCCCGGGTATGACAGCCTATTATGTCATTTTAACCTTGCAAGGCTCACAGCGGCCCAAGCTAAAAAAGGCATCGAGACCCATCTTGCATCCCCCGACCTCGCCCATAGTGAGAGCGGTAAAATCATTGATATCCCTGTCGCCTATGGCGGTGAAAGCGGACCTGATATGCAAGCCATTATGACGACCAGCGGTTTATCGGTAAAAGCCATTATCGAGTTACATAGCGCAAACTTATATGATGTCTGCATGATGGGCTTTGTTCCCGGATTTGCCTTTTTATCGCAAGCGCCCGAAGAGCTACATCACCCGCGTCATGAAACTCCGCGCCAACACGTCCCCGCGGGATCAGTTGGAATAGCGGGATGGCAAACAGGCATTTACGGTCTTCAAAGTCCTGGCGGATGGCAAATTATTGGCCGCACACCTGTAAAATTATTTGATAAAACCCGCAAAGCGCCTTTCATGATAGAAGCCGGTGATAAAATCAGGTTCAAACCTATTTCCCAAAAATCTTTTGACGAGTTATCGTCATGATAGAGATTCTGAACGGCGGCACCCAAACAACAATACAGGATGCAGGGCGGTTTGGTCTGCGCCATTTGGGTATTCCGTCCAGCGGGGCCGCTGATAAATTATCCTTCGCCCTCGCCAATTGGATGGCAGGCAATCAATGGAATAGCCCAGCTCTGGAATGCGCGCTGGGCGGCGTCCACATAAAGTTTTTATCTGACCACACAATTGGTCTGGCCGGCGCAGAAATGTGGGCACAAATCAACGGACAAAATATTAAAAATTTTTCGACCTTCGCTGTCCATAAAGGCGATATTTTAACGCTAAGCTTTGCCCGAGATGGATGCCGCGCTTACATCGCTATAGCGGGCGGGTTCAAGGTCGATAGCTTTATGGATAGCGTCTCAACTTATTTGCCCGCTGCGCTGGGCGGCGTTGAGGGACGTCCTCTTAAAGCGGGGGATAAGCTGAGCGTCAGTAACCGCCCCCGAGAAGCGCCGCGCAAGATACCGAAAGGGTTTACGCCGTCTTTGTCTCGCCATGTTGTTCTGCGCGCGCAAGCCGCGCCGGAGTGGAACGATTTAGACCTGCCCAGCCAGCGCCATTTATTTGTCAGTCCCTTTCATGCAAGCGCCGCCACGGACCGTATGGGCGCGCGTCTTCGCGGGGACAAAATTACCTTCAAAACACCAAGGTCTATGACAAGCTCGCCTTTGCTCCCGGGAACCTTACAAATTCCGGCGGATGGACAGGCCATATTAGCGCTGGCTGATGGTCATTGTACCGGAGGCTACCCCCGTGTTTTACAGGTTATCCAAGCTGATATTTGGCTTTTAGGGCAAATCGCGCCAGGCTCTCAGGTTAGCTTTCGCCGATGTTTTGCGCAAGACGCGCCTAAAATATTAAGAGCGCGAAATAGTTTTTACGGCGGTATGATCGACGGGTTTTCGTTTTAGACAATGTCGCCTAAATCCTATATATTTTTGGATGACCAACTTACCAATACACAAAGGTATTATACGGATCCGGTTGATATTCTCATCGCCGATGACCCGGGCGACATTGATGATATTTTTGCCAAACTTACGCAGTATCACCAAGAGGGATATTTTATCGCGGGATATTTATCCTATGACCTAGGCTATGTTTTCGAAGACGCGTTGAGCCATCGCCTCGCTCCCAAACGCCCGACCCCGCTTCTAAACTTTGGGATATTTAAAACCTTTGAACGCCAAGCCCCTACGCAGCTTTTATATTCTTCGCAGGCCCCTGACCTCACATTGACACCACTCTGGAGTGAGGCGGAGTACAGCAAGCGGTTTAGCCAAGTTATGGATTACATTCGGGCTGGGGATGTCTATCAGATTAACCTAACCTTCCCGATGACGGGACCTTATGACGGGCCCGCACACACCCTTTATGCGGCCTTTCGCCATCGCCAAAAGGGCAGATATGGCGGCGTCGTCCATCTTGGCAACGCCCCAGATATTATATCGCTCTCGCCTGAACTTTTCTTTCGCAAAGAAGGTAGGGATATGAGCATGCGTCCCATGAAAGGGACACGGCCCCGCTCTGCCAATAGTCAAATCGACGAGGAATTAAGATTGAACATGCGCAATGACGTAAAATCACAGGCAGAAAACTTGATGATTGTTGATCTTTTGCGCAATGACTTATCCCGAATTTCCGAGCCCGGCTCAGTCAAAGTGCCCGAATTATTTGCGCTAGAAACATACGAAACCCTCCATCAAATGACATCTCGCGTCGTATCCAAACTTACGCCAGATATTGACATGAAGAGCATTTTTCAAAACCTCTTTCCTTGCGGTTCCGTGACGGGAGCTCCCAAAATTCGCGCTATGGAAATTATTGATGATTTGGAAACAACGCCCCGCGGGGCCTATTGCGGCGCGCTGGGATATATCGACCCCAATGGCGATGCCTGTTTCAATGTGGGTATCCGCACCCTCACCTTATCTGGAAAAAGGCTGACCTATAATGTAGGTAGCGGCCTTGTTTATGATAGCCAAGCTCAGGATGAATATCACGAATGTCTGTTAAAGGCTGATGTTCTGTCTCAGCCTCCCGCAGGCATAATTGAAACCTGTTTATGGACACCAAAAGACGGCATAGTGCGCGGCAAAGCCCATAAAGCCCGCATGATGAAATCCGCTAAGGCGCTTGGATATCCTTTTAACCCGGCCCAATATGACGCCCTTATAGACGGGATTAAGGCTAAGGAAACCAGTCAGCATATCCGCATTACATTGAGCGCTGAAGGAGACCTAAATTTAAGCCAAAAGTATTTCGTTTCGTTAGACCGTCCAAAGATTATGGTCTCGCCGCACAAGCTGTCAAAACAGGTCCAATATTCGAAACATAAAATCTCAAGGCGAAATTTTTATGATGAAGAACGTGAGCGACTCAAAGCCCTTACGGGGATTGATGAAGTCATTTTTCTCAATGAAAGCGGCAAGCTCTGTGAGGGATCCTTCACCTCTATATTCATCGAGAAAGACGGAAAGCTGTTAACCCCTGCCCTTAAGACAGGCATTTTACCCGGGGTTTTAAGGGCCGAGTTGCTGCGCTCCAAAAAAGCCAGAACGGCTGATTTGACGGAAGATGACCTTTTGGGCGCGAAAAATATCTATATCGGAAACTCTATGCGCGGTTTGATGCCAGCGGCGCTAATAACCGAATGAGCTAGTTTAACACTCATGAGTGACTGAAAATTAATTAGACTGCGCGGCTTACTGCGTTATTTAATGTCAACAAGGCCTTGGCGGGTTTCCTATATGGCTTTAGACTCGATGGGATGCTGGGATTACTGGCTGATTCATTTTTAACGAAGCCTGCGCAATTTGAAGCTGCCGATTACATTCTTTGCGAATTTCTCGCCCTATCATGACCCTGACCCGGTGTCTGAGTTCTATGAGGACACCGCGCAGCGCGTTACCAGCGTCGTCGCGGCCGTTTTCGCCATCCATATCGGCTTCTTTTTTATAATGAACCCCAATTTCATTATGCCGGACCTCGTGGAGCCTGAACCCGAATCTATCTCCGTCGAAATAATCACCTTAGAAGCTGAGCCCGAGCCAGAAATTGAGCCCACGCCGCCTGCGCCTTCGCCCAGACCAACGCCTCAGCCCAAACCAACGCCTAGGCCGACTCCTGCGCCTGCTCCGAGCCCGCAAGCGGCGCAGCCAACACAGCCCTCTTTTTCCCCGCCCCCTCCTGCGCCCGAACAAGTTTTTGAGCCTGTTCCTGAAATCTATGAACCCCCGCAACCTAGGCCAATTGTGCCCGATACCCAGCCCGCGCAGGCCCCTATTCCTGAACCCCAACCTATTATAGAATTTTATGAGCCCGAGCCTGTCATAAAGTATTACGACCCGCGCCCTCAACCCACCCCTCAACCACAAGCGACTATCCTGCCGCCGATTATAACGCCGCCAGCCCAGCTCCCACCGTTGCAAGATCAGCTACCGGATTTACCAGATATATCCTCGCTGCCGCCTTTGCCTGCGCCTATCCCCCAGCCTGAACCCGTGTTTATACCTGAGCCCGCTCCGCAGATTCCCATAGAGCCCCAACAAATTTATCAACCCCAATATCAAAACCCTGCGCCAACCATTCTCGCCTCGCCTGAAGATGCAATCACCGAACAAGAGAGACGGCGCGCCATCGCGGAACAACAAGCCGCCAAGCAACTCGAAGAAGAAGAAATTAAAAGGCTACAGCGAGAAGCCAGAGACCGCCTTGCCCAAGAAAAACGCGAAGCGCGGGAGTTAAAACGGCAAGAACGCCGTAGTGCAGAGCAACAAAGACGCCTTGAAGAATTGGAAGCCAAAGAACGGCGCAGAGCAGAACGAGACACGCTTAAGCGTGAACGCGAGCTTGAAAAACAAATTCGGCGCGAAGAAAAAGCCCGAGAGCAGCTATTGCGCGAACAAGCCCGTGAACAAGACCGCAATGCCGCTAGACAAAGACGAGACCTCGAAAAACAAAATAGAGAGGCTGAAAAACGCGCGAAAGAGGAAGATCGGCAAAGACGCAAAGAAGCAAAAGACCGAGAACGCCAAGAACGCGATGAGGCCCGAAGACGTGAACGAGACGCCAAAGATAATGCCCGGCGAGAACAACGCGAGGCTGACCGACAGCGTAAAGAAGCAAACCAAGAACGCAAAGAACAAGAACGTGCGAAGAAACGTGAAGAAAGAGAGCGTCGCAACTCACCCAATAGTAACGCCGCGCCGACGCCGCAAAGAAACCCAGCAATTGCAGGTCCAGTTCGCGGGGGCGGCAATCCACCTCCAAGCGGTGGGACCAGACGCGATTCGACTGGAGCGCGCGGCTGGACGTTAGCTCCAGGCTCTGAAAGCAATAGTCCAGGCAAAGGTTATGACGGGCTCATTCTGGATATTCGCTGCCGTGAAGCGGGCAAAAGTCATTTAGAATGTCCAGAGTATTTGAAAGCCTATTCAGGCCGAAATGCGGGCGGCTATGAGGTCTTTGGCAAACAGCACGCCACACCTGCGGGCAGCGGCCCAAGAGCTACGCCGCGATCCTTAGGCTTCCCCGTACCCATCGGCGGCGGCGCGCGTCAACTCGGGCAAATCGGGGATAATTCTGTTAATGGCGGAGGCCCCTCGACATCCATACTCGATGACCCCGCTAATAGCTTTGACCGCACCTTCCCAGGCAAAGAATTTGATTACGGACAGAATGACGGCGCAAGAGTGCGCGACCTGTTAGAGGAAGCAGAAGACCCCTGGAACGCGCCCGTTGAGATAACGCCCCCGCCTGGCGGCTAAAGCTCGCCTCTATTCGCCGCTCTGAACTTCGGAAATTGTTTTCAGCCGCGTCAGACTTCTATCAAATTGATCATTAAGCGCCCCGGATTGTATTTTGGAGCGTACGCGGCGCAAATAGGGAAAGCCGCCTAAAGGAATTTCAGATTTCGTCAGAACCGTCACGCTTTCACCGTCATCACTAAGTAAAATCGCATGGGTCGCGCTGGCTTGTTGCCCTGACAAATTGCTTTCAATTTGAACAAATTCTCCAACTTGACTTTGAACAATTTCCTGTGACCCAAAAGGATAAATACCAGGTCCATTCTGCCACGCCATTGTTTGACCAACGCCCGTATTCGCTCCGCCATATATAATTTCCGCATCTGCCAAATGCGTATGTAGCGGCGCCCATTGAGACAGCTTTTTCAGATCATTTAAAAGCGGGAAAACGTCTTCAGGATAAGCCTCGATTTCGATAGAGCGCTCAACCGTTTGTCTGTCAGGCAGAAAAAAGCCAACAATACACACAACGATAAAGAGTAAGATTATAAGGCCGATACCTTTTAGTAGCCATTTCATACATTCGTCCCCACGATTCACCCTGACTATCAGAGAAATAGGTGTAAATATCAAGCCCGCAGCGCTCTTGCTCTCTGCGCAGCAATCCCGTAAAACGCCACCAAACAACGATAAACAGATTTTCACAAGGTTTCTCATGGCAGGACATTCCAAATGGGCCAATATCCAACACCGCAAGGGTCGTCAGGATAAGCTGCGCTCAAAGCTCTTTTCTAAGCTCGCAAAAGACATCGCGATTGCGTCAAAAATTGGCGGGCCTGATCCTGATATGAACCCCCGCCTCAGATTGGCGATTGCCAATGCCAAAGGCCAATCCATGCCCAAGGACAATATCAAACGCGCCGTTGATAAAGGCGCGGGGGGCGACGGAGATGATTACGAAGAAATCCGCTATGAAGGCTTTGGCCCAGGCGGTATCGGCTTTATTGTTGAAGCTAGCACAGATAATAAAAACCGCGCTGCCATGGCCGTCAGAACCGCCTTTTCTAAAAACGGCGGAGCCCTAGGCGAAACCGGGTCAGTGGCCTTCATGTTCGATCAAGTCGGCAAGATCGAATACCCGCTCGAAGTCACCGATGAAGACGGTATGATGGAAGCCGCCATTGAAGCCGGCGCAGATGATTGCGAATCTGATGAAGCTGCAAACGATCAATGGGACGAATATGAACCCGTCCATACCATCTGGACCGCGCGCGACGATCTGGGAACAGTTGCAGGTGAATTAGCCAAAGTCTTTGGCGACGCCAAATCAGTGAACCTTGTCTGGAAAGCTCAAAACGAAATCGACAATCCTGATCAAGCCGCCGCGGTTATGCGCCTAAGCGACGCTCTGGAAGATGTCGACGATGTCTCAACGGTTTTTCATAATTTCGAAATGAGTGACGCCGCTGTTGCCGCCGTCGCTGCGTTAGACGAATAAAAACTTTAATTATTATCCCGATGTCTTGAACGTCGGGATGATACAGGCGCTTCACGAAAGTTTATTTATTCCGCGCTTCAAAAGCCGCCATTTGTTCCGGTGTTGCGGGCGCCTGATGCTCGGCTTTCCATTCTGCATAAGGCATGCCGTAGATGCGCTCGCGCGCCGCTTCGGAACTCATCTCAACGCCTAAATCATCCGCGGCGGTTTTATACCATTTACCTAAACAATTGCGGCAAAAGTCGGCCAGTATCATGATATCAATATTTTGAACGTCTTTGCGGTTATCCAAATGTGACAACAGCCGCCGAAAAGCGGCCGCGTCTAATTTATCTTGTGTAGCTTGATCCATGATTATTTCCGCCGGCGATTACTCCGTGATCCAGTCGCACCAGCTTTTGGCGGTGGGTTCACGATTTTTCCAAGTTTCTGCGTCACCTCATCTAATGAGGGACGAGCCCCGCTTTGATAATTATCGATCGCTTCGCGCATCGCCGCAATATGCTCAGGGGCCGTGCCGCAACAGCCGCCAATGATCCGTACGCCGCTATTAGCCGCCAGCTCCACATAGTCAGCCATGAGCTCGGGCGTACCTGAATAAACCGTGTTTTTTCCTTTTACAGTCGGGACCCCGCAATTGGATTTTCCGACAATAACCGCGTCTTTATTTGCGTCTGTCATCTCGAGCATGGTCAACATCATATCAGAGGCGCCAACGCCGCAATTCGCGCCAAAGGCCAGGGCTGGCTCGGGAATGCTATCTTGCACAGCGGCGAGCGCGTCAGGCTTAATGCCCATCATCGTGCGGCCCGCCGTGTCAAAACTGGCGGTAAACACATAGGGAATACCCACATTAATCGCGGCTTGGGCCGCCGCTTGAATTTCTTCGGCGGCAGACATGGTTTCAATCCAAGCCACATCCGCGCCCCCATCTTTTAGGCCTTGTATCTGGGTAGTAAATTCATGGATGGCGCTCTCCATCGTCATTTCGCCCATAGGCTCAAATAATTCACCCGTCGGGCCAACAGAACCAGCAACCACAACAGGACGCTCAGAAGCCTTAGCAACCCGGCCAGCAATCTCCGCGCCCGCTTTGTTAATGTCGTAGGTCTGATCTTGCGCGTCATGAAGTTTAAGTCTGGGTGCATTGGCCCCAAATGTATTTGTCAGGATAATATCTGACCCGGCATCGACAAAGGCTTGATGCAATGCTTCTGGCTTTTGCGGCTCGGAAATATTCCAAAGATCAGGCGGAAACCCAGGCTCTAAGCCCATTTCCATGAAATTCGTCCCCGTCGCACCGTCGGCGAGCACTAGCTCTTGTTGAGCGAGTAAATCTTCAAGTGAAATACGCATTTATTATGACTTTCTTCTCGTAATTCTTACGCCAACAGCGTCCGCTTCGTCAATGATATCGAGTTTGGCAATCGTGACACAGACTTGTACTGCGCGGTCAAAGCACAAACATATATCCGCGACCTGTTCGGCCAAAATCTCAATGAGCTCGATATGCCCGCCCGCAATAATCGACTTTATATCGGCAACGACGTGGTCATATCGTACAATATTATGGGTTTCATGACTGGCCTCTGACGATAGAGGCTTAATATCCAGAACAATGTCGAACCGCACAGGCTGCTTTTTTTTGTGTTCAAAATCAAACACACCAATAGAGGCCTGTAAGACCAGCCCTTCGATCAATATTTGATCACAAGGCATATCGTGTTCAGCCACTTTAATTGGCGCTGTTGTATTGTCGTAAACTTTGAGCATTTTGTCCCTCGGTCTGGTTCACCGCTCCTCTGACGTGGTTAGCGCCATATTTCAAGTCATTCTCTCACAAATTTACGCACACCTGACTTGCATTTTTACATGTCATTGCTAATGGAAATCTATTGGTCCCTCATTTGAGGGTGAATATGGGAAGCCTGTGAAACTCAGGCACTGCGCCCGCAGCTGTAATTGGCAAGGGTCTGACATAAAGCCACTGCTCTGATTTTCGGGGCGGGAAGGCGTCGGAACCGAAGAGCCAAGAGTCAGAAGACCTGCCAATAAAGTCGCCAGCGCGCGCGGGCGGGAAAGACCGATGCGCATGGATATTGCTGCCCGAAAGGCAGTCCCAATGACGACACTATATTTAACCTGTTTGGGCCGCATTGACTCAGACAATTATGGAGTCGTGAAATGAAACGATTATTAATTGGCGTAGCCTTAGCTGCGCTCTTCGGGCCCAG
Source organism: uncultured Hellea sp. (assembly GCA_964548315.1). Classification (GTDB taxonomy): domain Bacteria; phylum Pseudomonadota; class Alphaproteobacteria; order Caulobacterales; family Maricaulaceae; genus Hellea. The sequence goes on from CAZJRU010000005.1 coordinate 20,264, forward strand.
CGCATTAGGGCAAGTTCATGAGGAACCTAAAAAGGAAGGTTCATCAGGTGACGGTGAAATCGTTCATTCCGTGCGTATCTATGTGCCCGATACCGACGGTGAAATTATTACTGTTAGCCAGCGCATTGGCACGAGCTATCGTGACCAGTTAACAACCCCCTCCTCTATTATAACTTCCGAAGAAATCGCGGCCCGCGGGCAACAGCATATTTCAGACTTGCTTCGGTCCCTGCCCGGCATTGCCGTTAATTCATCAGGCCCAGCGGGCGGTCTTACGCAAATTCGCGTCCGGGGCGCGGAAGCCAATCATGTTCTTGTTTTAATCGACGGCGTTGAAGTCGCGAACCCTAGCTCAGGCGAGTTTGATTTCGCAGGCTTAAGAGCCGAAGACGTGCTGCGCGTTGAAACCCTTAGGGGGGAACAATCCGCGCTTTACGGCTCAGACGCCATAGGCGGTGTGATTAATATCATCACCCGCGCAGGCTCGACACAAAGAGGGTGGCGCGCGTCTGTTGAAGCAGGAAGCCGCGATACAATAGAAGGGCAAATTAGCGCCGTTCTGCCCATTGGCATTGCAAGCCTGTCCGTAAATGGAAACGCCTTTAATACGGAAGGTTATGACATTTCTGGCCTTGACGGCGAACGCGACGGGTCAAAATCGCAGAGCCTAAATATTGGCATCAATAATTTAAACCTATTCGACGGCCTCTCAATTTCAGGAAAATTTGGAACATCTGAATTAGATATAGAATTTGATGAAGATTCCGACTTTAACGGACGGCTCGATAATTCTCAGAGCGAGACAACCGTAAAAACAGATACGGCGCGCATTAACGCCGCCTTTGACCTTGCGGGGTTTGAGCATCTGATCACTGCCCATTTGGTGAATACGGATACGGACACAAGAGCCGGTTTTTCATCGCGCTCGATCGGCAACCGGAAGAACCTTAACTGGGCAGCAAAGCGCTCCTTTGGCTCAAGTCAGTTCACCGCGTTGGCCGAAATAGAAGAGGAAGCTTACGAGATTATTCCCAATTTCACAGAAGCCGACGCCCGGCCCAAGAACACGGCCTATGCCCTCGCCGGCGATTACGGCTATAACTCAGGACCGATATCACTGACAGGCTCTGCGCGTTACGACATTAATGATCTTTTCCAAGATACGGTGACATGGCGTGTCGGCGCAGGCTATGCCTTTGAAAACTTTGGCGCGCGGCTTCGCGGCTCTATCGGGACGGGTATCAAAAATCCTTCATTAATTGAACTTTTTGGATTTTTCCCGCAAAGCCAATTTACAGGAAACCCAGACCTGGAAGCTGAAGAATCGCTCGGGTTTAGTATTGGGTATGAGCAAGAGATTGGTGATTTAAATTTCTCACTCGATTATTTTAGATCTGATTTGGAAAATGAAATCACGACCATCTTTAATCCTGATTTTACATCGTCGGTCGTAAATTTGGAAACGGATAGCCAGCGCCAAGGCGTTGAGCTCGAAGCACGCTGGAAAATATCTGATAGCTTTTCTGTGCGAGGCTCTGCGACTTATCTGGATAGTGAGCAGGACGACATTGAAGAGATTAGGCGCCCTGAATTTATCGCAAGTGCAACCGCGACGTGGCAAGCGACACAGGACCTAAGCTTAACGGCTAATCTTGATTATAATGGCAATCAACTGGATACGGATTTTGCAACCTTTTCCACAGTGACGCTGGACGCCTTTACGCTTCTGGGCGGGCACGCAACTTATGCTATCAATGATTTTGCATCCATATCCCTACGCGGCGAAAACTTGCTCGATGAAGATTATGAAGAAGTTGTTGGCTTCTCATCTCCGGGCCGCGCTGTCTTTGGCGGTCTTAACCTGAATTTCTAGATTAATTCTCAGGACGAATAATGGTCGGGTTAATTGGCGTAATCACGTTTTCGCCCTGAAAGGCGTAATATCGCGAGACTTCATAACCCTGATCGCGCAGTAGATTGATCAGGCTATCTTCTCCCAGAAGATGGCCTGTCCCAACCGCCACAAAAGCTGTCCCGCTATCTTCCATATAGCGCGTCAGTATTTTCGCCCACGCTTTATTGCGATCAACTAACAAAGCCTTGTAATAATCAGTTGAGCTGTCTTTTAGCTTTAAGACAACTTCGCGCGTAAGAAAATCTGTTCCCCCGACCGACCAAGCCGCCACGATTTGCTTAAGGTCGTCTCCTAAAACATTAAATTTTTCCAGTGTATTGGTGAGTATTTTCATTTGGACGAAATCAGCTTGATCCGAGGAAACGCGAATCTGATCTTCCATCGTTTCCAAATAAATGATATTTTTTTGCTCTCGCTGCGCCCGGGATTTAAGCGCTTCATCAGCTGATATGTCAGGCGAGAGGCCTGCATTGGTCGCCGCCGCGACGGTGAGAAACTCACTCGCAAGCCAAGGGTGCATACTATCAAGGGCGGCAAGGCTGAGCTTTCCGTTATGCGCCGCCGCGTCCAAAAGTTTGAGCTGATAGCTATCGAGCATATCCGAAAGGCGGGACCCATCTGAGCGCATACCCAAAGATTGCGTCAAAACGCTAGCCTGAATTTGTCCTTGCGTTCCCGTATCGACCTCAAAATAAACTGTGCCCGCGGTGTCAAAAGCAATTTTAATATCATCTTTAAGCCAGCTTAAATCGTTGGGCAGCAAGTGCACTGTGCCAAATAAATAAACCGTGCTGTCGTAATCCTTAGCCACCCAAAGAGCTGGCCCATCATTACGCGCCCGCGCCTCGGCAACTTTCTGCGACGCCCCGCCCGTAACAGGCGCCTGCCCGCAACTTGATAACGTAAAGGCCAGACATGAAATTAGAAGCAAACGCAAAAACATGAGGGCTCATGAACAATGGCAAGGAAAATTTCAATATTGAAATGTATTTTGAAAAGCGAGTCTAAATGCCCAATGCCTTAATTCTTATTGCACGACACGGTATATTGACACGGCTCCGTCCTCAATATCAGGCACAGCGGCTTCGAGATAAGACGGGACATTGCCAGCCTGTAGCATCCCATATAACCCATTGGGATTTTCATTCACCAGGCTTTCAGTCTCAAGTGAGGGCCTGCAAAAATGCACATAATCAACATTATGCTGTCGCAGTATCAAAACTGAATCATCGGGATTTGACGTCGCGATTTTTATCTGCGCAGAAATGCCTGCAATATTACGATGATAATTTCCTGACAAAGCGCGATGGGGGGTAAATTGCAATATAGGCGCGCCTCCATTGCTCGTAGCGGCGACGAGGCCGACAGGCAATGTATTGAGCGCATCCATAACATCAGCGGAGTAACAAGATGCTTTTGTGACTGCTGCTTCTTTCATGTCTTGCGTTAGCATTAAACCGGGTACGGACCAGATAAGCGGAACAGATACCGCCAGAGCGCCAATATAGGCAATATTTGAAGGATTACCCTCATCCCCTATATGCCCGCGCACCGCAGCCGCGCCGCGTTCATATAGATGATTAATCCACCCCGCCAAAGGTAAGATAGCCACGACATAAGCAAAAGGAAAAAACCGTCTTTGATAAAAGGTCAATCCTAATGCGCCTATCAACAGCATGAACACCAGTAAGCGCGGCGACCATTCACGGACTTTCCAATAATGGCGGCATAAAATCACAAGCGCTAGTAAAGGTGCTCCGAGCATATAGGGAATTATCATCGCAGCATTTTTCATCGACAGGCTCAGTGGTTTAGCCTCAGAAACATTGCTGAGCCACAAGCGGTTTACCTCATCAGGCAATGCACTAAGTGGATTTGCGAAACATTGGGGGGCTTGATAGGAGAGCACAAATAGGCAGATACACGCTAAGACAGCCAACCCAATAATCCGTACTTTAAAATCTTTACTGGGCAAGAGTCTCGCGACCAAAGCTAATCCAAGCCCGCCCACCACGCCCGCGCTGAGCGTAATCAAGGATAAAGCATCACAGGCGATGATACTGTATTCACTGGGCGCAATAGTTCCGAAAAACGCCAGCGCTAATCCGCCCGCAAGACCCAAACCGAACCCTTGGGTTCCCTTTGAAACTGAGTCGCCTTGAATGGCCCAATTAAGCGCTATAAAAGTACAAATTATGGCCGCAAAAATATAAACCTCTACCCCTACGGCCAACGATAAGGCCGTCGCAAAACCTGATATTAAAAAAACTAAGAACCGCGATTTTGGATCAACCGCGCAGACCATCGCTAGGGCGACCAGTCCCATTTGAACATTATGATGGTCAATTGCACCTGGACTAAAACGGTAAAAACTAAATACAAAAAAGGCGAGTAGCACCAATGTAAATACATAGACCTTATTGGTCCCAAACGATTTTTCAACGCTCGAATGCGCCCAAAACCGAGCGCCGGTTGCCATCGCACATATTAATATTAAAGCAGAAAATGGCGGCCAAATTGTGTAAGCCCATCGCAATGCATTGCTGCGATCCGTAAATAAATCGAACACATGAGTTAAAATAACAATAGGAATATCAGGTATTCTCGACCAGTGCATATTTGTACCACCAGGCAAACCTAATCGATACTGGTTCGTATCAAACCAGCTTTGCCCTTTGCTAGTTTCTGTACCAAGAAAGTCACGAATTTGAACAAGACGCATAATATCGTCATTGTCATAGCCTAGATCGCCAAATTCTCCTTTGACGATAGACATAATGAAAATGATGGCAACCATGGCCAGACCCGCCAAAAGGGTTGGGAACCGGGTCAAGAAGATCGGCGGATTTACTTCAGACATGCTTTTACCAACCATCATTTCCCCATCGCTTTTCTATAGAAAAGCGACTTAATTTTCTGCAGCTTGTTTTCGGAAATTTAACCTTAACTCCTTAAAAAACACTGAAATGACTACACCTCGAAATGAAAATTTCAGAACGAGGGAAATAAGGAGAGCAACATGATTACAGGTTTTGGAGACCTAAATATCGCAGTGCTGCTACCTTGCTATAATGAAGAAACCGCAATTGCTCAGGTTGTTTTAGATTTCAGGCGCGCATTACCGGGTTCGAGAATTTACGTTTACGATAATAATTCATCCGACAATACAGCTCAGCAAGCTGCCCGGGCGGGCGCAACCGTTGTCCCCTCACGCCGTCAAGGCAAAGGAAATGTTGTTCGGCAGATGTTTGCAGATATCGACGCAGATATCTATATTATGGCAGATGGCGATGGAACGTATGATGTATCAGCCGCCCCTAACCTCATTCAAACATTAATAGACGAGCGAGCTGACATGGTTGTCGGAACCCGCAATGACGTCACCATAGACGCTGGACGAAAAGGTCATGCCTTTGGTAACAACCTATTTAACAAAGTCTATCAGACCATTTTCGGGAATGATTTTACAGACATTTTTTCTGGATACCGTGTTTTTACGCGCCGCTTTGCAAAATCTTTTCCGGCCATGTCACCTGGATTTGAAATTGAAACAGAGATGTCCGTCCATGCGTCATCATTGCGCCTTCCCGTTATAGAAGTTGGCACGCATTACGGCGTCCGCGGCGAAGGTTCAGAAAGTAAGCTCTCTACATTTCGCGATGGTTTTAAAATTTTGCGCATGATCGCGACATTAATGAAAGAAACCCGACCCTTTCTATTCTTTAGCTATATCGCTTTGGGCCTTGTCGGATTGTCGATGTTTTCAGCCGCGCCAGTCTTGATTGAATATTTTCAAACAGGTCTTGTGGAACGTATGCCCACATGGGTTTTATCAATGACAATGCTACTTGGGTCCATGATGGTTTTCATGGCGGGCGTCATCTTGGATAGCGTCGCGCGCGGCCGGAACGAACAAAAACGCATTCATTATTTATCTATCGCCCCGTCTCGTGGTGAGCAGCACAATAGCAATACCTTACGATTGCGCGAAAGACGCGGGTCTGTGAAATCCGAAGGGTCACCAAAAGAACGTCAGTCTAAAGCCGCGCAAGGTTGATGAAATGAACCGTGAAACAACCAATAAAATCCGATTTGTGCTGGAAGATATCCTTCCTGCTTTTATCCGTGACAGCCGCGCCTTCAAAGGGTTTGCCAGCCTAATTTGGGGAAAACACATTGCAGATCTCGCGCGGTTTCGTGAACGGGCTCCATTCCTAAGTGACGCAGAATATGAGGCGCTGTATAAGCATCACCCTCGCGTTCATAAAGGCACAGATAATTCGGAAAAATGCCTCTCGCGCCTGGCTAAAGATGCTATTGGGACCTCTATTTGTGATATTGGTTGCGGAACAGGTTATACGCTGGGTCATATTCGCGATGCCCGACCTGACCTAGGCCGTTTTGTCGGTGTCGATTTTGCGATTGATGACGCCAATGCACTTTCAGGGATTGAATATTTTGCCGCAAAGGTCGAAAATCTTCCTTTCGAAGATAATGAATTTGATACGGTTATTTGCACCCATGTGATTGAACATGTGCTGGACTACCGTGCCGCTATCGCAGAGCTCCGGCGCATCACGAAAAAGCGCTTAATTATTATTGTGCCGCGCGAACGAGAATATCGCTACACATTCAATCCGCATTTTAATTTCTTCCCCTACACCCATAGCTTTCTGCGCGCGATGCAACCCGTCCCGCCCACATATCAAGTTGAGGATATCAAACGCGATATTTATTATTACGAAGACATGCAAAACCCGGCTGAAAATATTGCTGAATTGTTAGACGCAGCCGAATAATGAAAGCGGCTGCTCTAACGGGCCTACCCCCCCTTGTTATTGGACTCCTCTTTGGAACGCCGTTTATGATTGCGGCAGGTCAGGTTATGTTCAAGAAAACAAGTCAGCGCCTGCTAACGCGTTCTGACGCTGGGTTTTTCTCGATTGCTTTTGATCCCGTTTTTATCGCGGCTCTCGCGCTTTATGGAACGGCGACTCTGCTTTGGATTTACGTTCTTAAAACCGTGCCGTTATCTTATGCCTATTCTTTTATGGCACTGACATTTGTTATCGTACCGCTTCTATCTCTGCTATTTTTAGGTGAAAGCATATCATGGCGTTATGCGGGTGGCTCTGCCCTGATTATGGCAGGCTTAGTTGTAACCCAGGGTTAAAGCCACAGAGCGTCCTGTATAAAGAAACACGCATCTATTGGCGCACCCGATAGGATTTGAACCTATGACCTCTGCCTTCGGAGGGCAGCGCTCTATCCAGCTGAGCTACGGGTGCTTAAAGATATAGCGGCTCATAAGCCAGCGGTGCGCTTCGTGCAATGGGCATTTTTTACATGGGCTACGAAATACTTGCCACTTCGGCGCACGTTAAGCTCTTCAGAAATAGCTCTCTCATGCAAGCCTGCGCGCCGCAGATAAGTCTGTAAGAGAGGCGGGCTTCCCGCCTCCCCCAAATTTCTTTTAACTTACCTCAAAGGTAATCATGAGGTTAACACGGTATTTGTCAATTTTATTGCCTTTGATTGTCACAGACTGATTTTGTATATTTGCAGAGCGGATATCTTTCACCGATTTTCCTGTGCGCGTGACAGCATTTTCAATCGCGTCCTCAAAGGACTTATTGCTCTCGGACATAATTTGTACTGATTTCATGACGGCCATGTGTATCTCCATTTGGCTGATATTGGATATGTGTTACATCCAATTACAACACGGGATAACCTATTCCGTTCTAACTATCCACCCACCGCCGAGTGTTTGTGCAGCTGTTGTGTCGTTTGCGTAAAAAACGCAAGCTTGGCCAGGTGAAATACCCATATCTGGCTCAGCCAGTTCCACGATGATACTATCCTCGACATGCCGAAAAACGGCTGGAACAGGCGGGCGCGTAGATCTGATTTTGACCTTAATATTTTGCCCGTCTAAATGGGCCCCAAAATCACCTTGGCCGATCCAGTTAATATCTGTCAGCCAAATCTTAGACCTTTGCAGGGCCTCTCGCGGGCCAACAATGACATGATTTTTTTCCGCGTCGATGCTCACGACGAATAATGGGTTGGCCCCTGACCCATCTGGCAGGCCTAAGCCGCGCCTTTGGCCTATTGTATAATACATGATGCCGCGGTGTTGTCCCAAGACGCGCCCGTCCATGTGCACAAGGTCACCCGCCTTAGCGGCGTTGGGACGAATTTTCTCTATTACATCCGTATATTTCCCGGTCGGCACAAAACATATATCCTGACTATCAGGCTTAGACGCAACGTTCAGGCCAAGCTCGGCAGCGAGCCGCCTTGTTTCTGTCTTTTCCATATCGCCCAAAGGAAAGCGCAAAAAGTCTAATTGCTCACGCGTCGTCGCAAAGAGAAAGTAACTTTGGTCTTTGCCGCCATCAATTCCGCGGTGAAGCTCCGCCCCATTTGGCCCTTCAACTCTTTTTATATAATGCCCCGTCGCCATACAGTCTGCGTTTAAGTCCTGAGCAACATTAAGGAGGTCTTTAAACTTTACCGTCTGATTGCACCGCACACAGGGAATGGGCGTCGCGCCCTTTAAATATGTGTCGGCAAAATCTTCTATTACCTGTTCTTTGAAGTTGCTTTCATAATCTAAGACATAATGCGGGAACTCAAACATCTCGGCTACGCGCTTGGCGTCATATATATCCTGGCCGGCGCAGCAGGCTTTGGCCTTTTGAATGGCCGCGCCGTGATCATATAGCTGCAGCGTCACACCGATAACCTCATAGCCTTCGCGCGCCAGTAAGGCCGCGCAGACAGAACTATCCACGCCCCCGCTCATTGCGACAACGACCCGTGTTTCGGATTTAGGCTTGGAAAACCCTAAAGAATTGACCTTATTTACCGCGTGAGCGTTCATTTTTATTCCAAATTTTCAATTTTCAGAAAAATATATAAAATTTCTGAGCCCCCTATAGGAAGGCTTTTGTCTCAAGTCGACACAGAGTCTGCATCCTACTTCAAAAAAAGAGTCAATAGAATCAATAATCTAGGCTTTTCGTAAAGCTTTCTTAACCATGATTTATTTCTGTTAACCTTCGTAAACGACTGTTTTTATTGACTTTTTTTTGCCCCGCTTAAACTATTTTTAACAACCATGACATATACAGAATGCATAATAAATAAAAGGGCGTCATAAGTGTCTGACCGAGTAAGAAAAAGAGAGAATGTGGTAATTGGTCCTGAGGGGACTCCGTTAACTTTAGCGGATCTACCAAAGCCAAACACAGTGCGTTGGGTTATCCGCCGCAAGGCAGAGGTTGTTGCCGCCGTAAGAGGCGGGCTCCTAACTTTAGAGGGCGCCTGCGAGCGTTACGGCCTTTCATCAGAAGAATTTTTAGCCTGGCAAAGGTCTATCGAAAGCCACGGCATTGCAGGGCTTCGCACAACGCGGGTACAGCAATACCGCTAGGAAACTCTCATCGAATTAAAAAGCCGCCCCAAACAGTGTTTCGGGCGGTTTTTTTATGTTTTCTGGACGCTGATAAATTTCATTAGCCTAAATATTTAGCTTTTCTGTTTTGAGAACCATAAACACTTGACATTTATTCGGTTTGTTCATATATTTCTGTTATGACAGAAATTACAAAAGAAATAGATGAGCTTCCTGACGCCGTGCAACGCTTTATCCTTCATTGGGGGGATATGGGCACGACATGGGGAGTGAACCGGACTGTCGCGCAGATACATGCGCTTTTGTTTATTACCGAGCGCCCGCTCCATGCCGAAGAGATTACGCAGACCCTCGGTGTGGCGCGCAGCAATGTGTCTAATTCTGTCAAAGAGCTTCTTAGTTTTAAAACCATACGCCGCGTCCCTGTTGCGGGCGATCGCCGGGATTATTACACGGCGGAGACGGATGTGTGGGAAGTTGCCAAACGCATAGCCGCCGTGCGCAAAGCCCGCGAGGTTGATCCCGCGCTAGAAACACTCACGGATTGCCTGCGCGTGGCAGAAGCCGATAACGACGTCACAGACGAACAACGTAAGCGCCTACGCGATATGCAGCAATTCACACAAACCATGGACCGCTGGCACGCGCAAATGGCCGCCTTGCCCTCGGGAACCTTATCCCGATTGGTTGGCATGGGCGACCGCATCGTTGGCCTGTTAAACCTAGGCCGAAAACAAAAGGACACATAGCGCATTTGGAGGCGCAAATGGTAGAATTCAAATTTGAGCAAGATCTTGGCCCGCATATCCCGGCCAATGATTATAACAAGGCCGAGCTTGGCGATACACGCTTCGCTCGTCTCATGGGCACCAAAAAATGGAACGCCCTGCCCCTGGCTGTTCGCAAGCGGTTTTGCAAATATACCAGAAAAGGCGAAAGCCAACTTTATAAAGGTTATATCCTCTATACGCGGATGAACGCTTTGGGATGGACGCTCGCCCAGGCCTTACGCCTTATCGGCGGACCGCTTCCCATAGACCGTCATAACCAAGACCTTGCTGCCATTGTGAGCGTCACCGAAGACCCCGACGGGCAGGGTCAATTTTGGAGCCGCCAATATAACCGCAAACACGGCTTCCCGCAGGTCATCCATAGTGCGAAACGCTTTAGCGGCCCCACAGGCCTTGAAGAATATATCGGACGCGGCATCGGCATGACATTAAAATTGGACGTTCGGGACGATGCGCTCTTATTCCAAAATGATCGATATTTTATGACGCTTTTGGGACGGCGCTTATATTTGCCCCGCGCCCTCACCCCGGGAAGCCTAACTGTGAGCCATGCCGACCACGGCGATGGATGGTTTGAATTTGGGCTCGACCTCATTCACCCGCTTTTTGGCAAGCTCTTTAACCAGCGGATTATGTTCCGCGATGAGGTAGAATAAAATGTACACGGTTTTATGGATTTTCATAACAATACAAATTGTGATGGGCGGAACCGATACGATGTATCATCACGAATTAACGGAAAAACTCGCCTGGCGAAAAACGCAGACGCAAGAGCTTTGGCTGCACGGTATAAGAAATATTTTCTATGCCCTTATCTTCTTAGGGCTCGCAACCATACAGCCAGACGGCATATGGGCTTACGCAATCATTACCGCTTTATGCGCGGAGTTCCTGATAACGCTCTGGGACTTTGTCGAAGAGGACCTAACCCGTAAACTGCCCGTCAGTGAACGTCTTTTACATACCGTCCTAACCGCCAATTATGGCGTGGTTCTCGCGCTCCTTATCCCTGTGCTTTGGGGATGGGGTCAAAACCCCACGGGCCTAGAAAAAGCATGGCACGGATATTGGAGTATGTTCCTTATCTTTGGCGCGGTTGTTGTCTTCATTTTAGGCCTGAGAGATTTTCATGCGCGGGCAAGACTTCAAAAGCTTTTTACGCGCCCCGCGAAAGACCTCATTGAAAGGATTGAAACCCCCAAAACAGTTCTGATGACAGGCGGAACGGGCTTTATTGGACGCAAGCTTATTCCCGCGCTTCAGGCCGCAGGGTATAAAATCATCGTCCTGACCCGCAATAGTAAAACCGCGGCCCTGCCTGCGCCTGTAACCTATATTGAAAACTTCGATCAAATTCATAACCGCGATAAAATTGATATCATTATCAACTTCGCAGGTGAGGCCCTCAGCACAGGTCTTTGGACGGAGAAGAAAAAAACGGCCATCACAGAAAGCCGTATTGGCCTGACAGAAAAATTAAATCGGCTAATAGCGCGCCTTGATACGCCGCCGGAGCTACTCCTGAATGGAAGCGCAATTGGAGCTTACGGCGTAAATCCAGCAGGGGACATCGATGAGACGACAAAGATTGATGTAGATGGAACATTTTCTCAGAAACTTTGCCTTGATTGGGAAGCCGAAGCTTTGAAAGCCAAAGAGCATGGACTGCGCGTTGTTTTGCTGCGTATCGGCATGGTGCTGGACCGCGAGGGAGCCGCCTTAAGGCAACTTCTAATTCCCACAGAATTTGGCGGCGGGGCCACCTTTGGGAAAGGCAAGAAATTCATGAGCTGGATTACTCGCGACGACCTCGTGGGCATGATCGGACATGTCATTCAAAGCACAGACATAAACGGCGCAGTAAACGGCGTTGGACCTAACCCTGTGACCAACAAAGCCTTTACCAAAGCCGTCGCGAAAGCCTTATACCGCCCAACACTTGTCGCTATCCCTGAATTCATTATCAAGGCGCTGGGCGGATTAGGACGGGAGATACTCCTCGCCGATCAAAAGATATTGCCAAAAGCCGTTCTTAAAACGGGCTATATCTTTAAAGACCCCGTCATTGAAGAGGCCATGATGTTGCAATTAAGAGCCCAGAAATGACAGTCTTCCAAAGTGTCTTAGGTCAGGATTTTGCGGCCTTGCCGCAAAGGCTTCAAGACATACATTCTTTGAAACACGCTAACTGGCGCGGTCAGGCTAACGTCCAAACGGGCGGTAACCTCATGGCGAAAATCTCCGCGATTATGGCCGGCCTTCATGTGAAACCAGGTCAGCACCCATTAACCGTCACCTTCAAACAAGAGGGAAACGGCGAGGTCTGGGAACGCAATTTCGGCGGCCAAAAATTTCGGAGCCATTTTACAATCGGCACAGGCCAAAATAACGGTTACGCTATAGAACGTTTCGGCGTCATTAGCGTCGCCCTCGCCTTAGTGAGGGATGACGGTAAATTGCGCTTCATCCCCAAACGATGCAAGATTTTTGGCGTTCCCCTTCCCAATATCTTCCTGCCCAAAGGCGAAAGCTATGAGACTGAAAAAGACGGTAAGTTTCATTTCAATGTCGCCATCAAACTCCCTCTTATCGGCCTAATCGCCGCCTATGAAGGATGGCTTGAGCCTGAAAAGGAAACAGCAGAATTGGAAG
>CAZJRU010000006.1:0-31778 GCA_964548315.1 uncultured Hellea sp.
TTAAAGCCATCGCCATGCACATAAGACGAAGCTACAGAACAATCAATGGTATCCATCCATGACTAAGATTCTAAAAATAGGAACGCGTGGCTCGCCGCTGGCTCTTTATCAAGCTCGTTTGGTGCAAAGCTTACTGTCCTGCGAGAGCGAAATTATTATTTTAAAAACATCAGGCGATACGATCAAAGGAGATCTGAAAGAGTTTGGCGGAAAGGGCCTCTTTACCAAAGAGCTAGAAGACGCCTTACTCGATGATCGTATCGACCTCGCTGTTCACTCGATGAAAGATGTGCCGACGATTGGGCAAGACTTACTTACCATTGGCGCGATCTTAGAGCGCGCAGACCCCCGCGATGCCTTTATCGCGACCCGTTATAAGAATTTGGCAGAGCTGCCTCAAGGGGCGGTAATTGGGACGGCCTCTATTCGCCGTACCGCTCAGCTGTCGGCTATACGTCCAGATATAAAATATAAGCTCCTACGGGGAAATGTGGGCACGCGGCTTGAGAAGGTTATTCAAGGTGAGTTTGACGCCACATTTTTAGCCTGCGCGGGATTAAAGCGTCTCGGGCTTTCCGAGGTCATAACGCAAGCTGTTGATCCATCGATTATGCTTCCTGCCCCTGCTCAAGGGGCCATTGGAATAGAGATAAGAAAAAATGACGTGTTTACGCGCCGCGCCGTTCAGCCTTTAAATCATGAACAGACGGCCCTTGCGATTACGTCTGAGCGCGCCTTTTTGCAGGCTCTGGACGGGTCTTGCCGAACACCGATTGCGGCATTAGCCGACATTAAAAAGGGGAAATTGACCTTTAGAGGGGAAGTCATTGCCAAAGATGGGTCCAAAAGATTTTGGCGAAAAGCCACTTTAAAGCAGCCAAGTTTAGAGTCTTGTCATGAATTTGGGTTAGGTTTGGGTCAGGAAATCAGAGCCGAAATCGGTGACCAGATAATGTGGGATAACGTTTAACATGCCAAATAGACTTTGGATGACTCGCACTTTGCCTCACGCGCATGAAAGCGCGGCTAGTTTTGCCCATACGGGTTTGGCTGTTGGTATAGCGCCGCTTTTAAAGTTAAGTCCGCCATCAGATATGCCGAAAATCCCGCCAAAAGAGGCGGCCTTAATATTCACATCATCAAATGGATTAGATTGGTTTTGCAAATTTACCTCGCGCAGAGATTGGACCGTCGTAACGGTCGGGGACGCAACGGCTAAGCGCGCTAAGGCCAATGGGTGCACGTCGGTCTTTTCGGCCAGCGGCAGCTCTAAGGATGTGACGGCGCTTATAAAATCTAAATTCCCTGTGACCCAAACTATTATACATTGCGCGGGTCGGCAGGTACGCGGGTCAATTATAGAGGATTTGACTCAGGCGGGTTATTCCGCGCGGCGAGATATATTCTACGAAACTCACCCAGTCACGAAGATGCCGAATATCGACCTGCAGAAACTCACTTATATTGCCTTATATTCGCCTCAAGCGGCCAAGACATTAGCGGGCTTTAAACCCGATTTGTCGGGGATTACTATGTTATCAATAAGCCAAGCCACAGATGAGGCCTTGGGAAACATTAAGTGTCAGTCGCGATTGATTGCAAAAAGCCCCAATGAAACTGCCATGCTGACCTTGCTTGCTCCCATATTGACAGTCTAAACTCGGTTTATGGATGAAGAGACAGACATCGACGTCGTAGTTGACGCCCAAGAGGATGATACGCCGCCGAGAGACAATAAGCGCGAGAGCGAAAAACCCCGCGCAGTGGGGTATAAAACACTCGGCCTCGCGGCTCTTATCGCCGCTATTTTAGGGAGCTTAGGCGGTGGCGCGATATCCAAATTCACCGCTACGCCAGCGGCAAATATAGGTCCCTTGAAAACGCAAATCGAAACAGTTGTGGCAGAGAATAAATCTCTGAAGGCCCAGCTCTTGCGCCTGGAGCGCGAGACTAAGAAAAAGCGCCCTGAAACACAGCCTGAAACACAGATTGACTTTTCTGAGTTTGATTTAAGATTAAAAGCTCTAGAGGACACCGAGAAGCAGGCGGAAGAAACGCCTGTGCCGACAATTGACCCTGAGCTGCTGACACGTCTGGAGGCGTTGCAAAAAGAAGGCTCTGCTGTGATAGACTTATCAGAAATTAATCAGCGATTGGATAAGGCTGAGACCCAGCTTTCTAATTTGGAAAAATATGATGACGCCGCCTTAATTACGAAGGTGAAATCAAACTTATTAGCAGACGAGACATTTAGAAAAAATAGGATGGTAAAAGCAGAGGTTGGCGAAAACCTTATCGCCCGTGAGATAAATACCCCTGCGCTGCCCCTGCCTGAGTTTCCGGCGCAAGCCATATTATTAGCCTTGGATGAAACGCAGACATCGGGAAATTGGCTAAAGAAAACCATTAATAAACGCATTACCGTTCAATCAGATGATAATCCCAGATATTTAGTGGAATTAATTCAATTGGACTTAAATGAGAAAAACTATTCTGGCGCGGTGGTAAAGTTTGACAAATTACCTGATGCGGCCAAAATCCCCGCGCAGGACTGGCGCCAAATTATTGCAAACATAAAGAGTATTGAGGACATAAAATGACCAAATATGTAATAGGCGTGCTCATCTTTATCGCAGCTCTTGCGGCGGTGATGCTTTATATTGGAAATGAACCAGAGATCGTCATTGGCTCAACGGCAGAGGCCGGGTTTCTGAAATTTGAAACCCATAGAGTTCCATGGCAATGGGCAATTGGCTTCTTAACATTTTTTGTTGTCGCTTTGATTGGGTTGTGGTCGATTTTAGGATGGCTTTGGCGTTTGCCGAGACGGGTAAAATCCGGCGTTGGACTTCGGCGCCGAAACCAAGCGCTCGAAGCGATGGAAGAGGCTTTGATTGCCGGCGCTGAAGGGGATAAGGCTAAGGCGCGTAAGAAATCCCAAAAAGCTAGATCTTTGATTGGAAGCCCAGATTTAGGCAGAATGGTCAGCGCGCAAGCGGCGGAAGCTTGCGGTGATAATGAGGAAGCCATTACGCATTATAAAGCTATGCTCGGCTCTGAGCGCACCTTAGCGACAGCGCAGCGCGGACTGGCGCAACAGCTTTTGGCTCAAGGCGATCTTAACGGGGCGATTGATCATGCAGGCAAGGCTTATGAAGACAATAAAAACGCGGCCTGGGCCTTTGATGTCTTATTTCAGGCCCAAGTGTCAGATCATCAATGGCAAGCCGCTGTTCAAACTTTGGAACTCGGAGAAAAGCGCAAACATATCGAGCGGGATATTTCCAGACGTCGCCGCGCTGTATTACAAACAGCTGAGGCGGATAGGCTGGAGGGCGCTGGACAAGCAGCTGCCGCGCGAGATTTGGCGGTATCAGCGGCGCAGGAATCTCCAGAATTTGCGCCGGCCGTGGGCCTAGCCGCAAAATTATTGAAACAGACAGGCGGCATAAAGAAAGGCGCGCAGCTTATCGAGAAAGCCTGGGGGAAAGCTCCGCACCCCGCTTTGGCTCTGGCCTATAGAGATATTTTTGCAGAGGCCACGCCCAAAGCAAAAGCCAAGCATATGCGTAATCTTTATAAAGCCAATCCGACGCACCGTGAGACTATTTTACTTCAAATAGAAGAAGCCCTTAAGTCAAATGACGCGGTGACGGCGTGGTCAGCGCTCTCGCCCATGGTCGCGAAAGGCACGCCCAGCGCGCGGCTTTGTACGCTCGCCGCTAAAACCGAAACCATGCTTAAAAATCAGCAAGATGCGCGGGTATGGATAGAACGCGCCGCAACTGCGCCCGCTGAGGCCGATTGGTCAGACCTTGACCCAGAAGGCGAGGCTTTCGACTATGTGGATCAAGATTGGCGGCGTCTTGTGTTCTCGTTTGGAAAAGACGGCGAGCTCATTCATCCAAGATATGAAAGCGGCGCTGCGCGCAAAAAACCGCTCGACATTATCACGGAGGCAGCGCCTGAACCCGCGCCTGCAAAAACCGCTGAGCTCGGGGATGTCGATACGGCTGATCTGGCTGACAGGCTAGATAACCTAATGGATAAACCTAAAACTTAGGCATCCTACAAACCAGCTATAGGGGTCAATATTCGCGAGGGCAATTTTTCAGATGTCGCAGGTCAAACACCCGCCTTGAACTTCGCGCAATATCCGATAGAGACGCCCTATGGCTCCCCCGCTTTTAACATTAACCGATATTGCTTTGACCTTCGGGACAACGCCTTTGCTGGAAAGCGCTGAGCTGACTGTTCGGCCGAGAGATCGGTGCTGCCTCGTTGGACGCAATGGTTCTGGTAAATCCACCTTGCTTAAAATTGCCGCGGGGCTGGTTGAGTCCGATAGCGGCGTGCGTTTCTTACAACCGGGCACGACCATTCGTTATCTGCCGCAAGAACCAGACCTCTCCGCCTTTAAAACGGCGCGCGATTATATCGAGGCCGGCCTTATCGGGGCGGATGATGGCGCCCGTATTCCTTATCTATTAGACGCCCTGGGTCTGAGCGGAGATGAAGACCCAGCCATTATGTCAGGCGGAGAAATTCGCCGCGCGGCGTTGGCGCGAACCCTTGCGCCCCGTCCTGATATTTTAATGCTGGATGAGCCGACTAACCATTTGGATTTGCCGGCTATTGAGTGGCTGGAAAAAGAACTGGCAAGCTTGCCCTCGGCCATTTTATTGATTTCTCATGATAGAAAATTTCTAGAAAATCTTTCCCGCCGCACAATATGGATAGACCGCGGGGAAACTCGGTTTCTCGATAAAGGGTTTTCATTTTTCGAAACTTGGCGAGATGAGTATCTGGAGCAAGAAGAGCTTGATCAGCATAAATTAAAACGCAAAATTCACCGCGAGCAGCACTGGATTGTTCACGGGGTCTCAGGACGGCGCAAACGTAATGTGCGCCGTGTTAAAGAACTTGCCTCATTACGTCAGCAAGTCCGCGATCAAAAACAAGTCGTCGGCTCCGCCACAATAGCGGTTACCGAAGGTCAAAGCTCGGGGAAACGTGTCGCCATTTTAGAAAATGTGTCCAAGAGTTTCGAAGGCCGCCCCATTGTGTCTGACTTTTCAATCAAGATTGCGCGCGGGGAGCGTATCGGGATTGTTGGGCCTAACGGGTCAGGGAAAACGACCTTGCTAAAATTACTGATGGGAGAACATCAAGCTGATAGCGGCCGCATTGAACTGGGCGTCAATTTAGAGCCGCTTATTATTGATCAAAAACGTGAGAGCCTAAACCCAGATTGGACCTTGTCTGAGGCTATGAGCGACAACGGCGGGGATAAAGTCATCGTCGATGGTAACTCCGTCCATGTCATAAAATATATGAAAGATTTTCTCTTTCTGCCAGAACAAGCGCGCACGCCGCTGCATGCCTTATCAGGCGGTGAGCGCGGACGATTGCAATTAGCGCGCGGTCTGCGCTTGCCCTCCAACCTGCTTATCCTTGATGAACCGACCAATGATTTAGATTTGGAGACTTTGGACCTCCTGCAAGAACTCGTCGCCGATTATAAAGGCACGGTTGTTGTGGTCTCTCATGATAGAGACTTCCTTGACCGCACGGTGACCCGCACAATTGCCTATGAAGGCAAGGCGCAATGGCAAGTCTATGCGGGCGGCTATAGTGATATGGTCGACCAACGCGGGGCGGGGGTACAGGCGCGCCGCGCGGCAGAAAAAGCTAAGCGTGAGAAAGCTGGATCTGAATCCGCTAACAAAGCTAGCGCAAAACCCAAGCTATCTTACAAACATAAATTCCGCCTCGAGAAGCTCCCCGCGGAGATTGCCGCGCTAGAAGCGGAAAAATCTGCGCTGGAAACAAAAATGGCGGATGGCGACTTTTTTAAACGCGACCCCGACGGCTTCAACGCCGCTTTAGTCAGCTTTCAAACGGTTCAAGCCAAATTGGAAGCCTGTGAAGAAGAATGGTTAGAGCTTGAAATGTTGCGCGAAGACGCCAGCTAAATAACGGCCTAAGAATAAAGACTGGATGCTTTTAGGCTTTGCCCGCACGGCGGCGCTTGATAGAACGACTCTGTAATTATGTTAAGTGAGGTCTTTATGTCCGCAGATTATGCGTCTGAATTTATAGCCAAAGGCGGGGATAAATTTGATTTATCCGCGTCTCCCACACGGGTCGATTTGTTTGGCGGCAAGACCAAGGCCAGAGCGCTCATCAAAGACAATGCCAAAGCCATTGCGCCTCTCGCGCATCAGCTATACGGCGAGGCTGACCGCTCCGTGCTCATTGTTTTGCAAGGCATGGATACAAGCGGGAAGGACGGCACGACCTCGGCGCTGTTCCACCGCACGCCTCCGCTTAATGTTAATGTCGCCAGCTTTAAAGCGCCCAGCAAAATTGAGCTCGCTCATGACTATCTCTGGCGTATTCACAATGTCTGTCCGCGCAAAGGACAGATAACAGTGTTCAACCGCAGTCATTATGAAGATGTCTTGGTGGTTAAAGTACGCGGCTTTGCATCTCCAGAGACCGTTGAGCAGCGCTATGAGCAGATTAATAATTTTGAAAAGCACCTGACTGAAAATGGCACGCGGGTTCTCAAATTTATGCTCCATATTTCCAAAGAGACCCAAGGTGAGCGGTTGCGCGAGCGTTTGGAAATTGCGCGAAAACGCTGGAAATTTAATCCGGGTGATCTTGATGACCGCGCGCTGTGGCCTGACTTTATGCGGGCCTATGAAACGATGGTTCGCCGGACCAGTACAGACCATGCGCCTTGGCATATTATTCCGTCTGACTCGCGCTCTACGCGCGGGGCAATTGTCAGCGCCATTGTAAAAGATACGCTTCAAGAGATGAACCCGCAATATCCCGACCCGGGCTATCGCCCTGAAGATTTCGAGATTTCATGAGATAAAAAAGTCGCGGGCAGGGGAATAATTTCCGCCAAAAGGGGAGAAGCATAATGGTACAAATTATTTGGTGTTTTTTTGCTTTTATCCTTTTGCAAACATCGCCATTGCAGAATGTTGAGAAAATTACAGCCACAACGGTCAAGGGGTCGCAGACCATTAGCGCTACGCTTAACGGGCTGGTCGGCGAAACAGCAGCCAAAGCATATAAAGATGTTATGGCCGCCAACGAAGATATTGAGTGGCAAATTCATGTGCCGACAAATTATAACCCTGCGAGACCAGCGGGTGTGTTAGTTTTTATTAGCGCAAATGAATCTGGCAAAATACCCCGGGGTTGGAAATCTTTGCTCGATACTCATAATTTAATCTGGGTTGGCGCCAATAAGTCAGGCAATAAGATTAATCCGCAGCGGCGCATGACTTACGCCCTTATGGCTTTAGCCGCGGTCGAAAAAAGATATAAAATTGATTCAAGCAGAGCCTATTTATCAGGTTTTTCAGGAGGCGGCCGCGTCGCCAGCTTGTTAGCGGTTCAATACCCGAGGTTATTTAAAGGGGCTATCTACAATAGCGGGGCGAATATCTGGAATGAAAATTCATCTCCGGCTTTAGAACAAGTTAAGGAGAACCGTTATGTCTTTATTACGGGAAGAAACGACTTTAATTTAGAAGATACGCAGCGCGTATATAGAGCCTATAAAAAAGCTGGTATCAACCAAGCCAAATTAATGGTTATTCCGTCTATGGGGCATCGCAACCCCAATAAGAAAAACTATGAACGCGCGATAATGTACTTAGATCAACAGCCTCAAGAATAAGAATAGCCTCTATTAGCTCCATTGAGACGAGGCGGGCGGGGATTGATATGTCTTTTGGGTCTCACGCTCCTGTCTTTGTCTATGTAAGCGTTGGGTCTTTTTAATGGGCGTAAGACAAACTGTACCAAAATATGACTGTGACGTGACCTAAAACGGCTCCGCGAAGACAATTTTGGTACTGAGATTTTTTCTTACGATCCGATGTTTTGCGGTCATAGACCTCGTTTTGGCGGTAAATGGGCCAGATTTAATGTCTAATTAACCATAAACTTTGGCAATTGGTGTATTCTAGGACAAAATTCCCCTTTTGGCAGAGTGCCTGCAACGTTTCTCGCAAGTCCGGACATTACGTCCCCCCGATTTGTAAGGAAAATGCCATGAAAACGCTTAAAACACTTGTTAAGTCTAAATTTCTTTCAACTGTCAGTAATTATTCATCTGATGAAAAAGGCAACTTCGCGATAATTGGCGCTGTTACTGTTGCGATGTTGGTGGGCGGTCTTGCGATTGGCGTTGACGTTTCTAATGGTTACTTTGCTAAGCAGCGTCTTCAAGATACAACAGATAATATTGCATTAATGGCGGCGCGCGGTGATATCGAAGGTCAAGCGAATTTAAATGCTGTAGCTCAAGAGTATTTTGAGCAGGTTTACCCTGGCGGCACAGCCGTAAACTTGGAGAGCATTACGCGAGATGGTGATGCCGTCACAGTTATTGCGACCAACACTCAACCGACATATTTTTCAAACATTTTTGGCCGTGATGGTTTGGATGTAAAAGTGTCCTCAACAGCTGTACATACGTCTCGCAATTTAAACCTAGCTTTGGTTCTCGATTCAACAGGGTCTATGAGTAAACCAACGCCAACAGGTGGCACACGGTTAACAAGTTTGAAGCGTGCAGGTAATGACTTGATTGATCAATTGGGTACTGTCCCAGCCGATCAGTTAAATGTGTCAGTTGTTCCTTTTGCTGCATATGTAAATGTTGGAACGAATATGTCTCGTGAAAACTGGATTGAATTTCCTCAGACAGGACGTGCGCCAAGTAACTGGGATGGCTGCGTTGGTTCACGTCAGGCTCCGCTCAACACCCGCATCGATTCTAATGTTCAAAGAATTCCAGGTGTTGTGAACGGACTTGGCTGCGCTTTGACGGAGGTTCAGCCTTTAACGCGAAATATGAATGCCGTGAAGCAAACAATCAATGCGCTACAAGCTAAAGGGTCGACTTATACACCAGCTGGCATCGCTTGGGGATGGCGGACTTTGACACCTACAGCGCCGTTTGCTGAATCTAGAAATCAAAATCACGATAAAACGGATAATGTTATGGTAATCGTGACTGACGGTAATAATACACGCTCTAAAGACGGTATCACCCATCATGGTAAGGTACAGAGCGCCGCTGATCAAACGATGGCGACAATGTGTGAAAACGCAAAACGCGACGATATCGAAATTTACACGATCGCATTGGAAATTAAAGATAATACCACGCTAAATTTATTAAGAGGCTGTGCGTCTGAAAGAGCAAATTTCTTTGACGCGTCAAATGGCGATGAATTAGGCGAAGCCTTTAGCGCAATCGCTGTTAATCTTACGGGTTCACGTATCTCTAGCTAAGACATTATTGGCAAAAGATAAGATAAATAGCCTGCTTTTCGGAGCAGGCTTTTTTCTGTCCAGAGCGTCAGAGGTTTACCTCGCGCGCAAAATCAAGAGGTTCATTATAGGCAAGAATATCCGCCTCTACTTGCAAATCCTTTTTAGGCTGATAGGCTTTGAACATGTCTTTTGGGTCTCATGCTTATATCCCTGATCCGCGTAATGCGTCGGTTTTTTTTAATGTAAATGGCGAGCTTTTGCCGCGCGAAAAGGCGGTGGTGAACGTCTTTGATTCAGGCTTTATGTTGGGGGACGGGATTTGGGAAGGCCTGCGTGTTCATCAAGGCAAAATTGCTTTTCTGGAAGATCACCTTGATAGGCTTTGGGAAGGCGCGGCGGCCCTAGGCTTTGATATTGGTATATCGCAAGGGGATATGAAAAGCCGCCTTTATGAAACGCTCTCCGCCAATGAGATGAGCGAGGACGTGCATATCCGCCTTATGGTGACGCGCGGTTTGCGCTCTACGCCTTACCAAGACCCGCGTGTTGTTATTTCAAAAGCCACGATTGTCATCGCGCCTGAATTTAAAAAAGCGGACCCTAAGACGGCGGAAAAGTCTTTATCGCTCTATACGGTCTCTGTGCGGCGCGGGCGCTCTGATGTTCAAGACCCGGGGCTAAACTCACATTCTAAAATCAACTGTGTCACCGCCTGTGTGCAGGCGATTGAGGCGGGAGCGGATGAAGGGTTGATGCTCGACCCGCAAGGCTTTGTTGCGACCTGTAACTCAACACATTTTTTCATAGTCCGCAAAGGCGAGGTCTGGACTTCAAGCGGAGATTATTGTTTGGGCGGCATAACCCGCGGGAAAATAATCGATCTATGCAAAGCCAATGGTATTCCCGTTTTTGAAAAGAACTTTAGTCTCATGAAATGTTATAGCGCGGATGAAGCCTTTACGACGGGCACATTTGCGGGGCTAGCCCCTGTGGGCAAAATTGATGGCCGCGTTATTGGCAGCGGAACGCGCGGGGCGATGGTCAAGCGGCTACAATCGCTCTATCTTGAGCATATTCACGCGGATACCGCCGCATGATAATTGCGATGTGGTCAGGACCGCGTAATCTTTCAACGGCGATGATGCGGAGTTTTGGATCGCGCGCGGATTGTTCTGTGATAGATGAGCCGTTTTTCGCCCCTTATTTGGCCGTGTCAGGTAAAGCGCATCCGGGGCGCGATGAGACGCTTGCTAGCCATGAAACTAACCCTGAGGCGGTCCAACGCCTCTGTCTTGCACCGACAACGACCGCTTATAGTTTTCAAAAACATATGCCTCAGCAGATGTTAGAGGGTTTTCCCATGGGCTGGGCGAAAGAGGCAAAACATTTTTTTCTTATTCGTGAGCCAGTCCGCGTGATCGCGTCTTATGTTCGCGCGAGGGCCGAATTTGAGATTGAGGATTTAGGGGTCTTGGCGCAGCGCCGTCTGTGGGAAGATTTAGGCCGCCCGCCCGTAATTGATAGCTCTGATATTTTGCGTAATCCTGCCCAGATGCTAGAAAAATTATGCCGCGCTATCGATATTCCATGGGAGACTGATATGCTCTCATGGGAGGCGGGTTTGCGGCCCGAAGATGGGGCCTGGGCGCCGTTTTGGTATCATTCCGTGCATAACTCAACAGGCTTTGGGCCTGCGCCTCAAAGCGCTGTGAAGTTAGATGATATCTATACGCCTTATCTGGAGAAGCTTATGCCTGACTTTGAAATTCTATTCCGGAACCGTATTACCTAAACCCTCAGACTATGGTTAACGTGCTGTTAAGGTTATGGTTAACCGCATTTCTTCACAGAGTTCGCACTTTTTTTTGACTCGCTTATTTGATGTATCAGGTGGTTTTTTTGAAAAACTTGAGTCAGGTTAAAGCTGTGAATGGAGTTAATTATGAAAAAAATAATCCTTGTAACAGTTGCAGCGCTTAGCCTTTCAGCGACAACTGGCCTGAGCGCAAGCGCAAATAGCGCCTCTGGTTTTAATGTGAGCCAACACTCTGGTGTCACCGTTTATCGCGGCGCGCCTCAGCATGTTAATCATCAAGCGGTAGCAGCCCACCGGGCGCTAGATCTACAAGAGCGTCAAATCGACAATCAAGCTCGCCAAGCCGCGGCTCAGCAAAGAGCGCAACAAAATCTGGCCCAGCAGCGCCTTGATTTAGATCGACGCATTGCTTTTACGAATAATGAGATTTTTAGTACGCGCCGCAGCGGCCGGTTTAACAATCGCCGTTTCGTAACAGGCGGGTTTAATAATCGCGGTATTGGAAGAGGCGGATTTAACAATCGTTTCTTTGGTGTTCGCGGCATTTCACAAAATACGCGTATTTCCGGAAATTTCGGACCTTATTAAAACGCTGTATTAAGCGGTCTTCTCAGGCCTTGAGCCGCAAGCCTTGCAATGCGGATCTTGGGGCAGGGTGATGGTACGCGATTGGGCCTTTAAGCCGTCATAGAGCCAGAGCTTTCCGCAAAGCGGATCGCCTGCTCCAGTGATAAGCTTAACGGCCTCTAGCGCCATAACGGAGCCAATAACGCCGGCTAAGGCGCCGACCACGCCGACCTGCGAACAGGTTTCGGCATCTGGCGGAATATCTGGGACGAGGCAGCGATAGCAAGGGCCTTCGCCGTTAGAGTAATGCGCGCTGACCTGGCCTTGAAAGCGCCCAAGCGCGCCAGAGACTAAGGGTATTTTCAAGCTTAGCGCGGTTTCATTAATCGTAAAGCGCGAGGTAAAATCATCAACGCCGTCTATGATAAGGTCATGACCGTCCAGCAGGCTTTGTGCGTTATTTGGTGTTAGGCGAGTGGTGATGCCTTTTGCGGTAATATCGGGGTTTAAATTCGTTAGGGTGCTGGCTAAGCCAATGGCCTTTTCCGTGCCGATATCGCCCGTGACGAATTGGACCTGCCTTTGAAGGTTGGAGACGTCGACCTTATCGTCATCGATAACTGTAATATGCCCAACCCCAGCCGCTGCAAGATATAATCCTACAGGTCCGCCAAGACCGCCTGCGCCGATGATGGCCACACGGGATCCTAGCAGGGCTTGCTGCCCTGGTCCGCCGATCTCTTTGAGCACCAAATGACGAGCATAGCGTTTGATGGACTCGGGTTTCATATAATTTCAAATGTCTTGAGGTGATTTTTAGCTATGTGATGATGATCTACCCACGCCTGCCATGTGCATTTTGCCCATTTTTCTATCTGCTTTAGATGCTCATCAACTTGGGTTTTGGGCAAAACATCTTTTACGGTTATCTGTCCTAACGTTGAGGGCGGCGCAAGCCAGCTGAAAAGCTTAGCGTTCTTCTTTGACGCCGCGCTGAGTTTTCTCATGGCATCCAAAGCCATGTTAGCGCTGGTTTTATATTCAAATAGTAGCGTTGATGAGATGAGATGAAGATTGACGGACTGGACGGCTTGTAGAGAGGAATCCCCGGGGTGTTGCAATGCATAGGCATCAACAGTCATACGGTGATTTTTAAAAAATTTAGGGTTTGAATATTCGCGTTCTAAGATAATGCCATAAGCTGCCCAGCATGCAGAGGAGGCCCCAAAATAGCGATGCGTTGGTCCATCAAATTTGGGTAAATCAACACCGCATTGTGGGCAGGCTGTCACGCGTCAAAGAGCGGCGTGGAGAGATACCGTTCCGCAAAACTTGGAATAATCGTCACAATGCGTTTACCCTTCATATTAGGCCGGGCTCCGACAATCAGGCTGGCGGCGACGGCCGCGCCTGATGAGATTCCAATTGGCACGCCGTCTTCTGCGGCGACATGTTTGGCTGTTCCAAAAGCGGCTTCGCTCTCTATCGTCACGACGTCATCAATGAGGTCTGTATCTAAAACGTCAGGGAGGAACCCTGCGCCAATGCCTTGTATTTTATGGGGGCCTTTTTCGCCTTTGGAAATCATCGGCGAGCCGACAGGTTCAACCGCGATAATCTGGCAATTTGGGTTCTTCTCTTTGAGGTAACGTCCCGCGCCCGTTATGGTGCCGCCCGTCCCAACGCCAGAAATAAAGGCGTCGACTTGGCCATCGCAATCATTCCAGATTTCAGGGCCTGTTGTTTTATAGTGAATAGCGGGGTTAGCTGGATTGATAAATTGCCCCGCTTGAATAGCGCCTGGCGTGTTTGCGCAAATCTCATCAGCTTTGGCTTGCGCCGCAGGTATGCCGCCAGAGGCCTCTGTCAGGATAAGTTCAGCGCCCAAGAGTTTCATCATTTTTCGGCGTTCAATC
This sequence comes from uncultured Hellea sp., assembly GCA_964548315.1. Lineage (GTDB taxonomy): Bacteria > Pseudomonadota > Alphaproteobacteria > Caulobacterales > Maricaulaceae > Hellea. The sequence continues at coordinate 13,612 of CAZJRU010000006.1, forward strand.
GACATTTGCTCGGGCATCACAAGGATTGCCTTATAGCCCTTAGCCGCCGCGGCGAAGGCGACGCCAATACCTGTATTACCTGAGGTCGGCTCAACAATTATGCCGCCGGGCTTAAGCTTACCTGTCGCTTCAAGGTCTTCAATCATTGAAATCGCGATGCGGTCTTTGACCGAGGCGATAGGATTAAAAAATTCGAGCTTATAGCACAGGTCCGCGGGCACCCCGTCCGTGATACGCGGAAACCGTACGAGCGGTGTATTGCCCATGGTCTGCATAATATTATCGTAAATTTTTCCGCGAATTAAGTCCGTCATAAATTCCTCTATTTAGCGCAGGAATACATAGGGGGACGGAGGGGTCTAAGTCGAGACGTTTCTGACCAATGGCTTCGTCGCATGTCACGCAATAGCCGTAATCCTCATTATCAAGCCGGTTGAGCGCTGCTTTTATTCTCAAAAGTTTCTTTTGCCGTCCCGCGCCTTGAGCCTTAAGCAGAAAAACACCATGGAATAGCGAAATCTATTGAGTATCGATAAACAAGAAGGCAGAGAGGGTTATGACATTGCAATCCCCTCTTTCTATTCAAGGTGTTTCAAAAGCTTTCGCGGGAAAGGTCGCTGTCGAAGATGTCAGCTTCACGGTGAAGCCCGGAGAAATTATCGGATTTCTGGGCCCCAACGGCGCAGGTAAGACAACGACGCTGCGTATGGCTTTAGGCCTGATTAAACCCGATAGTGGCTCGATAAAACTATTTGGCGGTGAGCCAGGGAATGAAGCCAATTTTGGCCGTATTGGATTTTTGCCCGAAGAACGAGGTCTTTATAAAAAACAAACCGCGCGTGAGAGCATCGCCCATTTGGCGCGGCTTAACGGCATGAAAGGCAAAGAGGCCTTCAAATTGGCTGATCATATGCTGGATAAATATGGCTTGTCCGAGGCAAAACGAAAAAAGAATAAAGATATGTCCAAAGGCATGGCGCAAAAGGTTCAGCTTTTATCAGCCATAGCCCATGACCCAGAATTTTATATATTAGATGAGCCGTTCTCGGGTCTGGACCCTGTCAATCAACAAGTCTTAGAATCTATTGTGCGCGAAATTGCCGAGCGCGGCCGCACGATTATTTTCTCCACCCACGTAATGGAACATGCCGAGCGCCTCTGCGATCGCATTATTTTGATGTCGGGCGGACGCAAGGTTTTTGACGGACCGACGCACGAGGCCTTGTCCAAAGCGCCGCGCCGTATGGTCATTGGATCTGATGATGATCGCTTGACGTCTTTGATGGAAAGGTTTTCCGACGCTATCGATAAACGTGAAGATGGGGCGCTAAATATCATCCTGAAAGATAAAGCCGAAAATCAGGATATTTTGGAACACTGCGTGAATGAAAAAATTAATCTGACCCGCTTTGAACCTAAACAGCCCTCGCTTCATGAAGCCTTTGTTGCGATGGTTGGGGATGATTTGCGTCAGACTATGGATGTGTCAGGTCAAGGAGCACCCGCATGAAGCTCCCCGCCATAAATATTCGCCGGACATATCTTATCGCGCGGCGCGACTATCTGGGCTATGTCAAAACTTGGGGGTTTTGGCTCTCCTTTTTCATGCCATTTATTTTTGGGTTCTTGGGCGTTGTTGCCTCTACTATGGATTTCAATCTCTCGCCCACACGCTATGAAACAATTTTGGATGAAACAGGACAACATAAAGCCGCGCTAATTCAGCTCGATACAGACAGCCGAATTGAGATAGAAACGCGTCTTATATTGACCCTTGGGACAACGCTTTTACCAGACGCAAAAGCCGCCGAATTTGAGACGCTTGTTAAAACCAAAGGTTTGGAGGCGGGGAAAGCCTATCTGGATGAGAAAATCCCAGGCGCGAGTGAAAAGCTCAAAAATCCGCAAGCTGAGATGGTTTTTGTGGACCCGCCTGCCTCTGACTTGTCAGGGCTAAAAGCCTATTTGCGCGGTGATAAATTAATAAGCCATGAGGGCGAAGCGGCGAAACTAAACGGGGTTATTCATATTTTCGACAATGATGGCGTGAAAGTAGATTACTGGTCACCTAATTTTAATGACCCGGCCGCGGAGCGCCTCGCAAGGCGATATTTTAGACAACTCGCAACAGATAGATATTTGTCTACTGGGAGTTTATCACAGGACGGGCTGGATAAAGCAAAAAATCAAGCTGTGATTGTCAATACCTTTGATCCGACAAAGACAGAAAGCAAAGACGGGGCTGGGCAACAAGTGACCATGACCGACCGTGTGCCTTATTTAGTTGCGGCCATCCTCTCCGGGTTTTTGTGGCTTACCGTCTTTTCAGGGGCTTATATGCTGCTGACGTCTATGCTTGAAGAGAAGATGAATAAGCTTCTAGAAATGATGTTGGCCTCTACACGCTTTACTGAAATTATTTTTGGAAAATTATTAGGTGTTGCGGCGCTGACGGTAACGGCGATGTTGCCCTATATCATTTTGGGAATTGGCGCGGTTATTGGATTTATTATTTTTGGAGACCCTGACATTGCTCAAGGATTAAAAAATTCTTTCTCAGTGAAGATGGTCGTTTTTTTCATCATCTTTTTAATTCTGGGATATATTTTCTATGGTACGTTTTTTATTGCGCTGGGCGCTCTGGCCGAGTCGATGCAAGATGCCCAGACATTAACAACGCCGATCATGCTGGTTTTAACGGCCTGTATTTTGGTCGTACCTTTAGGGCTTAACTCCCCCGATAGTCCCCTACTGATATTTGCAAGTTGGTTCCCGCTCTCCGCGCCTTTTGCCAGTATTGTCAGGCTTCCCTCCGATCCGCCGCTTTGGGAGCTATGCCTCTCGGCGGTTTTTTTGGGTATATTATCTATTGGCGTTATCATGTTGGCAGAGCGTATTTTCCGCTTTGGTGTTTTATCTGGCGCGGGCGTTAAGGGCGTGACAGATTGGTTTAAGCGTAAGGTATTACGCCGCAAGACAAATTAACTATGCCGCGTTATACTGCTCCCATGACAGACCGATCCCTTATTGCGCGTCAGGCTATTTTAGAGGCGATGCTCCCGCTTGCGGCCTTTGATGGCTGGACGGCGAAAAGCTTGCGGGACGCTGTAGCGAATACAGATTTGCCCAAAGGATCAGACGCGCTTTATTTTCCTGATGGACCCCTAGAAGTCATCGGGTTTTGGGCGCAGCAAATGGACGGGGTTGCCAGAGACGAAATTGCCAAACTGAATCAGGAGACGATGAAAATTCGTGACAAAGTCACAAGCGGGGTTTGGGCACATCTTAAAGCCATTGGCCCCCATGATGAAGCCGCGCGCCGGGCTTTGGCGCGCCTGAGCTTGCCTGACGCCCTCGGGCAAGGCCCGCAGCAATTATGGGCGAGCGCGGATATGATATGGCGTGCTATCGGTGACACGAGCACAGACGCGAATTATTATTCCAAACGCGCTATTTTATCTGGCGTTATTGCGAGTACCTTGGCGGTTTGGATTTCAGATAACAGCGATGATAAAATCAAGAGCCGTGAATTTTTAGACGCCCGTATTGCCAATGTGATGCAATTTGAAAAAGCGAAATGGGATATGAAGTCTCGGACTAAAAATTGGCCGAACCCGGCTGAGCTTTTAGGGGCGCTGCGTTACGGCGGAACGGGCAAACGCCATCGTAGACGGCGCAGAGGCTAAGTCTTAGGAACAGCCCGTTGTTGTTCCGCAGCTATCGCATTTTTGACAGGTACCATTTCTGATTAATGTAAAGTGTCCGCATTCAGGACAAGGGTCGCCTGTGTATCCTTGAAAGCGCGCGGTCTGCGCGGGGCTTGCGGGCGATAACGCGCCTGCTGTGCCTGATTTCGCAATATCTGAAATATTGATATCTAGACTTTCCTTATCAACTTCGAGGGCGAAAGGGTCTTCGTTTTCAGCTTTAGGCGCTGCAAATGGCACGATATTATCATCCCCAGTGCTTTCGCGGTTAAAGCCTTTGGAATAGCCCGGCAGGGTCAGCTGTTCGTCTTCAAGCTCGCGCGCGCCGCGGCGCTCGGCGGCGCCTAACCCGAGTTGATCTCCGGCGGCTGTATTCGGGTCAACATGGGCCAGATCATCCCAGCCTAAATAAGAAATTCCGAGTTCGCGGAAAATATAATCCAAAATCGAATTGGCAAATTTAATCCGGTCATTTCCAGTGACATGACCAGAAGGTTCAAAGCGGGTAAAGACATAGGCTTCGACAAATTCTTCAAGCGGGACGCCGTATTGTAGACCAATGGAAATCGCGATAGCGAAATTATTCATCAGGCTACGGAAGGCCGCGCCTTCTTTATGCATATCAATGAAAATTTCTCCGAGGCTTCCATCCGCAAATTCGCCTGTGTGGAGATAAACCTTATGCCCGCCAATGGAAGATTTTTGGATATAACCTGTTCGGCGGTCAGGCAGTCGTTCGCGCTCAATCGGTTTTTGGACAACGCGTTCGATTACTTTTTCAACGATGCGCTCTGCGCCAATCGCCGCTTTGGCTGCACCAGGGCGGTCAATCGCACCCTCAAGATCATCAAGCTCCATATCAGAGAAAATCGCTGAGTTGAGAGGCTGGGAGAGCTTGGAGCCATCCCGGTAAAGGGCGATAGCTTTAAGTCCAAGATTATGCGCCTGAAGATAGATGTCGGCGCATTCATCAATTGTCGCGCTAGAGGGCATATTGACGGTTTTTGAAATCGCGCCCGATATAAAGGGCTGGGCTGCGGCCATCATAAGAATATGGGACTCGGCGCTGAGCGCGCGCGTGCCAAACCGTCCGCAAGGCGTTGCGCAATCAAAGACAGGTAGATCTTTGGCTGAGAGATGGGGAGCGCCTTCAAGCGTCATCGCGCCGGAGCAATGCACATTGGCCGCGTCAATATCGGCCGGTTCAAACCCTAAAACGGGCAGCAAATCTGATCCGTGTAAACTTAACTGTTCCTCGGTCAGTCCCAAGACATCTTTGCAAAAATCATCACCTAAGACCCAGCGAGAGAAAGCAAAGCGAATATCAAAAGCTTCTGGCAGGGCAGCTTCGATAAGCCCTATTTCATGGTCGCTAAAGCCGCGCTCTTTAAGGCGTTTATGGTTGATACCCTCTGCGCCTTTCAAGGTGCCGTGACCCAGCGCGTAGGTAATGATGTCTTTGGTTTGCTTTTCTGAATAGCCAAGGGCGCTTAGCGCGCGGGGGACCGAGCGGTTGATAATTTTAAAGTGCCCGCCGCCAGCGAGCTTCTTAAATTTTACCAAAGCAAAATCAGGCTCGATGCCCGTCGTGTCACAATCCATCAGCAAGCCAATTGTGCCTGTTGGCGCGATGACGCTAACTTGCGCGTTTCTAAACCCGTATTCCGTGCCCAGCTTTTCAGTTTGGGTCCACAGATCTACGGCGCGTTTACATAATCCATCAAAAGGACACTCAGTAGGAGAGAGCGGGGCGGGGCGGTAAGATAGCCCTTTATAGCTCTTGGCATCTTTGGCGGCGCGTTTATGATTTTGGATAACCTGCATCATCGGTTTTGCATTATCTTTATATCGCGGGAAGGCCCCCATGGTTTTTGCCATTTGCGCAGATGTTAAATAGGCTGTCCCTGTCAAAACGGCAGTTATTGCCCCCGCAGCGGCGCGGCCCTGGGCGCTATCATAAGCCAGCCCACAGGACATCAGTAAGCCGCCTAGGTTTGCATACCCCAACCCAAGGGTTCTAAATTCAAAAGAGCGTTTCGCAATGGCTTCAGATGGGAACTGCGCCATCAAAACAGAGATTTCCAAAACAAGTGTCCACAGACGCGCGGCATGCTCAAAAGCTTTCAGATCAAACTGATTATCATTTGTTCTAAATTTAATCAGATTGAGCGAGGCTAGGTTACAGGCCGTATCATCCAAGAACATATATTCTGAGCACGGATTAGACGCGGTTATCGGGCCAGAGACCGAACAGGTATTCCAAGCATTAATTGTATCATGATACTGCACGCCAGGGTCAGCTGATGACCAAGCGGACTTAGCTATTTTGTGCCATAGGTCACGCGCGCGTATATTTTTAGCAACCGCGCCATCCGTGCGGCGGATAAGGTCCCAGCTTTCGTCATTTTTAACGGCAGCAAGAAACGCATCAGGAATGCGCACAGTATTATTGGCGTTTTGTCCAGAGACGGTGCGGTAAGCCTCGCTATCCCAATCCGCGTCTAGGTCGGTGATGTCGATTTTATCAATGCCTTGGCGCGCCAAATGTAAGGTCCGCTGTATCGCTCCGTCAGGAACGCCGTCACGGCGCGCGGCTTTAATCTCGCGTTTTAGCGCCGCGTTTTCAGAAATGTCGAAACATTCTTCTTCAGTGCCCGAGCAATTTATGCAGGCTTTGATAATGGCATTAAGACGTCGTTTTAAAACTTTGGAGCCTGCGACGAGGGCCGCGACTTTCATTTCCTCAGAGGTTTTCCAGTCAATGAAAGTTTCGATGTCTGGGTGATCTATATCGACGATGACCATTTTCGCGGCGCGCCGTGTTGTGCCGCCAGATTTAATCGCGCCCGCAGAGACGTCGCCAACTTTCAAGAAACTCATCAGGCCAGAAGACGCGCCTCCGCCTGATAAAGGTTCGCCCGCGCCGCGAATATTAGAAAAATTAGAGCCTGTGCCAGAGCCATATTTAAATAGGCGCGCCTCACGCGTCCAAAGGTCCATAATGCCGCCATCCCCCAAAAGATCGTCATTGGCGGATTGAATGAAACAGGCATGGGGCTGAGGGTGCTCATAAGCACTTTTCGAGCGGCTTAATTTACCACTTTGGTAATCGACATAGCTATGACCCTGGGCAGGCCCGTCGATGCCATAAGCCCAATGAAGCCCGGTATTAAACCACTGCGGGGAGTTAGGCGCCGCGATTTGCGCGGCGAGCATAAAGCGCAATTCATCGTAAAAATTACGAGCGTCTTTTTCGGTGTTAAAATAGCCGCCCTTCCAGCCCCAATAGGTCCAGCAGCCTGCGAGCCGGTCAAAGACCTGCCGCGCGTCGCGCTCTTGGCCATATTTGAACAGCTTTTTACCGCGTTTGGGTTTGGTATCGTCGGCAGCGCTGCGCCTAAGCCAATCAGGTATGCCGTCCTCATTAACGCGTTTGACATGGGTGGGCACGCCGGCGCGGCGGAAATACTTTTGCGCCAGAATATCACAGGCGACTTGAGACCAACTTTCAGGGGCTTCAAATTCTATCGCCTCTGAAATTGCTTCGCCCGATATATCACGCACTTCGCTACGAACCTTCGCGAAGGGGATATTGGCATAGGGCGTTTTGCCTGCCTGGGTGAAATGACGTTTAATCTGCATATTTATGAGTCTCTTAAAACAAGATAAGAAGTTAGCTTCATAAGAGCAATAGAGATTGTCTTAATTCATCACAGCCGTACGGGCATCAAAATGGGCCCATAATTTTTCTGAAATGCGGGCGGTTTCATTTAAAGGCTCATAATCTCGCGCGGTAAGGTCACCGCTAAACGGCGCAATATGACACCGCTCTTCTAGGCTCTCATATAGCGTTTTAAATTTACCCGGTTTTCCTTGCATGGGCAGGCGGTAAACCCGCTTCCCCGTACTTGCGGCTTCTGTGAGCATATTGGTGCTATCTTCAGTCACGAAGATAAATTCAGACCCGCCGAGAAAGGAAATATAAGGATTGGGCCCTGATCCACTATAAACCCAAATATTGTCATGAGATTTGTCGAGCGCGTCCCAATCATCTTTGGCAAAATCGGGCGTTCGGCGCGAAGTGGATATTAAAAGGCTTAGGCCCTTATCTAAAACCGACTGGGCGATATCCATATGGGTCTTGTGGATAGCGGGCGTGAGTTTATGCGTTTTGGAATCGCCTCCGATTAAAAAGGCGGCGCGCGGCATGGGCAGGCTATCGAGCTGGTCAGAGACCTTTATCGTGCGGCCCGCAATTTCGGCTTTTACAATACGGTTTGGCGACCCAATCATTGTTTCAACATTGGGGCCGCTCAGATTATCATGTTCAGGCGCGATAATGAGATCGAATCTTGCCGGATCAATACGGGGGTCTTGAACATAGGCCGTAAAGCAGTCCGGAAATGATTTCTTTATCGCAAGAAGAGGGGCAATGGCTTGCCGCCCGCAGCCGATGGCGAGATCTGGCGGCGCGGCTTCAATGCCGTAATCAGACGGTCTTGATTTTAGGGCGTATTGCAAGGTCGGACTGGCGGCTTTAAAAGCCGCGCCCATCTCTATCACGATGGGGGTAATTTCACAGGGCCTTAGCCGCGCGGCAGCTTCTGCTAATCCTAGGGCTTGGTTTTCAATTCCGCGCCGCCCATCCGATATAACAAGGCAGCTAAGCGGGGCGGGGGGCATTATTTAAACGTAACTTCCAAAATTTCATAGCCTTTGGAGCCGCCGGGCGCGATAACTTCGAATGCGTCGCCAACTTCTTTAGAAATCATGGCCCGCGCAATGGGGGAGGTGATTGACACTTTGCCGTTTTTGACGCTGGCTTCGTCTTCGCCCACGATTTGGTAGGTGCTTTCCTCATCCGTGTCTTCATTGACGATTTTAACAATCGCGCCAAATTTGACTGTATCTCCTGACATTTTAGACGTGTCGATAACTTGCGCGAGAGACAGTTTAGATTCGAGTTCTTGCACACGGCCTTCGATAAAGCCCTGTTTTTCCTTCGCCGCATGATATTCAGCGTTTTCGGAAAGATCGCCATGTTCGCGCGCAACAGAAATCGCATTGATGATTTCCGGACGCTCCACCGATTTAAGATGCTTTAACTCGGCTTCCAAAGCGGCGTGGCCTTGAACGGTCATAGGGTATTTTTGCATGTGTCATTATCCAAAATTCTTAAGCCGCGCAGACATAATCACTTTTACGCCAGAATCAAGGAAAAAGAGCTGTCGCGCTAAATCAGCAAGCGCGGAAGTATTTGGCTGGCGTGAGCTCGGCGCAATAAAAAACGGCAGGGGTGCCGCCCTGCCGTCACAATTTGTCCATTTCCCATTTTCGAAAGGAGACGATAATAAGTTGGGACATTCCAATTATGAATATTTTAAGGGGGCGGGTCAATGCCCAAATCTAGCTCTCGTCAATAAAGGCTAAGCCTCAGCGATGGATTGCAAGCTTTCAACCTGATAGTCGTCTTTCGAAAGTTCCTTTAAGGCTTGGACACAGGCGCGCGCCGCCGCCGCTGTTGTGAAATAGGGGATTTTTTGCGTGAGAGCTGTCCGTCTTAATGAGAAACTATCATTGAGGGATTGTTTCCCGCTTGTTGTATTAAAAACAAGCTGAACATCGCCATTTTTCATCGCGTCGACAATATGAGGTCGGCCTTCATGGACCTTTTTGACGTATTCTACCGTAATGCCTTGTTCGCGTAGATATTTTGTCGTCCCGCCCGTCGCTATGATTGTAAAGCCAAGCTCAATAAGGTCTGATGCGAGCTCAGCCATAAGCGGCTTATGTTCCTCTCGAACGGAAATAAATACTTTACCTGCAGTGGGTAATGTCACGCCGCCGCCCAGCTGACTTTTGGCGAAGGCCATGCCGAAACTCTCAGCCAATCCCATGACTTCGCCTGTGGAGCGCATTTCTGGCCCCAAGACAGTATCAACGCCCGGGAACCGCGCGAAAGGAAAGACAGCTTCTTTGACAGCAATATATTTTTGCGGTTTTACAGTTAAATCAAATTCAGAGAGCTTTTTACCCGCCATAACTTTGGCGGCGATATTAGCGATGGGTTGGCCGATTGCTTTCGCCACAAAGGGCACGGTTCGCGAAGCCCTTGGGTTGACCTCAATCAGATAAACAACATCGTCCTTGACCGCGAATTGTGTGTTCATGAGGCCCACAACGCCGAGCTCTAGTGCGAGGACCTTTGCTTGACGTCCCAGTTCTTCTACGATTTTATCGGATAAGGTATAGGGCGGTAAGGAGCACGCCGAATCGCCTGAATGAACCCCGGCTTCTTCAATATGCTCCATAATGCCAGCGACATAGACCTCTTCTCCGTCGCAAATGACATCCACATCAACTTCAATAGCGTCGCGAAGATATTGGTCGATAAGGAGCGGAGATTTTCCTGAAACTTTAACTGCTTCAGAAATGTATCGGTTCAGCTCGGCGTCGTTATCAACAATTTCCATGCCCCGGCCGCCTAAAACATTTGAGGGCCTTAGCACGAGGGGATATCCCACGACTTTGGCCGCCGCCGCGGCTTCTTTGGCGTTTCTCGCAATGGCGTTATTGGGTTGCTTGAGGTCTAATTTTTCGACAAGGGCCTTAAAGCGTTCCCGGTCTTCGGCGCGGTCAAGCGCGTCGCGTTTTGTGCCTAAGAGCGGAATACCGTTCCCTTCCAAAGCTTCGGCAAGCTTGAGCGGTGTTTGCCCGCCAAATTGCACAATGACCCCTTTGAGGGTCCCGGCTTGTTGTTCGGTTAAGATAAGTTCGAGAACATCTTCTTCGGTCAGAGGTTCGAAATATAAACGGTCTGATGTATCGTAATCTGTGGAAACAGTCTCGGGATTGCAATTGACCATGATGGACTCAATACCAATGTCATCAAGGGCGTAAGCAGCGTGGCAGCAGCAATAATCAAATTCAATACCTTGTCCAATACGGTTTGGGCCTCCGCCCAGAATAATCACTTTATCTCGGTCAGAGACGCGGGCTTCATCTTCAACGACGCCGCCAAAGCTTGGCACTTCATAGGTTGAATACATATACGGCGTTTTCGCTTGAAACTCTGCCGCGCAAGTATCAACGCGCTTATAGACAGGGCGTACGCCCTTCGCCCGCCGGGCTTTGCGAACATCGCGTTCTGTTGAGCCTGTTAATTCTGCGATACGTGTATCGGCAAAGCCTTCTGATTTAATCGCGCGCCATTCCTGTTCTGTTTTCGGCAGGCCATTTGATTTTAACCAGTCTTCGGCTTTTACGAGATCTTGAATTTGGCGCAAGAACCAGGGGTCAATCTGCGTATATTGGAATATTTTTTCAACGGTGAAGCCTTGGCGGAACGCTTGGGCGATGACTAAAAGCCGGTCTGGCGCTAAGATAGCAAGCCGGGCCTTCATTGCGTTTTTCAGCTCATCTGCGGACATCTCTCCAGTCGGGTCCAGAATAATTTCGTTGAGGCCCGTAAGGTCCGTTTCAAGAGACCGGAGCGCTTTTTGTAAAGACTCAGCAAAGGTGCGCCCAATCGCCATGGCTTCCCCAACGGAGCGCATAGCGGTGGTTAAGACAGGCTCTGCGCCTGGGAATTTTTCAAAAGCAAAGCGCGGAATTTTTGTCACGACATAATCAATCGTCGGTTCAAAGGCGGCTGGTGTTGCGCCCGTAATATCATTATCAAGCTCATCCAATGTGTAGCCAACAGCGAGCTTGGCTGCAATTTTGGCAATTGGGAACCCTGTGGCTTTGGAGGCGAGCGCAGAAGAGCGTGAGACACGCGGGTTCATTTCAATGACAACCATGCGGCCGTCTTTGGGATTGAGACCAAATTGAACGTTAGAGCCGCCAGTTTCGACGCCGATCTCGCGCAAGACCGCAATCGAGGCATCGCGCATGATTTGATATTCTTTATCGGTTAGGGTGAGGGCCGGCGCGACCGTGATTGAATCGCCCGTATGCACGCCCATCGGGTCGATATTTTCAATCGCGCAGATAATGATGCAGTTGTCAGCTTTGTCGCGGACAACTTCCATCTCATATTCTTTCCACCCTAATAGGCTTTCATCGACAAGAACTTCATTTGTAGGTGAGGCCGCCAGTCCAGAGCGGACGATTTCTTCAAATTCTTGTTGGTTGTAAGCGACGCCGCCGCCTGTTCCGCCCATAGTAAAGGCAGGACGAATAATAGCGGGGAGGCCTGTTTCAGGGAGTTTACGCACGGCTTCAGCCACGCCTTCGGCGATATTGGCTTCGCCGTTTTCGTCAACAGGCGCAGTGATAATCGTTGCGCGCGGATTTTCCAGTCCGATTTTTGTCATGGCTTTGGCAAAGCGGTCACGGCTTTCGGCTTTGTCGATAACATCGGCTTTCGCGCCGATCATCTCTACGCCGTATTTTTCAAGCACGCCCATTTCTTCGAGGGCGAGGGCCGTATTAAGCGCGGTCTGTCCGCCCATTGTTGGCAGGAGCGCGTCGGGCTTTTCAATCGCGATAATTTTTTCAACAATTTCTGGCGTGATGGGTTCAACATAGGTGGCGTCCGCCATACCTGGATCGGTCATGATAGTGGCCGGGTTCGAGTTGACCAAAATAACGCGGTAGCCTTCATCTTTCAGGGCTTTGCAAGCCTGAACGCCTGAGTAGTCAAATTCACAGGCCTGTCCGATGATAATAGGACCAGCCCCAATGATAAGTATGGACTGAATATCGGTTCTTTTTGGCATGTAATTAAGACCTTATGACATTTAGACGGATGCGAATCTGGCCCAAAAACCAAATTGTCTTCCTTTAGAGAAAGCATTGTAGTGATACAAGTATTCAAAAACGTAAAAACTGTGTTATATACGATTAAAATCTATATAAGGTGAAGAATGGTTTATCGGACAACGAATAGAAGTACTGGCAGCGTCGGGCGTCGGCGCGGCGGTTTTAGGTGGCAGATTATGCTTCTCTTCGCTGTTGGCGCGGCGGTTTACTATTTCGCCAATCAAAAAACTGTGCCTTATACAGGCCGCAAGCAGCTCAGGACCATGAAACCGGCGGCAGAAATGCAATTAGGGCTTCAGAGCTATCAGCAAATTTTGTCGGATAATAGCCAAAACCTTCTCCAAAGCGGGCCCGTTGTTGATACGGTTCGAGAAATTGGCACACGGATTGCGCGCGCGGCCTCTGATTCAGACCCGGGGTTTGAGTGGGCCTTTAATGTTATCGAGTCCGATCAGGCCAATGCTTTTGCCCTGCCTGGCGGTTACACTGCGGTCTATACGGGACTTATTCCAATTGCCGAAAATGAAGACGGTCTCGCAGTTGTTATGGGGCATGAGGTGGCCCATGCGTTAGCCCATCACGGGGCAGAACGTATGGCGCAGCAAAATATGCAACGTATTGTCGGGGCGGGTGTAGCTATGGGCGCTGGCGGTATGGATTTTGGCGCGCAGAAAGCCGTTATGGGCGTTTTTGGCGGGATTAGCCAATATGGCTTTGCCCTACCTTTTTCTCGTAAACATGAATCAGAGTCAGATTATATTGGGCTTATTTTGATGTCGCGAGCCTGTTACGACCCGCGTGAAGCGCCCAAATTATGGGAGCGCATGGGGGCTGCGGGCGGAGCTACGCCGCCAGAATTCCAATCCACTCACCCGTCACCAGATACGCGCGTCAATGATTTTAAGTCCTGGATGCCTGAGGCGGTTGAGATTTATAATAAATCCTGCCCCAATAAGATAAGTTTATAGATGACAGATCGTGTTCTCGTTACGGGCCTTTCGGGCTTTATAAGCGCCCATGTTACCGAGCGTCTATTAGCCAAAGGGTATAAGGTGCGGGGCACCGTACGTAACATAGTCAAGGGCCAAAAAATCGTCGCCGCTCTCGCAGCAAGAGGCAGTAATGTTTCCAATCTAGAAATTGTTCAGGCCAACCTGGGCGCAGATGCCGGTTGGCAAGACGCGGTGCAAGATTGCCGTTATATTCAGCATATCGCTTCGCCTTTTCCGCTTGAAACACCCAATGACCGTGAGGCTTTGGTGCCTGAGGCGCGCGCGGGGGCAATGCGCGTTATCGAACATGGCCTAGGCGCGGGGGCCGAACGAATTGTTATGACGTCCTCTATCGTTGCGATGATAGGGCAAAAGGGACGCGGCGCCCGTATGGTTATCAAAGAGGATGATTGGTCAGACCCGGATTGGAAACCGCTTCGGGCTTACCCTGTTTCAAAAACGCGCGCTGAAAAAGCGGCATGGGATTATGTAAAAACCCAAAAACTGGCAGACAAATTAACAACCATATGTCCTGGCCTTGTTTTAGGGCCCGACCTTTACAAGAACGGCGGGGCGTCACTCGCGCTTCTTACGTCCATGTTTTCAGGTGACATCCCTCGCACGCCGAAAGTTGCCTATCCTATAATTGATGTGCGTGATTGCGCGTCGATTCATGTCGCGGCCATGACGGCCAAGGCTGCTGGCGGTCGCCGACTTATGGCGGCAGGTGAAACCCTGTGGATGGCGGAAATTGCTAATATTTTAAAAGCGGCTTATCCGAGCTTTACCAAATTCCCTAAAGGGGATTTCCCAAACTTTCTCGTCAAGACAGCTGGTTTGTTTGATGATCGGGTCAAGAGCATTATTCCGGACCTAGGGACATTTCATGACGCAGATAGTGCCTATGTCAATAATATGACGCAAGTTCTGCCAAGGCCCGCCAAGGAAGCCATACTCTCCGCCTGTGAGAGTTTAGTCGCAAATGGCTCGGTAAATTTAGCGGCTTAAAGCGCCTTAGCAAATCTTTCAAAGAGATAGAAACTATCTTGGGGCCCTGGGCTAGCTTCGGGGTGATGCTGGACTGAGAAGACAGGTTTGCCTTTAAGCTGAATGCCGCAATTAGACCCATCAAAAAGGCTGACATGCGTTTCAATAACGGTGTCAGGCAAACTATCTTGATCAACGGCAAAGCCGTGGTTCATCGAAACGATTTCAACTTTGTTTGTTGTATAGTCTTTGACGGGATGGTTCGCGCCGTGATGGCCTTGTTCCATTTTCATAGTCTTCGCGCCTAGGGCGAGGGCCAGCATTTGATGGCCCAAACAAATGCCAAGAATAGGTTTATCCGCGGCGATAATCTCTTGAATGACCGGGATGGCATATGCCCCTGTCGCGGCGGGGTCCCCAGGGCCGTTGGAGAGGACAACACCGTCTGGCTTAAGCGCTAAGATGTCTTTGGCTGACGTTGTTGGCGGCACAACGGTCACTTTCATACCTGCGGTGACAAGGTTGCGCAAAATGTTACGTTTCACACCGTAGTCAATCACGACGACGGATTTAATGCCTTCTTTATCTTCATAACCTTCGGGCCATACCCAATTCGCTTCTTTCCAGTTAAAGCTGGTGTCTGTTGCCACGTCTTTGGCAAGGTCTGCGCCGACTAAGCCGTTCCAGCCTCGAGCTTTCGCGGTTAGGGCGGGAATATCAAACTTTCCGTCAGGGGCATGAGCGATGACGCCATTTGGCATGCCGTTATCCCGTATAAAGGCTGTAAGAGCCCGTGTATCTACGCCTGAAAGCCCTATGATTTTGCGCTGCGTGAGCCATTCACCGAGCTCGCCCTCTGAGCGCCAGTTAGAAGCAGGTGTGATGTTTGATTTAAATATAGCCCCGCGCGCGGCTGTCTGGGCCGTGTCTGTTGAGGCTTCTTCATCTTCTAAGTTCGTGCCCGTATTGCCAATATGGGGGAAGGTGAAGCAAATAATTTGATCGGTATATGAGGGGTCCGTCAGGATTTCTTGGTAGCCTGTCATCGCCGTATTGAAGCAGACTTCGCCGACGGCATGGCCGGTTGCGCCGTAGCCATGACCATAGAAAACCTCCCCGTTTTCAAGAACAAGAGCGCCCGTCGCGATTTGATTAAAAGCTTGCATTTTACTTTTGACCCTCATAAATTCTTCATTGCTTTGTTTAAAGCATGGCCGCAGTGACTGCGTGGTGTTTTAATCGGGGTAGGGCAGGATTCAAGGATTAATATTCCCAAGGCTTGGGAATGGGCGCATTAATTTAGAGTTTTCCTATGTATATTTTGCAAAACAGCCTGTGGACTGCTTTTGCACTTGGCTTGAACCTCTAAGGTCAGGTCAATTTGAAGGAACTATAAATGGCTGAAGCCCAAATGAAATTACGCGATTCTATTGTTGAATCGACCAAGGACGCAATGAGAAGCAAAGACTCGCTACGCGTTTCAACTCTTCGTCTTGTCTCAGCAGCAATTAAAGATAGAGATATTGCGGCGCGTTCAGAAGATCGCTGCGACGGTATTGAGGAAGCTGAAATTCTGTCCCTTTTGTCTAAAATGGTTAAACAGCGCGAAGAAAGCGCCAAGACCTATGAAGATAATGGCCGTCCTGAACTGGCTGAACGTGAGCGTAGCGAAATTGAAATCGTACGCGAATTTATGCCCAAAGCCCTCTCTGAAGATGAAATGAAGACGGCTATTGCCTCCATCGTCGAAGACACGGGCGCGACTTGCCTTAAAGACATGGGTAAAATCATGGGCCGCCTGAAGTCTGAATTTGCGGGCCGTTTAGATATGGGTAAAGCTGGCGCTATCGTTAAAGGCCATCTTGGCGGTTAGTTGGGCGCTTTAAGCCCTTAGAAAATAATCGTAAGCTAGGTTTTCGGTTTCAGGGCTCATTGGGTATCCTGTCTTTGACAGGCTTTCTTCAAGGTCACGCCTATCTGCTTTCGGAATTTGAAACCCGCACAGAACATGCCCCATTGAATGGCCATGATTGCGGTAATGGAAAAGCGAGATATTCCACCGGGCGTCCAGATTAATGAGAAAATCTGTCAAAGCGCCGGGGCGCTCTGGAAATTCAAAACGGTATATAACTTCATCAATATCTTTGCTAGCGCGTCCGCCAACCATGTGCCGCAAGTGGCGTTTGGCTAGGCGGTCTTCCGAAAGATCAAGCACTGAAATATCGTGCTGCGCCATAGAGGAAATCACGTCTTCTCGCTCCTCCGCCATTTTAATTTTTATCCCAACTAAAACATGGGCGTCATTCGTATCGGCATAGCGGTAATTAAATTCGGTGACCGCGCGGTTGCCCAGAGCGCGGACAAAATTAAGAAAGGCGCCTGCGCGCTCAGGAATGGTCGCGGCAAAGAGCATTTCTTCGCCCGCGCCCAGCTCAGCGCGTTCAACGATATGGCCAATGCGGTCAAAATTTACATTCGCGCCAGATATAGTCACGACGCAGTCCCCAGTAGGCGCGCGCCCTTCGCGCTTATGTTTTATCAGGCCCGCAAGCCCGACCGCGCCCGCTGGCTCGACCACTGTGCGCGTGGCTTCGAAGACATCTTTGACGGCGGCGCAAATTTCGTCATTGGAGACTGTGATGCACTCATCAACAACAGATTGGGCGATTTCAAATGTATTACGTCCAATCAGTTTGACCGCCACGCCGTCGGCAAATCCGTCGACCTTATTAAGCGGCGTAGGTTTACCCGCCTCAATCGAGGTTTTGAGTGTCGCCGCGCCTTCGGGCTCGACGGCAATTACTTTGGTGCTTGGCGACATCGCCTTAATCCAAGTGCCAATGCCAGACACAAGTCCGCCGCCGCCGGTGCAGACATACACCGCCTCTGGCATACGCGGCATTTGCTCCAATATTTCTTTGCCCACTGTGCCTTGCCCGGCAATGACATCAAGCTCATCAAAGGGGTGAATGAAAACCGCCCCGCTCTTTTTGGCATAACTAATTGCGGCCTCGCAGGCCGCGTCATAATTATCCCCCACCAGCCGCGTTTCAGCGCCTCTGGCTTGTACGGCTTCGACTTTAATCATCGGCGTTGTAACGGGCATAAAAATAACGGCATTGGTTTTATAATAGGCCGCCGCGGCTGCCATGCCTTGCGCATGATTACCTGCGCTGGCCGCGCAAACGCCTTTGGCTTTCTCTGCGTCTGTTAAGCCCGCAATGCGGTTGGCTGCGCCGCGAATTTTAAAGGAGAATACATCTTGAAGGTCTTCGCGTTTGAGCCAGACATTTAGGCCGTGCTCGGCAGATAATTTTGGCGCGAGCTGACAGGGCGTGCGTTTCGCCAGCGCGTAAACATCTGCGGCCTCGATACGGGCTTTTAAATCATTAAGGTTAAGCTTGGGCATGACCGCCTAGATTTTCGGCAATCCATTCGCCCACCTCTTTGGTCGAGAGAGAACCGCCCAAATCGCCCGTTATTTTACCTGCTTCAAGCGCGGCTTCTACCCCGGCCTCTATCGCCGTCGCTTCGGCGTCCAAACCAAAGGAGAGGCGCACCATCCAGGCGGCTGATAAAATCATGGCAAGCGGGTTGGCTTTACCTTGTCCTGCAATATCAGGCGCTGAGCCGTGAATAGGTTCATACATGCCAACTTTGCCGTCCGACAAAGAGGCGGAAGGTATGACGCCCATAGAGCCTGCGAGAACCGAGG
>CAZJRU010000007.1:0-14967 GCA_964548315.1 uncultured Hellea sp.
ATGCAGCCGCCGCCGGTGAAATCACGTTTCCATATTTTGTGATCTGGATGGGTCGGGTGAGCTGGATGTAGAACTTGTTGAATTTTTTCGTGCGTTGCCAACCAGTTCGCTAACGCCAGGCTCGTTTCTTCTTGTTGACGAAAGCGGTGAACGACCGTTCTAAATCCTCTGAGGACTTGATAGGCGTCATCAGGTGAGGAGGCATTACCGAGTAGCTTAGCTGTTTTCTTTACTGAAGCGTGCAGTGATTTTGTGCGGCTGACCGCAGCTCCGTACATGACATCGCTATGGCCTCCAAAATATTTCGTTGCGGCGTGTACAGAGATATCGACGCCCAATTTTAACGGGTTTAAAGATATTCCAGCAGACCAGGTATTATCAATAATGGTGACAACGCCTTTAGCTTTTGCTGCTTTGCAAATGGCTGGAATATCTTGAATTTCAAAAGACAGAGATCCTGGGCTTTCAAGTAAGATGAGAGATGTGTTGGGCTTTATGAGCTTACTTATATTTGCGCCAATTCTGGGGTCGTACATTTCTGTCTCGATACCCATTTTCTTTAAAACACCATCGCAAAAATTGCGCGTAGGTCCGTAAGACGAGTCTGTTAAAAGAACATGATCGCCTGATTTAACTTGGGATAATATGGCATTTGTGCAGGCGGCTAGGCCAGATGGAAATAAGATCGTTCCTGCGCCGTGTTCTAGTTCCGTAAAAGCATCTGCTAAGGCGTCATGAATAGCCGCGCCGTGACGGCCATACCCGCGTAAATCGGACCGGTACAAATCTTCGGCTTTATCAAACAAAAGCGTAGAGGCCCGCGTAATGGATGGGTTCACGGCCGTTCCTTGCCCTGCCTTTGGCGCGCCTATATGCGCAAATTTAGTTTCTTTATCCATTATAACTCCACGGGTAACTCAGAAGCACCCCATTCTGTCCAAGAGCCATCATATAAAGAAATATCACGGGCTCCAAGTCTATAAAAAACATGGGCAATACCAGCCGCTGTCACGCCCGAGCCGCAGCTGGTAATAATTGGGTGCTCTAGGCTTATACCAGCCTCTCCGACAAGGTTTGCGAGATTGGACAATGATAAATAAGTTCCGTCCGAAGCAAGGGTTTGCCCAAAAGGAAATGATAAGCTACCAGGAATACGTCCTGAGCGAAGGCCAGCTCTAGGCTCGGGCGTTTTACCCGTAAACCTACCCGCAGGCCGAGCGTCAACGATTTGATTCTCGGTATTCATAGATTTAAATACGAGGTTTGCATTGGCGACTTTGATAAGCGGGGCTTTTACAACATATTCACCTGAGGACTCCGGCGTTATTAAATCTGATACTAGCGCTTTACTCGCTTTTATCCAACTCGGCAGGCCGCCGTCTAGTATGGATACGTTTCTGTGCCCAAAGGTCTTAAATGTCCACCAAACCCGGGGCGCAGAACGAATGCCATGTCTATCATAACATATGACATGGTCTGAATTTTTAATTCCCATTTCTGACATGGTATTTGTAAAATCCTGCGCGGAAGGCAACATATGCTTCATATGGCTTGATAAATCCGCTATTTTATCAATATCGAAATATTGTGATCCGGGAATGTAACCTGCTGGTAGAGGTGTATTTTCTCCAGGCAGGGTCCATGTGCAGTCAAGCAGTTTAACGCTTTCATTTTCTAAATGTTCATCGAGCCAATCTACACCAACTAGGTCAGCCATATGGGAACCGGTAAGTTTTTCTCTCGTAAAAATTCAGGGTTATAGACTTTGGACTGATAGCGTTGACCATAATCACATAATATCGTCACGATTGTATGGCCTGGCCCCATCTCACGCGCCATATGTATCGCGCCGGCAATATTTATGCCCGAAGACCCGCCCAGACAAATACCTTCGAGTTGATTAAGTTCAAATATAATTTCCAAGGCTTCTTTGTCAGATATTCTGTAGGCCTTATCAACTATGATATCTTTCAAGTTTTCAGTAATTCGTCCTTGTCCGATACCCTCGGTAATAGAACCGCCCTCTGTTTCAAGGCATCCATCTGTAAAATAGCTAAACATCTTAGAGCCATAGGGGTCAGCTACACCGATTTTGATATTTGGGTTTCTGGATTTTAGAGCAAGAGAAATGCCGCCTAAGGTTCCGCCTGAGCCAACCGAACATATAAATCCGTCGACTTCTCCATTTGTTTGTTCAAAAATTTCGGGGCCTGTTGTTTCTATATGAGCGTCCCGGTTAGCCGTGTTATCAAATTGGTTCGCCCAAATAGCGCCTGGGGTATCTTTTGCTAATTTTTCAGAAAAATGAACGTAATTGTTTGGGTTTGCGTAAGGAACAGCATCAACTTCAATAAGTTCAGCGCCTAGAAGCTTCACCGCATCTTTCTTCTCCTTACTTTGTGTTCTCGGCATCACGATCTTGCATCGATATCCTAGAGCAGAGCATACCATGGCTAAGCCAATACCTGTATTCCCGGCTGTGCCTTCTACAACGATGCCGCCTGGTTTAAGTGAGCCATCTGCTTCAGCAGCACGTATAATGCTGAGGGCTGCGCGGTCCTTTACAGATTGACCTGGGTTTAAAAATTCCGCTTTTCCTAAGATTTCGCAGCCCGTGAGTTTAGAGGCCTCGTTAAGGCGCAATAAAGGTGTGTTTCCAATAAGGTCCAGAACATTTGATGCAGTCACGAGTAAGCTCCAATTTATTTACATATACAGCTAACTATTTGAAAATATTTGGCAAGAATTATTGATAAGTTATCTTGAATTTTGGTGTGTTTTTAAGTCCCGACTATGTTATTCGCGTCTAATATTGAGTAGGTAAATATGACCAAAGCTAATTCAACAATTTCAATGCCGGTTCCGGGCAATAGAATTTATGAAATTGGAAATGATAAACCGCTTACAGTTTTGGCTGGGCCTTGCGCTATGGAAAGCCGTGATCATGCCTTGATGACGGCGGAACGGTTAAAGGGGATATCAGAGCGTGTTGGGCTAAATTTAGTTTATAAATCCTCTTATGATAAGGCCAACAGGACCAGTATTCATTCCCCGCGCGGAATAGGTCTTTCAAGCGCTTTACCAATTTTTGAAGAAATCCAGAACCAGATTGGATTGCCTTGTTTGACCGATGTACATAATGTTGAGCAAAGTAAGGAAGCGGGTGCAGTTGTAGATATGTTGCAAATTCCCGCATTTTTGTGCCGTCAAACAGACCTCTTGGTTGCCGCGGCAAAAACTGGAAAAGTCATCAATGTCAAAAAAGGGCAATTTCTAGCGCCATGGGACATGAAGAATGTTCTACATAAAGTTGTCGAAGCCGGAAATCCAAATGTCATGGCCTGCGAACGCGGGGCGAGTTTTGGATATAATACATTGGTCACCGACTTTCGGGGATTACCAATAATGAAAGGCTTTGGGGCTCCAGTCGTATTTGACGCAACTCACTCGGTGCAACAGCCGGGCGGGCAGGGAGGAACCTCTGGGGGACAGCGAGAATTTGTTCCGCCCTTAGCGCGCGCTGCGGCCTCTATAGGCGTCGCTGCTATGTTTATGGAAACTCACCCTAATCCCGATAATGCGCCCTCTGATGGTCCAAATATGATCCCTATGGATCAATTTGAAGATTTGTTACGTGACATCAAAAGGTTTGATGATTTGGCGAAGTCCACGGCCTAATTATTCCTTGATGGGCGTAACAGGACTATCAACGATATCAATAACCTCGAGATCGCTGATGGCCTTTACACGTGTTGGAAGGTTACCTGTGTCAATCAGGCTCATGACGCGTTTTTCCGCATTGACCCTTAAGTCTTCATAGAAAAGGTTTGAGGGTATCGTTCTAAATTTAGATCCGAACTGGAATGGCCGGCGAAATGAACGGCTTTTGGGTTTGTCGACATAGAGAATTCCATCCTGACATTCCACTCCAACCTGCTTTGACTTCGCAGCGGGTTTAGTGTCGGGGTCAAGACCTTCTGCGGCGACACCGCCAAGATGCAACCTTCGGGGTGCATAGTCGCCTGAGCGATTCCACAGCAATGGGTTGGTACAAAGAAGTTCTCGTCCCTGAACTCTGACATATTCCGAACCGTCATGAACCATGAGCCGGGTAACAAACCGTTTGGCGATAACGTCGTCACCAGGCATGAATGCTCCAAAAGCGTTTACGCAATTGACATCTATCTCGGTCTCGCAAGGTTTTTGAGCCGATAAAACGTTATC
Source organism: uncultured Hellea sp. (assembly GCA_964548315.1). GTDB lineage: Bacteria > Pseudomonadota > Alphaproteobacteria > Caulobacterales > Maricaulaceae > Hellea. The sequence goes on from CAZJRU010000007.1 coordinate 4,225, forward strand.
AAATAAATCTAGCGGCAGGGGGTAGTCTATCACATAGGCCGCGGCCAGACGTTGTTTCAAATCGCCTTGAAAGAAGTTTGCGAGTAGTCGTTGAACATGACTGGCCCCCTGGTTATGTCCAACTAAGATGATGGGGCGTTCTGCGGGTGAGTGTTTTAAAAAATATTTGAACGCTCTTTCAACATCTTGATAGGCAAAGTCATGTGCCTTTCGCGCATCTTCGCGAGCAGTCATAAAACTATATAATGAGGCTTGGCGGTAATAAGGCGCAAAGAGCCGCCCAGCGGTTCCGTAAGGGGCGACATAATTTGGCCTTACAATGCGTTGAAGCTTTGACTTTCGCTTAAGATCATCACTTGGCAATACCCAGTGTTTTCCGCCTCTATAAACACTGGGCACGACGACAAAGACGTCCCCCGCTGTATCTGCGTTATAAGGGTCAGCTTTAATGTTCGGGAGGGCTAGCCATGACGTTTCTTGATTATAATCTGGAGCCTCAGGTTTTTCATAGGTTTGAAAAGGCTGCCGCGGGTCCTGAATGGTTTGGAAAATATCGTCTTGATAAATATAAGCGACAATAAGGCTAATCAAAATGAATATTCCGCTCGCCGAGATGAGACGTGAAAATAAATTATTTTTAGACCCTTTGGTCATATCTCTGCCTTAAATTCTGAACTATAGAGATAATCTATTTGGCGAGTCTGTACAGAAATTACAGCAGACATAACCAGTTTTTAATGGATGTCAGAATGACCCAAGAAGAACCATCCGTGCAAGTTGAGAGTAATGAGGGGCGGTTTTCTCTCGTAAGGTGGATTAGAAACCGCTTTTTTACGGGCGTTATTATTGCGCTTCCAATTGTTGCGACCGTGATGAGTGTATCTTGGATCGTTCAAAAAATAGATAATAATGTTTTGCGTCTTATCCCTGCGCCTTGGAATCCTAAGACTTATATCGGCTTTGACATACCGGGGCTTGGATTAATTGTATCTATTATCCTCTTGTTTTTATTAGGAGTTATAACGTCAAACTTTATCGGAAATTCCGTTCTCAAAGCTGGGGAGCGGCTCTTAGCGCGTGTTCCAGTCGTTAGTCCTGTCTATAACGCCTTAAAACAAATTGTGACGACAGTTGCTCAGCAAAAAGATCGGGCTTTTCGTGATGTTTGCTTGCTTGAATACCCGCGTCCAGGACTTTGGGCGATTGGATTTGTCACTGCTGATTTATCGGGTGCGCCTGCCAAAGAACTTCCAGAAGGTTATGTATGTGTTTTTGTGCCAACCACACCAAATCCGACGTCCGGTTTTTTGCTTTTCACAAAAGAGACTGACATAAAAATATTGGACATGACACCAGAAGAGGGCGCGAAAATGATAATTTCGGGAGGCATGGTGTCTTCGAATGAACTTGTTGAAACTGAAAATCCAAGTTTTAGACGTAAAACACCTAACAATATTTCGTAAGCTACCCGGCTTTCATTAGCGCTATTCCAAAATCCTGTTCAAATAGATATAGGAGGTTGCGCGCGGCTTGCCCGCGTTCTGATGAAAGCTGGGGATCTTGCTGAGTTAGGAACCTTGCATCCTGCACCGCTGTTTCAAGCAGTGATTTATGCCGGTCAAGATCAGCCAATTTATATTCAGGAAGCCCGCTTTGACGCGCGCCCAGCAGATCGCCTGATCCGCGCAACTCCCAATCTTTCTCTGCTATCAAGAACCCATCTTCAGTCTGCCGCATAATTTCGAGTCGGGATTTACCGTTCACTGAAAGAGGACCTTTATAGAGAAGGAGGCAAGTAGATTGTTTGTCTCCACGGCCCACGCGTCCACGCAGTTGATGCAACTGAGCAAGACCGAATCTTTCGGCGTGTTCAATGACCATAATTGTAGCGTTAGGTGCATCCACACCAACTTCGATAACCGTTGTGGCAACTAAAACATCATAAGTACCGCGTTTAAAGCCTTGAGAAATAGACTCTTTTTCTTGTCCGCTCATGCGGCCATGCAAGAGGCCGACACGATCTCCAAATATGGCTGATAATTGCCGGTGACGATCTTGCACGGATGTGAGGTCAATAAGATCGCTATCTTCCACAAGGGGACAAACCCAATAAATTTGATCTCCCTTTTTAATGGCGCGCTCGACCCCCTCAATTACGTCATCTAGGCGTTGCATCGGTAGAATACGTGTTTCAATTGGTTTTCGCCCTGCCGGCTTTTCATCAAGTTTGGAGATGTCGAGGTCACCATAAGAGGTTAAAGCTAACGTGCGCGGAATAGGCGTTGCTGTCATCACTAATAGGTCCGGTTTATGTCCCTTTTCAGTTAGCTTTAATCGGTCATGGACACCAAAGCGGTGTTGCTCGTCAATTATGACTAATCCCAGGTCTTTAAATTCGACTTTTTCTTGAAATAAGGCATGTGTCCCGACGACGACGTCAATATACCCTTCTGCTAATCCGGTCGCGAGGGCGTCACGAGAGTTACCTTTGTCTCGTCCCGTAACGGCTTCTACTGTTAAGCCAGCCGGCGCGAGTAAGCTCTTTAAGGTCTGAGCATGTTGCCGGGCTAATATTTCCGTAGGCGCCATTAGCGCGGTTTGAACGCCCGCTTCCGCGGCCTGCGCGCAGGCGAGAGCGGCGACAAATGTTTTGCCGGCCCCGACATCACCTTGAAGTAAGCGCGCCATTCGGTACGGGGATGTCATATCTGCGCTAATCTCTGCAAATGCCTGATTTTGGGCATTGGTTGGTTTAAACGGTGCGCCTTTCAAAACGTCATCAACATATTGTCCTGAGGCTTGAAGGGCACGTCCTTTGGAGCGGCGTGTATTTTCGCGAACAATGGCAATCGCTAATTGCTTCGCGAGGAGTTCATCATAGGCAAGACGCAGCCGCGGCGGGGCGTCGATTTTAATATCAATAGGGTGTTCTGGCTGATGAATACGAATTATGGCCTCATGAAAACTCGGCCAATCCTGTTTTGATAGCATGTTTTTATCAAGCCATTCAGGTAGCGTCGGGAGTCTTTGTAGCGCGCCCATCATGGCTTTACCTGCTACCTTTTGAGATAGTCCTGCGGATAAAGGGTATAAGGTCTCATAGAGCCGTAATTCATCAATTTTATCGGGATGTAAAATATAGTCGGGATGCGTCATTTGTAGCTGCGCATTAAAGACTTCCGTTTTCCCAGACACGATGCGTTGTGATCCTTCAGGTAAAACGCGGTTAAGGTAATCTGCGCGGGCTTTAAAAAAGGTCAACGTCATATCACCTGTTTCATCAAAAACCCGAACCCGATAGGGACGATTTCTGTTTGAAGGGACGATATGCTGTCCGACGGTAACATGAAATGTACAAATTTCATCTGTTTTAGCGTCGGAAATTTTAGGCCTATTGCTTCTATCAATTAGAGATGATGGCGGTGTTAGCAATAAATCTTTCAGGCGTGTCCCCATAGCGCGGCCAAGAGCTTCAGCGACACGTGGACCAACACCTTTCAAAGATGTGGTTTCGCTAAAAAACGGATTTAAGTCTGTTGGACGGCCTGCCATAATAACAATTAATCGAAAGTTTTATACATCCGCAAGTGACAGAGGAAACGAATATAGCTAAAGGGCGACAATTATGGATATTCGACGCAAAAAACTTGTATACCGAGCCAATTACCGAGGGTTCAAAGAGGCCGAGTTGATATTAGGCGGCTTTGCTAAAAAATATGTCGATAATTTTACAGAAGACGAACTGACAATATTTGAAGATCTTTTAACGGCAAAGGATCATGATATTTATGACTGGATAACTGGCAAACAACCCGTTCCGGCCAATTACGACACGCCGCTATTTATGCGTATTCGGGCTTTTGATCCCATAGTATAGTGCAAATACAACTCAATAGATACGCGAGCCGCGAACCAGATCTTACGGCGGCCGGCTTACCCGAAGGTGCAGACGCCCTTGTATTTACAAAAGCCATTCGTCAGCGCAGCACAAGAGGGCTCTTTATTGCACGGGATGATAGCCGCGCCTCTGCCTTTATCTCTGCATGTCGTTTTTTTGCGCCTGACATCCCCGTCCTGTCACTTCCTGCTTGGGACTGCCTGCCTTATGACCGCGTATCCCCGAGCCGAACGTTAGCCGCATTGCGCTCAGCAGCTTTACATAGCTTGTTAATTTCGCCGTCAAACCAACCTTTCATTATTGTTTCGACAATCAGCGCTGTGATGCAAAAAGTTCCTCCAAGAGAAGTGGTGAAAGCCGCAGGATTTGAGGCTTTTTCAGGACAGGACTTAAAGCGCGAAGTTTTAGAGAGCTATCTTTCATCCAACGGGTACTCCCGTGCATCGACTGTCATGGAACCTGGGGATTATGCGATACGCGGGGGACTGATTGATGTTTTCCCTCCCGCGTTAGATGATCCGATAAGGCTCGATTTTTTTGGTGATGAGCTGGAAAGCATTCGAATATTTGATGTCGAAACACAACGTACGATAAAACCACTAAAGCGGGTTCATCTGGCGCCGGTTAGTGAAGTTTTTATGTCAAAGCTTGCCATCAGTGAATTTCGCAAAAACTATATTGCCAGTTTTGGAGGTGGAATAAATAAAGACCCGATATATGCCGCCGTTATTGAAGGCATAAGACCTCAAGGCATAGAAAATTACCTCCCACTATTTTATAAAAACCTTGAGACCGTATTTGATTACGCTGGACCTGACACGCTCGTCGCTTTTGATGGGCTGTTAAATGAAGCCAGAACGGAACGCGTCGACTTAATTGACGATTTTTATACGTCTCGGCTGGATTACCTAAAGCAAAAAGATACAGGGTCAGGTGACCCAGCAAAGAGCACTAGCGTTTTTAGACCTCTTCCATCACAGCAACTCTATATGGACGACGAAAGCTGGGCGGAAATTACAGGAGCTCTCCAGACGAGACAGCATACGCCGTTTGTTCCGCCTGACACACAGGATATGGTTGATTTTGGCGGAAAATTAGGACGGAGTTTTTCAAATGAACGCCGGACGGAAGGGGCGAATGTCTTTGCCGCTGTATTTGATCATATTCAAGCGCTCAAAAGCTCGGATAAACGTATCTTTATAGCGGCCTGGACTCAGGGGTCATCTGACAGATTAGGGTCCGTGCTTGAAGATCACGGCGTCATTGCAGCCGTAGAAACGCGCGGGCCGGACGCTCTTAATATACCGCCTGCGACGGTTCGCAGGATTATTTTACCTATCGAGCAAGGCTTCGCCTTTGATGACCTCGTTATTATTTCTGAACAGGATATTCTAGGAGACCGGCTCGTCAATAGAGGCCGTAAGCGCAAGGCGAAGAATTTCATATCCGAAGCCTCTTCTCTAAAGCCCAATGACCTTATCATCCATATCGACCATGGACTCGGGCGATATCTTGGTTTGAAAACGCTGCAAGTGCAGGACGCTCCGCACGATTGTCTAGAACTCGAATATCACGGCGGCGCGAAACTTTATCTACCGGTCGAGAATATAGAATTATTATCCCGTTATGGATCGGCAGGTGAGGGCGCAATACTCGACCGACTTGGCGGCGTTGCTTGGCAATCAAGAAAAGCAAAGGCGAAAAAACGCCTGCGTGACATGGCTGGCGAGCTTATCAAGATTGCGGCTAAGCGAGCGATGCGAAGATGTGAACCAACGGTTATCGACGATGGACCATATAATGAGTTTTGCGCACGCTTTCCTTATGCTGAAACGGATGATCAGCTCCACGCGATAGATGATGTCTTCACGGATTTGAAAAGCGGTAATCCTATGGACCGACTTATTTGCGGAGATGTGGGATTTGGCAAAACGGAAGTTGCGCTGCGCGCGGCATTTGCTGTGGCAATGAGCGGCAAGCAAGTAGCGATTGTGGCGCCAACAACCATTTTGTCTCGGCAACATTTTAAAACGTTTTCGGAACGCTTTCGTGGTTGGCCCGTAACGGTTCGGCAGATATCAAGGCTGGTATCAGGAAAACAAGTCAGTCTGGCCAAAGACGAATTGAGCACAGGTCGTTGTGATATCGTAATCGGAACACATGCCTTATTATCCAAAAGCGTTCAATTTAAAGATCTCGGCATGATTATCGTCGATGAAGAGCAGCGTTTTGGCGTGCAGCATAAAGAGCGGCTGAAGGCCCTGAGGGCGGACATGCATGTTTTGACTCTGACGGCCACGCCAATTCCGCGTACATTGCAAATGGCGCTTTCCGGCATTCGTGATTTGTCTCTTATTGCGACGCCGCCTGTGGATCGTTTGGCTGTCCGAACTTACATTTCACCATTTGATGAGGTTTCCATTCGTAAAGCTATCCTTCGAGAAAAATACAGGGGCGGGCAGAGCTTTTTTGTGGCCCCCCGTATCGCGGATATTCCAAGGCTTGAAGCTTTCATAAGAGAGTCTATCCCTGAGGTTAAATACGTTATTGCGCATGGGCAGATGGCAGGAGGGGCGCTGGAAGATATCATGACAGCCTTTTATGACGGGGAATATGATGTTCTGATTTCAACGTCTATAATTGAGAGCGGTATCGATATCCCAGCGGCTAATACCATGATTGTTTACCGTGCAGACCGTTTTGGACTTGCGCAACTTTATCAAATGCGAGGGCGGGTCGGGCGTTCCAAGATTCGAGCTTACGCCTATCTGACCATGCCAGAAGAACATATCGCAACACAGGGCGCGTTGCAGCGGCTTAAAATCCTACAGTCTTTAGACACACTGGGAGCTGGCTTTACATTAGCCAGTCATGATTTAGATATGCGAGGGGGCGGAAATCCACTCGGCGAAGAACAATCAGGGCATATTAAAGATCTGGGGGTAGAGCTTTATCAGCATCTCTTAGAAGAGGCGGTCGCTGAGCTAAGAAATGATGAAACCATTAAAGACCAAAGCTGGTCACCGCAGGTCAATGTTGGCGTCGCTATTCTTATACCAGAAAATTACATAGGAGATCTTAACTTACGCTTAGCGACCTATCGCCGTATTTCCGAAGTCGAGGATGATGAATCAGAGGAAGCATTAGCTGCTGAACTTATAGACCGCTTTGGAGACTTGCCGACAGAAGTCGAATCCTTGCTTAAAGTATTAAAAATCAAACGCCTATGCCGTCTTGCTCATGTTGAGAAAGTGGATGCCGGCCCTAAAGGTGTTGTAATGACGATAAGACATAAAGACGTGGAAGAACCCTCAGCAATATTAAATGCCATTACACAGAATTCGGGTTGGCGTTTACGGCCAGATCAGACAATTTTAGTAAAAGGAAATTTTGAGAAGGCCGAGCATAGGTTAAAGGGAACCGAGCGAGCCGTTAAGGCCCTAATTGTGACGCCTTAATTAGCTAGCTTTAAGCTGTTTAGCGCCTTGGCCTGTCAAATCGATCAGGGCCTTATCTATCAAGTCATTTCCGCTCTCGTGTTCCATGTGCTGTGATATTGATGTTTTTAATGAGATGGTAAATGGCGCATCGGAGTGGTTACCCGAGTCAAATGCCGCGCAGTCAACAATTCCTTTGATCCGATCTAATACCGACGTTACCGATGACATATCCTGTTCAGGAAAGGCTATAATAAATATATCTTCAGAGAGCCGAGCCGTAACGTCTTGCATACGGACTAAGCTCTTTAGCATTTGACCCAATTGTCCCATCGCATAAGAAATCTTATCGGCAGGCACTTGAGATCGTGAGTTGGGCTGAGCCTGTATCGCTAATAGGGTTAGAGGTAGGTTGTTAGACGCAAGTTCATCAGCGGTTCTGTCAATGTGAGCTCTCAAGAAGGCCTCATTAAAGACTTGCGTATCTTCATCGATGCATTTGGCGTCTACGATATCAAATTCGGCTTTTAACTGACTATGAATACGGTGATAATTTGCAAGTTCTAAAATACGGCCACTAATTTCTTTTGTGTCCGCCTCTGTTGAAATGATATCTCTTGCGCCCTTTTCATAGGCGAGTTCATGATCGCGAAAAGTTTCCTCTTTGACGAGAAATAGGCTAGGGACATGGTAGAGCTTAGCGTTTCTTCTCATTGTTTCAGATATTGTTAAAGCGGGTTCAGATTGTTCCAAGGCATTCATAACGACCGCGTCGAAATCGCTTTCATGGAGGTAGTCAAAAGCGCTAAACGATGTGAAAGCAGCAACGACTTCTACATTTTTCTTTTGAAGCGCATTTATGATAATCATGAACTCTGGCGACGCTTTCCCAATGAAAAGAATACGGAATGGTTGATTTAAGTTGGCTTTTGATAAGTTATAATCAATATTGAAGTCATGTTTTAGGGTCAAAATTCTTCGCTTAATTTCTCGCTCCATTTGACCAAGTCTGATTAAGGAGCTGACACGGGTCGCAATCTGAATAATGTGAGCTGGCGGAAAGATGACGCTATCAAAAATTGACAAATCAATTTTACCATCTCTCATTAAGGCCCCAATTATCGTTGGTGTACTGGGCGCGAATTGGGATTTTAACTGCGCAACCAAATTGGGTGCCTCTTCAATATAGTCTGTAAAAACAAATAGAATTGCCTCGGGGCTTACATTAGGTAATGGTGAGAGCGTATGGCCATCAAATTCACTATAGGATATGATATACCCTTGAGCATCCAATGCATTGGCAACATGCCCTGCTTCATGCAAATTGTCTGTAACAATTAAAACACTGTGCTTTGCAACATTACTGAGCATAGAATCGATCCCAAATTTTGTGTCAAAATAGAGCGAAAGTCTTTCTGAGCTGTTAACCGCATGAAAAAAGCCCGCTTAAAGCGGGCTAAATTACATAGATTTATATAGAGTTAGGTTACCAACCGCACTGACGGTCTTTGTTCTGTGCTTCCAAATAAGTCATCAAAGGCGCAAAATACTCTAAGATTGCGGAGCCATCCATGTCACGGGTACCTGTAAATGCCTCTAATGCATCAGGCCAAGGCTTTGATGACCCCATCTCCATCATTGCATTAAACCGGGTTCCAACTTCTGCATTTTCATAAATAGAACATTGGTGGATAGGGCCTTCATAGCCCGCCATGTCACAGGCGGCTTTGTGGAACTGAAACTGCAATATATGGGCTAAGAAATAACGCATATAAGGTGTGTTTCCTGGAATGTGATATTTTGCGCCCGGATCAAATGCATCAATGCCGCGCTCAGTAGGCGGCTTTAAGCCTTGATATTTATTGCGCAGTTCCCACCACCCAGAATTATATTCGGCAGGGCTATATTCGCCTGAAAACACTTTCCAGCGCCATTGATCGACCATAAGGCCAAAAGGTAAGAAGGCCACTTTGTCCATCGCTTGACGCATTAAAAGGGACAAATCGGCATCTGCACCAGGTATGTCTTTTTCATCCAAAAGGCCTATTTTTACTAGGTACTCAGGGGTTATGGAAAGCGCGATCATATCGCCAATAGCTTCATGGAAGCCGTCGTTAGCACCTGATTTGTAAAAGACTGGTTGGTTTTTATAGGCGCGTTGATAGAAATTATGCCCTAACTCATGATGCACCGTCACGAAATCTTCTCCGTTGATTTTTGTGCACATCTTTATGCGAATGTCGTCTCTATCATCGAGATCCCATGCTGAAGCATGACAGACAACTTCTCTATCCTTGGGTTTGGTAATGAGGGAGCGTTCCCAGAAGGTCTCTGGCAGGGGCTCAAACCCTAGAGACGTGAAAAACTTTTCGCCAACTTCGACCATTTGCTTTTGGTCATAATTATTGGCTTTGAGTAATTTAGTAATATCGACACCTTTGCCGCCCCCCTTCGGTGCAACCATGTCATAAATATTACCCCAGCTTTGCCCCCACATATTACCAAGTAAGTCCGCTCTAATAGGCTCATCTAAAGGCACGACCTCATCACCATAAGTTTCATTTAGCGCAGCACGTGTGTTGCAATGGAGTTGGTCATATAAGGGCTTTACTTGTCCCCATAACCGGTCGGCTTCTTTTATGAAGGCATCCCCGTCCATGTCATATCCGCCCCTCCATAATGCTCCGGTGTCTTCGAATCCTAGTTCTTTGGAGCCGTCATTAACTATGTCTACCATACGCATATACTCGGGCTTCATTGGCGGCGATATCGTGCGCCAACCCTCCCAAATCGCCTGTAGCTCTTCAGGGTTTCTTGATTTTGCAATAATATCAGAAGCTTCGCCGAGGTTTAGCGTTTTGCCTTCGTATTCGAATTTTCCGGTTCCATAGGTGGCATCAAGACTGGTCATTATTTTTGCAAGTTCTTCGGCGGCTCCTTCTTTTTCGGGAGCAGGGAAGTTACTGCCTCGCTTAAGGCCATCCATTTTGCGCCTCATATCGGCGGGCAATGTTAAGTCATTGTAGCGCTTTGCCTCATTCGCGAGACGCGTTGATAGTTTCGCAAATTGCGTTCCTGCCATTGCGGCTAGGGCATTGGTATCTTGTGTTATAAAATTAGCTTGAACCCAATATACTTTGGAAGCGAATGCACTAAGCTCAACGATTTCTTTTTCGGAATCTTCCAAAAACTCCTTCGCTTCCTGTATGGTCGGCGGACCATTTTCAGTGCCAGCGGAGGCTGCTGCCGTCAAATTTTCAACAACGGTTTTTTCAACGGTCTGTGTTGGTTTCTCCACTACGGGCGTTTCAACCGTCTCGACGGTTTTTGTTTGAGACTGACAGGCGATTAAACCGAGTAATGTAAGACTGGCCGCGGAGAGCAAAATTTTACGCATTATATCCTCTT
>CAZJRU010000007.1:15067-31140 GCA_964548315.1 uncultured Hellea sp.
CCGAGTAATGTAAGACTGGCCGCGGAGAGCAAAATTTTACGCATTATATCCTCTTAATGTCTGTTCAATCCAATACATGTGTTTTATTCGTAGACGCTATAGACTAAGGGTCAAGCTGAACCGTCACTTTGACTATCATTTTTCTATTAAAAAGCAAAAAGGATGTAAGATGAGCGACAAGCCCGGGCTTTTAATTGTAAATTTAGGGTCGCCAAATGCACCCGATACAAAATCCGTTCGTAAATTCCTGTTTGAGTTCCTTCATGATAAACGAGTCATTGATACGAGTCGCTGGATATGGTGTCCGATTCTGCATGGTATTATTCTGCGCACAAGACCTGCTCGTTCTGCCAAAGCCTATGCAAAAGTTTGGGGAGACCCGGACGGAGAAGGGCCGCTAATAAGCATAACCCGTCAGCAAGCCGCAGGAATTTCAAAACGGCTTGGCTCTGGCGTCCATGTTGAGGTGGCTATGCGTTATGGCAACCCATCCATAGGCGCAGGTCTAGATGCTCTAAAAGCCAAAGGATGTTCGCGCGTGGCTGTGCTTCCGATGTACCCTCAGTTTGCAGGCGCGACGACTGCTTCAATTTACGACGGTGTTGCCAAGGCTCTTATGAAACGCAAGGACGTGCCTGAAATTCGTATCTTGCGAGATTATCATGATGACCTACGTTACATAAAATGTCTTGGAAAAAGTCTTACGGATCATCTTGCGGGCATGGATTGGGCGCCCGATGTGATTTTGACATCTTATCACGGACTGCCGCAAAGTTATGTCGATGAGGGAGACCCTTACCAAGACGAGTGTATCAAGACGACAGACCTTCTGCGGGATCATTTGAAGATGACACCCGATACTCTTAGAACGACTTTTCAATCACGCTTTGGGCCGAAAGCGTGGCTACAACCTTATACAGATAAAACACTAGAGGCTTTACCCGATCTGGGTATAAAAAACGTTGCTGTCATGATGCCGGGTTTTGCAGCTGATTGCCTTGAAACGCTCGAGGAAATAAAAATCGAGGCGCATGAAACCTTTATGGAGCATGGAGGTGAAAACTTTACCGCTGTTCCATGTTTAAATGATAATTCAGACCACCTGGATTTTTTAGCGGAGCTCTCAAGAGAGCGTTTGTTAACGGGGTGGCTTTAAAGCTTCATGAATGTCGCCAATGTCGACATTCGGGTCGAGTATAAGCGTTGAGGGTAATGTAGCATCGGCTATTTGCGCATAAGCTTCTGCCCGGGCCTCTAAGAGTTTTGGATAACACTCTAATACGCTCTCTTTTTTAGATAGCCCATCAATAGCATTGTAGTGGCCAGCCCAAATCAAGGGCTTAGGGTGTTTAAAGTATTGATCTTTCAAACGCTCAATATGGTCGTCCATGGCTTCGATATAAACGACATAAAAACTCTGGTTTAAGATTTTCAGAACAGGTGCATCAATATAAATGACGCTGCCCGTTGTATCAATAAGGGGGTTTCGTTTTTTGGTTTTTAAAGCCTTTGAAGTCGCTTGTGTTTCTAAAGAAATTGAATGGGTTTCTCTATCTTGATAACCGGCACTATAGGGATGGCCTTGCCAGTTTGCGAAAGCCTCCATAGAGTCGTGGCCAAGGTTCTCCCAAATAATTTTATCGACTTCTATGAGATTAAAATCAAACTGGGTAGCTAATCGAAGAGCCGTATAGCTTTTGCCAATGTTAGACATACCGACAAACGCCAATCTTAAACTCCCATCGGCGTATTTTTTTTCAAAAAGAGCCCGTGTTAATTTCATAGGGCATGGATTTCAAGGTAGTCACTTAGGGCTTCAAGGCTTGGCGGCATAACATGCACACGTTTTTCTTTGCTCATTGCGGCTTGAAGGGCTTCAGGAAGGGGGACATCCTCGCGTAAAATACGCTCGACACTATCAGCAAATTTAGCTGGATGAGCTGTGGCAACAGTGACCTTGATAAACTCTTCGTCGATATCAGAGGCAAAGGCATCCATTGCGAGATGTCCCACAGCTGTATGCGGACACATCACATAGCTATTTTCACGAAAGACCTTGCGCATATGTCGCTCGGTTACTTCATCGGAAAAGTTTGCGCCCCAGCATAATTCTGTGACCTTTTCATAATCATTATCAAGCAAGCCCAAAATCCGAGGGAAATTGTTAGGGCGGCCAATATCCATTGCGTTTGACAGAGTTGGAACTGATGGGCGCGGGCGATATGTTCCTGTTTTCAAGTACTCTACAAAGGGGTTGTTGTCATTATTGCCAACAACAAACCTCATAATCGGCGCGCCCATTTGCCTGGCGATTAGACCACCCGTGAGATTACCTAAATTTCCAGACGGTATGGAGTAGACGATAGGTAAACCAGGGTGAGCCGCTTTTATTTGTAGGCTTGTCCAGAAATAATAAAAGCTCTGCGGGATAACGCGTCCAACATTGATTGAATTGGCCGACATCAAATTAAATTTTTCGGTCAACTGCTTATCTGCAAAGCCACTTTTTACTATTTGCTGACAGTCATCAAAAGTGCCATCAACTGCGATCGCTTTGACGTTAGAATTCTCGCTACCTATGGTGCAAAGCTGTTGCTCTTGAACTTTACTCACACCGCCCTTGGGAAATAGGATGAACACCTTAATACCGTCTTGGTTTAAAAAGGCATCTCCGATAGCTCCACCTGTATCCCCCGACGTGGCCACTAATATCGTACGCGTGTCATTGGTTTTGCTCATAACATGGCTAGCTGCACGGCCCATAAACCGAGCGGCGAAATCTTTAAAAGCAAGGGTGGAGCCGTGAAAGAGCTCCAAAATATATTCATCCGCAATTTCAGGCATGGCAGGATCAAGTATGCGCCCATTTAACTCGCGAAGTGGAACTTTGAAATCGTAGGCATCGCGACACAGTTCTTTGAGGTCTTCATTTGTAAAACTATCATCGACAAAACTTCTGGCAAGAACGGCTGCGCAATCCGCAAAACTCAAAGCGGCTAATTTAGCAGTTTGCTCATCATCAAAGTGAGGAATCTTATCGGGCATCCATAGCCCGCCGTCAGGAGCCAAACTGGCGAGTAGCGCGTCGCCAAATGTGGCCGTCGACTTTGGGTCGGAATGTGAATGATAATTCATGGCACGCTCTTTAGCGAAAATAGGCAGGCGTTCAAGTCTTACTTATCGTGACCGACTAGTCTCATTGAAATTATCCGCTCTAAAGTCAACGATTATGGACTAACGCTTCTGATGGCATGGGCCAAAATATTGACCATTGTCGCATGAACACGAGATTGACCGATGTTTGTTAACTTATGAGGTCGGTCAGCGCGATAGCGTAAGGTTTCACCGGCTTTAACGGTCCAATGTTCTCCTGCCACGTCAACACGTATTTCGCCCTCATGAATGGTTAGGTTTTCAACTGAGCCTTCAGGATGAGGTGAGCTTTCCAATATTCCTCCTGGAGCAGCGCGGAAATCATACCATTGTGTCCACTGAACGGTATCAATCCATCCTGTAATTCTAAGCTCACATAAACCGTCTTCGCTTTTGAGAAGCGGTGTGTCTTGAATTGTGGTTTTTTGAACAAGAGCTGAGCCGTCTTCACCTTGTGACACCATCGCTTCGACGCTCGTGCCTAAAGCTTGGCTTAAACGCGAGAGGGTGGCCAATGATGGGTTCGTCTCATTTTTTTCAATTTGCGAAATCATAGACTTCGCCACACCAGAGCTTTCGGATAATTCGCCCAGAGACATTTTATCAGCCGTTCTAAGGCGCAATATTGTTTTACCTAATTTCTCGGCCAAAGCCGCTGTTTCGGCACAATGTTGTCGTTTCTGTCGAGCCATTATTTTCTTGTTCTTACAAAAAAGTTCGGTTTAAGGTCTGGTATATTACTCTATCGTTCTATATATAGAACGGACAAGTTAATCAAGAGAACATACCAAAGACACGACCATGCGTTATTTGCCGATACATGTAGATATGAAAGACGCTAAGATTGCTATTGTTGGCGGGGGAAGCGCGGCCGAGGCCAAGCTACGTACTTTAATAAAGACGCAAGCCAATCTTGTCGTGATTGCGCCTCATATCAGTGATGAAATTCAGAAATGGAATGAACAGGGTGTATTGCAGTGGCTCAATAGGAGTTTCGTAAAGTCGGATATTCACAACGTAACCTTATTATATGCCGCTACAGAAGATGATGCTCAAAATGCCAAGATTGCGGAACTGGCAAGGGCGGAAGGTATTCTTGTTAATGCCGCCGATCAGAAAGAGGCATGTGATTTCATCACGCCGGCATTAGTTGATAGGTCTCCCGTTATTGTTTCGATTGGGACGGAAGGAACAAGCCCAAGCTTGGCGAGGGCAATTAAAACGGATCTTGAAGCGAGGCTGCCCTCATCATTGGGTAATCTATCTAATATTATTAATGGCTTACGGGCAAAGGTTAAATTAAAAATCCAAAGCCTGTCACAACGACAGCTTTTCTGGGCCGAAATATTTGACGGTAAGGACTTGCTTAGTCAGCTACGTGTTTCTGGGACTGAGCTAACAGACCGTGTTGATAAAAAACTCGCAGGTCATAATGACAAAAAGATTGGGTCGGTCTCATTGGTTGGCGCGGGGCCAGGTAATCAAGATTTATTGACGTTGGCGGCGCGGCAAAAATTACATAGTGCCGACGTGATTGTTTATGACCGTCTTGTTAGTCAAGGGGTGTTAGACTTCGGTCGACGCGAAGCAGAATATATCTACGTAGGGAAAGAACCAGGCGGAAAGTCTACGCCTCAAGACCAGATCAACGACATTTTAGTCGAGCAAGCTCTAAAGGGGCATAGCGTTGTACGGCTTAAAAGCGGTGATCCACTTATATTTGGTCGAGCAGATGAAGAAATCGAAGCCCTAGAACAGGCGGCTATCCCTTACAGTATCGTACCAGGAATCACTGCAGCTAACGCGGCAGCAGCAGAAATCGGCGCGTCATTGACTACGCGCGGACGGAATAAATCTATAACCTTTCTGACTGGGCATGATGCCAAGGGGTATGCGGAACATGATTGGAAGGCTTTGGTTGAAAATGGCTCACGCGGTGCAGTGTATATGGGCGTTGGAGCTTCGGGGTTCATTCAAGCACGGCTTTTAATGCATGGCGGGGATAAGACTTTACCTGTAAGCGTTATTGAAAATGCTTCCCGGGATACGCAAATCATTATGACGACGACCTTGGGGCGCCTCTCCGAAGACATTGATGCACATGGTATCAAAGGCCCTGCTATCTTGCTCTTGGGTTATTCCCCGCGGTCGATTGCTGAAACATCATTCATTCAGGAGGCGGCCCAATGAGTACGCTTAAGCACAAAGGCAAAGGCCCTCAAAGCCTAACGGCGAATGAATTGCGCGAAGGTTTAAGCGTCTGGTTGACGGCTGACCTAGAATGGTCACATGATTTCTCCAAAGCGCTTAAGACTGAAGATGAGGGCTTGATGGAGAAGATGAAAGCCAAAGGTGATATTGATGAGAATGCCAACCTTGTTGTTGGCGTCTACTTCATCGATATTGAACCAGAATCAGGCTTGCCAGTGCGTTACCGTGAAAAGTTTCGCGTCAAAGGCCCAAGTTACGACACAGCCGAAGAACTCGGCCTAAATAAGAGATAAAAATGTACCGTTACGATGAATTTGATCACGATATTGTTCAAGGCCGCGTCAAACAATTTCGCGGACAAGTCGAACGCCGACTGGAAGGGCGTCTCACTGAGGCAGAGTTCCGGCCTTTGAGATTGATGAATGGGCTTTACCTTCAGCTTCATGCTTACATGTTGCGCGTGGCTGTCCCTTATGGTTCGCTGAGCGCTAAGCAAATGCGGCAGCTCGCCATGATTGCTGATAAATATGACCGCGGGTATGGGCACATCACCACGCGGCAAAACATCCAATTTAATTGGCCCGAATTAACCGATGTTCCTGATATTTTACAGGATTTAGCAGACGTTGAAATGCACGGATTTCAAACTTCTGGAAACTGCATTCGGAATGTGACCTCCGACCCATATGCTGGCGCCACAGCTGAGGAAATCGAGGACCCACGTCCAACAGCAGAATTGCTGCGGCAATGGTCGACGATGCATCCTGAATTTGCTTTCTTGCCGCGTAAATTCAAAATTGCTGTTGTGGCATCTAAAACCGACCGAGCTGTGATTAAAGCTCACGATATCGGAATTGAAATTACAAAAAATGATAAGGGCGACGTTGGCTATCATATTATCGTCGGCGGGGGATTAGGACGTACGCCGATTATAGGCCAGACGTTACGCGCGTTTTTACCTCGCGAAGAACTCCTGCCTTATCTTGAAGCCACCTTACGCGTTTATAACCGCTATGGTCGTCGCGATAATAAATATAAGGCCCGTATAAAAATACTTGTCACGGAAACGGGCATAGACGAGTTCAAGAAGATGGTTGACGCGGAATATGAAACGTTAGAACCGCTTGATATTGCTGTGTCATCAGAAGAGGTTGCTCGTATCACCTCTTATTTCTCAGGCCCAAATTTTCAAGAGCTTCCCAGTCATAACGATGGATACAAGGCAAAATTATTATCCGACAACGCCTTCGCGCTATGGGCGGAGAACAATCTCGCAGAGCATAAAGTGCCGGGGTATGCTATCGTCAATATATCGCTTAAGCCATTAGACCTTGCTCCTGGAGATATAACTTCCGATCAGATGCGGTCCGTAGCAGACCTTGCAGATAAATATTCATTCGGAGAAATTCGAACAACGCATCAACAGAATATTCTATTGCCCCATGTAAGAAAGTCCGACCTTTATGCGCTTTATAAGGCTCTTGCAGACGTAAAGTTACATGCAGATAATATTGGGCTAATTACAGACATAATATGTTGCCCTGGTATGGATTTTTGCGCGCTTGCAACAGCGCGCTCAATTCCCGTGTCACAGGCAATCGCGGAGCGTTTTTCCGATCCTGCGCGGCAACGCGCAATCGGCGAGATGCAGATAAAGATTTCTGGTTGCATAAATGCCTGCGGGCATCATCATGTCGGGCATATTGGTATTTTAGGCCTGGAAAAAGCGGGTGTTGAATTTTACCAAGTTAAATTAGGCGGTGATGCTTCTGAAAATGCAGCTGTCGGGAAAGTTACTGGGCCCGGTTTTAGCCAAGAAGAACTGGTTGATGGTATTGAACGCCTCGTTGATTATTATTTAGGCGTGCGAGAAGGCGATGAGCGGTTTATCGACAGCTTCAAACGTCTCGGCATGGCCCCTTTCAAGGAGGTTCTTTATGCCGCTTAATCCTGTCCTTATCAAAGACGGTCATCAAGAATCCGCAGAGGCATTTGCTGATTTACCCGAGCTGGAACAGTTTTTAAATTCCAATCATGGTGAGGCAGTCCGACTTCCTAATGATGTAGATCTTGAAACAATCAAGCTGCGTCTACCAACTGTGAAGACAATTATCGTTGAGTTTCCAGGTTTTGCTGATGGACGCGGCTTTTCTATCGCTCGCGAACTACGAAAAAAATATGGCTATAAGGCCCTCTTAATCGCTGAAGGGCCACTTATTCCTGACCAATATGCATTTGCTCTGCAATGTGGTTTTGACGCGATTAAAGTGGATGAGACGACTTATGGTCGTCAAGCCGAGAGTGATTGGTTCAATGCCATGGACGCCTTTAATCTGACCTATCAGCGCGGCTACGCGTTTAAACAAGGACCAGCTTTGAGTGTGTTCGACGCGCGGCGAACATCTGTGGGCGCGATGACATCAAATGATCCCTATTTCGGACTTTCAGCTGAAATGGCGCTGCGTAAGGCGGTTGATGAGTATAATGGTAAAATCGTCTTGGTATCGTCTCTAGGCGCTGACTCGGCTGTGCTCCTTCATCTAGCTTCAAAAATAGATAAAAACATTCCCATCTATTTCCTTGATACCGGCAAACATTTTCGCGAAACTTTGACGTATCGTGATCTCTTGATTGAGGACCTCGGTCTTACGAATTTTAAAACAATTTTTCCAGATAAAACCGCCGTGAAAGCCGAGGACCCTGAAGGGCTCTTACATCGCTCCGAACCAGATTTATGCTGTAACCTTCGCAAGGTGAGGCCTTTGGATAGCGTGTTATCGGATTTTGATGCCCGTATTACGGGCCGCAAGCGTTATCAAACGGATGATCGAAAGAATATGCCAATTCTGGAGGTGGGCGGACGTATGGCGAAGGTAAACCCACTTGCTTATTGGACGCCCAAAGACGTCACGGCTTATATTCGTAAACATGACCTCGCTCCGCATCCGATGTTTGCGCTGGGCTACCTCTCAATTGGGTGCCAGCCGTGTACAACACGTGTTGCTGAAGGTGAAGACCCGCGGGCAGGACGCTGGAGAAATAATGATAAGACGGAATGCGGCATTCATTACATTGACGGCAAATGGGTAAAAGTGCCTATAAAAAAGACCCATGAGGTCTTTTAACCTAACCAGATATTTTAGATAAATACATTGTAACTTGAGAATGTAATGCTGCCGCTTTAGCAAGCAACTATGTCAAAAATGCTAAGAACATCTACGCTGGTTTTGGGCGCGTTAACTCTATCAGGCTGCGCCTTCACGAATGATGTTTTACAGGCCGCTTATGATCACAAAGCGGAAGATTTATGTAGCAAAACTCAGTCATCATATAATACGCTGACAGATCCGTCTCAAACTGCGGGGTGTATTAACGGTGCGTATTACGCCCCGCCGAAGCTTGATAAGACAAAAAATAAGAAAACTGAAAAAGCTAGTTTCCCAACACCATATTAGCTGCGTAACTTTCGTAATTCATCAAACGTCCGCTATGGGCGTTAAACACACCCGCAATGCAAACCTTTTTATCTTTGATAGCGAGTAACGGCGCGCCTGAAGCTTTGTAATGTCCTCGGCAGTCAGTCGTAATTATATGTTTAGAGATTTTTGTAGCGCGGCAAGGTGGCGACAATACTAGATACCCCGTCCCGTCATAGGATTGAGGCACAGTTAGCTCAGACACTAAATCGATTGCCTTGCAAAGGTTATAACCCGGGGCATCAAATTTATATTCTGATGTAGCTACATCAAACCCGGCATCCAATAATGTCGATGAATTTTTAAAATGATGAGACGGTTTGAAATCGTCAATAATCACCTCATCTTTGCCTATTTTTTTTGTTCTGCATGGGCGGGAGTTCTCTTTCGCCATGTGTACATTATGCGCCGCGGTTACAATACGTTGTCCTTCATCGGTGTTTACGACAAACCCACTGGCTGGCTTATCTTTTGATCCACAATTTACCAGCAGGGTGTTTTCAGTGATGGTCTGGCGAATAGCATCTGAGTACCTGTTTTTAGCGTCTTCGGAAAAAAGCCCAATACGATCCTCTTTCCCAAAAAAGCTTTTATAGTCATGAAAGTAAGATGATTGAGCCCAGGCGCTAGAGCCTGCCGTTAAGGCTATTATATATACTATGAGACGTTTCATTTATGCCGGGATTGAAGTTCAGAGATAACGTCATTAAAGGCGACATCTTTGGCCGCTAATAATACCATTAAATGATAGATTAAATCAGCCGCTTCATAAACGAGTCCGTCATCAGTTTCTGCGATAGCGGCGAGGGCGGTCTCTACGCCTTCTTCACCTACTTTCTGAGCTGCTTTATGTAGCGGTCCTTGAAGTAATTTCGCTGTGTAGCTACTGTCGGTATCGGCCGTTTTGCGCTCCTCAATCAAGTTTTCAAGTTTTGCTAAAAAACCTAATCCTTGTGGGCCTTTATCGCCAAAGCATGACGTAGTCCCTTCATGACAAGTTGGGCCTGTTGGCGTTGCCCTAACCAAAAGCGTGTCTTGATCGCAATCGCTCTCAATGCTTACGAGACGGAGTGTATTGCCGCTTGTTTCGCCCTTAGTCCAAAGCGTTTTTCTAGACCGGCTATAGAAGGTCACTAAACCTGTTTCATAGGTTTTGGTTAGGCTTTCAGCATTCATATAACCTAGCATTAAGACTTGTTCCGTCTTGGCGTCTTGAATAATAGCGGGGAGAATGCCCTCTCCCTTATTCCAATCCATAGTACTAATCTCTATTTTCATATGCGTATCTCTATGCCTGTGGCTTTAAGGTCCCGCTTTAAATCGGGTATAGCAATAACAGATTTATGAAAGACGCTTGCGGCAAGTGCGCCGTCCACGTGGGCCTGTTTGAAAACATCCTCGAAATGCTGAGTTGCGCCCGCGCCGCCAGACGCGATAAGTGGCACCGAGCACACCTTACGAACCTTAGATAACTGTTTGATATCGTAACCTTTTCTAACACCGTCTTGATTCATGCAATTAAGAACAATTTCTCCAGCTCCGCGCTTCGTCGCTTCCTTGACCCAATCAATCGTTTTTCGGCCGGTTTCGCGAGTTTTATCGGGGTCGCCTGTGTGCGACTTTACCCGGTAAGTTCCATCTTCTTCAAATGTATCTATTCCAACAACAACACATTGCTGGCCGTAGGCTTGTGATAATTCATTTATAAGATCTGGCCGTGCGAGGGCAGGTGAATTGATGCTTATTTTGTCCGCGCCTGCCGCTAGCCGCGCGCCAGCGGCTTTTACGTTTTTGATCCCGCCGGCGACGCAAAAGGGTATATCAATCGCCCGAGAAACGGCCCCGACCCAATCGGGACTGACAGTTCGGTCATCAACAGAAGCCGTAATATCATAGAACACGAGTTCATCTGCGCCTTCATCTCGGTACCGCATTGCAAGGTCGATTATATCGCCGACATCTTCGTGATTGCGAAACTGGACACCTTTGACAACGCGGCCATCACGTACATCCAAACAAGGAATTATACGCCGGGCTAGCATTGTATAGCGTCTTTGAGTGTGAATTTATTCTCATAGAGAGCTTTGCCAATAATCACTCCATAAGGATTTAAGGCCTTTAGTGCCTTAACGTGCCCAAGAGTACCGACGCCGCCTGATGTAATAAGGTCTAACGTCGGGTAATTTGTCAAAATCTCTTTATAAAGCGCTACGTTTGCGCCCCCAAGTACGCCGTCCTTGCTTATGTCCGTGACCAAAATTGTCGATAAGCCAGTTCCCATATAATCATCCAAAACATCCCAAAGTGTTCGGCTGCCCGTTTCTGTCCAGCCGCGTGTGGCTGGATAGGGCTGGCCGTCTTCACCGATATTAACGTCAAGCGCGATGCATATCTTGTCTTGCCCAACTTCATTAATCCAGAATTTGACCATTTGTGGATTAGTCACGGCAAGTGAGCCAATAACAGCTCTGGCGACGCCGCCGTCTAACAATTGTTGTATTTGAGAGAGTTCCCTCAGGCCACCGCCGGTTTGTACTTTTAGTCCGCTTTCTTGGGCGATTTTTACAATCAATTCTGTTTGTTCTGTTTTGCCATGTTTAGCGCCGTCTAGGTCAACGATATGTATCCACTCTGCGCCAGCAGTAGCGTAAGACTTGGCAACATCCATCGGAGGAGCATCGTAATCTGTACGCTGGTTAAAGTCGCCTTTATATAGGCGTACACAGCCGCCATCCATAAGGTCTATCGCGGGGAATATCATGCGGAAACTTTCAAGAAATTTTCGAGGACTTTAGCGCCGACTTGGCTACTGCGTTCGGGGTGGAATTGACACCCATAAACATTTTCATGGCGAACAATAGCCGAAAACTCAGTGCCATAGTCGGACGATGCCACTGTTATGTCTGACACCTTCGCGGCAAAGCTATGAACGAAATAAGCGTAATCATTATCATTGATGCCTGACAATATGGGGTCATCTTTAACACGGTGTAGCGTATTCCATCCCATATGCGGACTAGGCTGTCCGCGCGTATCTAAAGTGCTGACTGTTCCCGGCACTAGGCCAAGGCCTTTAATTGGTTTGCCACCTTCTTCCAAAGTTTCAAAAATCAACTGCATACCAAGGCAAATCCCCATTACGGGTTGCGATAGGCTTTTAAGAATGGGTGTGAGTCCCTTTTGATTTATTTTTTGCATGGCAAATGGAGCCGCGCCAACGCCCGGTATTAAAACTCTGTCGGCCGAAGTAATGACATTGGCCTCATCTGAAATAACGGATGTGATGCCTAATCTGTCAAAAGCAAACCGGACAGATGCCAAATTTGCCACGCCTGTGTCCACGATTACAATCGACACTAAATAACCCCTTTAGTGGATGCTATGTCGGTACCGCTACGAGCGAAGGCAGGACGTAGTGCGCGTGCTACGCCTTTGAAACTGGCCTCGATCATGTGATGAGTGTTCTCGCCCTCCACATCAATCTGGATAGCCGCGCCTAAAGTCTGCGCTAAGCTTTCAAAAACATGTGGGCACATCTCCGCAGGGAATTCGCCTACGTGATCTGTTGGAAATTTACCTTTGAACGTCATCGCGGGACGGCCTGATAAGTCAACGGCCACCCGAGCTTGAGTTTCATCCATCGGCATAACAAACCCAAATCGCCCGATACCTGCTTTATCACCAAGAGCTTGCTTCAAGCAGGTTCCCAGTGCCAGGGCGCAATCTTCAACCGTGTGATGGGCGTCTATTTCAAGATCTCCTTCGCACGTTAGAACAAGACCAATACCGCTATGTTTAGCGAAGCTTTCAAGCATGTGGTCATAAAATCCGATACCCGTATTTATCTCAATGGTTTTGGGGTCATCTAGATTGACCCGGACAGAAATATCCGTTTCCTTCGTTTTTCGGTGTGTTTCCCCAATCCGTTCGGGGCGAGTGTTCTCGACTTCAACGCCAAAGGCTTGCAGCGCAATCGTATTTTCTTCTGGGGAACCAATAGAGATACGCATGTGGCCTGTCGTCTTTCGGTAGTCCCGGATTTTGACTTGCCTGCGACTCAATTCTCGCATCAGCGTTTCGTCATCTTTCACATCGATTAAAAGAAAATTGGCCTCTGATGGATACACCTTTTTAACAAAAGGAGAATTTTGAAGCGCGCTAAATACTCTGTCACGTTCACTTAGCCATTCCTTGAGCCTCGCCGTATGCGTACTCATCGCTGCAGGGGAAAGGGCAGCCAAAATAGCATCCTCAACAGGCCGCGCAATAGGGTAGGGTGGCAGGACCTTAAGCATCAACCTAATAACGCGAGGGTCGGCAATGGCTACACCCGCTCTTACGCCCGCTAAAGCATAGGCTTTGGATAGCGTTCGCATTACAACAAGATTGGCGTAGTCGTCCACTTTCGCGATATAAGATGCAGAGGAAGAAAACTCCTCATAAGCTTCGTCAATAACAATAAGCGTATCTGGGAATTTTTCGCAAAGCTTCTCAACAAGATCGTCTTTTATGACAGTTCCGGTAGGGTTGTTGGGCGTACATAAAAAGATAATCTTTAGATTTTTAGCGTTCGACGCCGCTTTGAAGATTGCCTCATTATCCCATTGATATTTATCATCTAATGGAACGTCGATAATCCCCGCGCCCTGAATCTGAGCGCAAGTTTTGTAATACCCGAAAGTTGGCGAACAGGTCATGATATTATCTTGCCCGTCTTCACAGAAAGTTCTGAGTAAAACCTCTATCGCTTCATCCGCGCCACGCCCGACTAGTAGGCGTTCTGGGATAACCCCGTAAAGCTCAGATAGTCGTTGCTGCAATGTTATAGGTTGTTGCTCTGGATAACGGTTATAGTCTTCACTGCCGCGCACAGGCGGAGGCGCATAGGGGCTTTCATTTGCATCAAGGTGTAAAGCCCCCGTTGTTCCGCCGCGCGCCGAGTAGCTTGTGAAATCTAAGATAGCTTTGCGCGCAATGTTATTTGGCCAATCTCTCATTTTTGCTTGCTTTCTAGCCGAAGGGATATTGCCCGCCTATGAGCTTCAAGGCCTTCCATTTTTGCTAAGGTCTCAATAGATGGACCTAACGCCTCTAGCCCTTTTCGCGTGATTTTCTGAACGCTGATATATTTGATAAAACTCTCAAGTGTCACGCCCGAATACGCGCGGGCCGCACCATATGTTGGCAAGGTATGATTAGTACCACTGGCGTAATCGCCGGCAGATTCTGGTGTCCAAGGACCTAAAAATATAGATCCCGCGTTTCGAATGGCGGGTACGAAATTTTCTGCGCGCTTTACCTGTAAAATCAAGTGCTCTGGTGCATAACGATTAATGATGTCGATGATGTCCATGCGCTCATTTGCAATAACCATTCGGGATTTAGCAAGAGAAGCCATCGCGATTTTTCTACGTGGCAAGGTTTCGATTTGAGCCTTGATTTGCACTTTAATGGCGTCAGCTACTTTATCCGAACTGGCAATACAAATAACTTGTGCGAGCGGATCATGTTCGGCTTGGCTCAGAAGATCGGAGGCAACGAAAACTGGATTTGCGTCTTCACCAGCAACAACCATGGCTTCGCTTGGCCCTGCAGGCATATCAACTGCTGGTCCGCCAGCCTCCTGTGCAGCCAAAGACTTCGCAGCTGCCACATAAGCATTTCCAGGTCCAAATATTTTATCGCACTTCGGGATAGTTTCAGTGCCGTAGGCGAGGGCGCCTATAGCCTGGGCGCCGCCTCCAATAAATAGGTCCGTAACTTTACATCTATAGGCAGCCGCCAAAATAGCGGAATTTATTTTTCCGTCCCTACCGGGCGGGGTGATAACGACCCTACGGCGTACGCCTGCAACTTTTGCAGGCACAGCAAGCATTAGTAAGGTTGAGACCAATGGCGCACTTCCGCCCGGTACATAAAGTCCTGCCGTTTCAATTGGCCGCGACTCCCGCCGGCAAGACACGCCTTTCATGGTCTCTACAACAATATCTTCTGGGATTTGGGCGGTGTGAAAGGTCTCTATGTTTTTTTTGGCTGTATTTATAGCCTTACGTTGCGATTTCGGAAGGTCGCGCCAGGCTTGCTGCATCTCATCATTTGTGATTTTAAGCGTGTTTACGTCTACGCCATCAAATTTTTTGGTGAGGTTTAGAAGAGCTTTATCGCCGCCTGATTTTATCTGCGTCATTATTTGGACGACAGATTTTAAAAGAGCAGGGTCCGTTAGTCCTTGAGGTCGCGCAAGGGCATCAGTTTTTTCAGCTGGATTTAGATTTTTCCAGATGAAACGTTTCATGACATCATCTTTTCAATCGGAAGCACAAGAATAGCGCGCGCTCCAAGAGCTTTTAAGCTTTCTAATGTTTCCCAAAATATATTTTCTGTACAAACAGCTTGGAGAGCAACAAGGTCATCGCTCCCGGCTAATGGAATAATGGTCGGCGCATCAGACCCAGGTAAAAGCTTGGTAATAGCGTCGACTTTATCTTTTGGCGCATTCAGCATGATATATTTTGTTTCAGCTGACTTTATGACGCCATCAATACGCCGCATGAGTTTACTTAAAAGGGCTGCCTTTTCCGCCGACATATTGCGCTCAGATTGAATTAAAACGGCTTCACTCTTTAGAATGGTTTCGAAAGCCACAAGACCATTGGCTTCTAACGTCGCGCCCGATGATACGAGGTCGCAGATGCTTTCAGCAATCCCAATTGAGGGTGCAAGTTCGACGGCACCTTTCATTTCGACTGCTGTGGCATCAATGTTTCGATCTTTTAAATATTGTCCCAAGACGCCCGGGTAGGTCGTGGCGATACGTGTTCCCATCAAAGCTTTTGGAGCTTTAATGCCGCTTTGTTCAGGGGCCGCCAGACATAAACGGCAGCGAGAAAAGCCAAGTCGCATTGTAATCTCGGCGTCGAGCTTCGATTTAGAGGTAAGTTGTTCCTCAACCAGTACATTCTCACCTACAATGCCGATGTCAGCCGCGTCGTTTGCAACGAAGGAGGGGATATCATCATCACGGACCAGTAATAGATCAATAGGCATGTTTTTGACTCGGGCTAATAAACCGCCGCCGCGAATTGCAAATCTTAATCCGCACTTTTTAAGCAAAGCAAAACTATCGTCCGCCAGCCGCCCCTTTTTTTGAAGCGCTATTCTTAATCGTTCTGTCATGAGATCTATTGTCCTTTTTGTCCGTCTAGTACGGCGCGGTATCCTTGATGTGGCTCA
>CAZJRU010000008.1:0-26875 GCA_964548315.1 uncultured Hellea sp.
ATTTCCAACGCTATTTTATTAAAACATTCACCCGTAATATCTACATATGGTATTACCTTTCCTTCAAATTAAGGACCAAACATGGCACATGATGACAATCTCTATGACTGCTACAAACCCCCAGCGCAGGAATTTGTGCGCGGCGAAGGGGCCTATCTCTATACGGAGAACGGCGACAAATATCTCGACTTCATTGCCGGAATTTCCGTCAATTGCCTCGGCCATGCAAATCCCATCACTGTGGGCGCGCTCAAAGAGCAAGCGGATAAAGTCTGGCATGTCTCTGGGATGTTTCAATTAACCGGCGCGAAAAAGCTCGCCAAGAAATATTGCGATGCTCTGCCGTTTGCGGAAAAAGTCTTTTTCACAAATTCAGGCGCTGAAGCCATCGAATGCGCGATGAAGACAGCGCGCAAGTATCATTATGATAATGGCAATCCAGAGCGCTATGAGATTATCACATTTCAGGGCGCGTTTCATGGCCGTACCTTTGCGACAATTAACGCGGGCGGGAACCCGAAATACCTTAAAGGCTTTGGCCCCAACCTGCCTGGTTTTATTCATCTCCCCTTTGGCGATCATGACGCGCTTAAAGAGGCTATCTCAGATAAAACAGCGGCTATTTTGGTTGAACCTGTTCAAGGTGAAGGAGGATTGCGGCCCCTGCCCGAGGCTTGCCTGCGGGGTCTACGCGAGCTTTGCGACGAAAAAGGTATATTGCTAATTTATGATGAAGTGCAATGCGGCGCGGGACGGACGGGTAAACTCTTCGCCCATCAATGGGCCGAAAATGCAGAACCCGATATCATGGCCGTGGCCAAAGGCGTAGGCGGCGGCTTCCCCATGGGGGCCTGCATTGCGACGAAAGCCGCAGCGGCAGGCATGGTGCCCGGTACACACGGCAGCACTTACGGCGGTAATCCGCTGGCTATGGCGGTTGGCAATGCGGTCTTTGATGAAATTTCAAAACCTGAGTTTTTGGCACATGTTGTCAAAGTGTCAAACTTCCTCAAGCAGCAATTTGAGTCTCTTAAAGACGAGTTTCCTGATGTCGTTGTCGAACTTCGCGGGAAAGGCCTGCTCTGCGGCATGCAGCTTAAAAAGCCCGCCGTCGAGGTTCGCCGTATAGCGCTCGACAATGGTCTTTTGGGCGGCAGCGCGGGCGATAATACCCTGCGGCTGGCCCCGTCTTTGATTATTACGGAAGACCATGTTCGCGAGGCTGTTGGCATTTTACGCAAATCTTTCAAAGAGGCACAAAGTTTGGACGATTTTAGCGCGTAAGTTTTTTCTTCCATCAAGGCCCGCATTTCGCTAAACATACTTTTTGCGTGAGGCCTTGATGTCCAACCCTAAACATTTCTTATCTCTGGCAGATATTCCTGCAAGCGAGTTGCGCTTTGTCTTGGATGAAGCTCACCGTATAAAAAAGGCGCGCGCCGGACGGCCCAAAGGCCAGAGAGATATAGACGCGCCGTTTCATGGCGAAACTCTGGCGTTGATTTTTGAAAAATCATCAACCCGCACCCGTTTTAGCTTTGACATGGGCATGAAACAATTAGGCGGGAGCTCTATCACAGCCACAAGCAATGATATGCAAATCGGACGCGGGGAAACGATTGAGGATACCGCCAAAGTACTCTCACGTTTCGTGGACGGGATTATGCTACGCGCCAACTCTCACGAAACATTGGTCAATCTGGCCCATAACGCCTCTATCCCTGTCATCAATGGCCTGACCGATTATAATCACCCGTGTCAGATTATGGCCGATCTTGAAACACTCGAAGAGCGCGGCGGTGATTTAACGGATATGACCCTAACTTGGGTCGGTGACGGGAATAACGTCGCTGTTAGTTTTGTAAACGCGGCCGCTAAATTTGGGTATAAATTACGCATCTCATGCCCAGAAGGTTACACGCTTGCAGGACAAGTTGTCGAAGCCGCCCGCGCAAAGGGCGCGCAGATAGAAACGATTTCAGACCCCTTGGTGGCCTGTAAGGATACAGATGTTGTTATCGCAGATACATTTGTGTCTATGGGCGATACGGACGCCGATAAACGGCTCTCTGACCTGATGAGCCATCAGGTCAATGATAGTCTTATGAACGCGGCGGCCAAAGATGGGATATTCCTACATTGCTTGCCCGCTCACCGCGGCGAAGAAGTCACAACTAGCGTTATTGACGGCCCGCAAAGCGCTGTCTTCGATGAGGCAGAAAACCGCCTTCACGCCCAAAAGGCTATTATACGCTGGTGTTTGGACGCCTAAAGTCAACTTACATTCCCCAAGCCGTTGACAGGACGCCGCAAAACCGACAGCTACTCACAATGCATATTTATAATAGCGTCGTGTCTCGTTTCTTTTTCATATTCACAGTATTGTTTACCAGTCTCGTTCCGCAGACCGCCATGGCAGACGGGATAGACGCGGCCATAGATAATGCGGTTCAGCCGCTGACGGACGCGATATCAAGCTTTATATTCTTCGCTGTTAAAATCGGCGGGACGGATGTTCCCCTCATTGTATGCTGGCTTATATTTGCGGCCTGTTTTTTCACCTTTTATCTGGGCTTCATCAATCTACGTGGGTTTAAACACGCCGTCGATATCGTTCGCGGAAAGTTCACGGACCCCAATCATGCGGGCGAAATTTCTCACTTTCAGGCCCTAACCGCCGCTGTCTCTGGCACTGTCGGGATCGGCAATATCGGCGCTGTTGCTATAACCGTCTCGCTTGGCGGGCCCGGCGCAATTTTTTGGGTGGCCATGGCCGGGTTTGTCGGCATGACAACCAAATTTGTTGAATGCACATTAGGGGTAAAATATCGCCAGATTAACGCGGATGGCTCTGTCTCCGGCGGCCCTATGTATTATTTACGCGATGGACTCAAAGCCAAAGGAATGCACGGCCTGGGTAAGTTTCTCGGTTTATTTTATGCGGTCAGTATTGTCATCGGCTGCCTTGGCATTGGGAATATGTTTCAATCAAACCAAGCCTATGTGCAGCTGTTAGAAGCAACTGGCGGCGAGGTCAGTATCTTGCAAAATAAAGGCTGGCTTGTCGGGCTCATTATGGCGGTCATGGTCGCGGTTATCATAATCGGAGGGATTAAATCTATCGCGCGGATTACCTCTAAGCTCGTCCCCTTTATGATCCTTCTCTATATCATTGGCGCGCTCATCGTTATCACCTTAAACGCCGCTGAGCTTCCCCGCGCCATCAGCGCAATATTTGCAGGCGCATTTTCCATGCAAGGCGCAACTGGCGGCATTTTGGGCATCATGATTATTGGCTTTCAGCGCGCCGCCTTTTCCAATGAGGCTGGGCTCGGTTCAGCCGCCATCGCCCACTCTGCGGTCAAAACACAAACGCCTTTAACTGAAGGATTTGTTTCCTTGCTTGAACCCTTTATTGATACGGTCGTGATTTGCACCTTAACGGGATTAGTGCTTGTCACTTGCTTTCCAACCGAAACTTTAATGGGCGGCGGGCTAAGCGGCATAGAACTCACGTCAGCCGCCTTTGAATCTAAGATTTCTTGGTCCCCTGTTCCGCTCTCTATAGCCGCCTTCTTATTTGCCTTTTCAACGATGTTGGCCTGGGCCTATTATGGCACAAAAGGTTGGACCTATATTTTCGGCGAAGGCAAAACCAAAGAACTCGTCTTCAGCCTGATTTTTTGCCTTTTTATCGTTATAGGTGCGTCGGTTCAGCTAAGCGCCATCCTAGATTTCGCGGACGCTCTGATTTTTGTGATGGCGATCCCCAATCTCATTGGCCTTTATATACTTGCCCCCGAAGTTAAGCGAGATTTGCAGGCTTATTGGACCGATAAAGCGAAAAACTTTTAAAAAAATGCTTTAAAAGTGAAATAACCCCAATCTACTAGCGTCAAATGGCACTCTAATTGCATCGTCACCTGCAAGAAGAAAAAGTGGCATATGATTATGGTTCCTGAGACACATACATACCAAAATTGGACAAATGGCATCTCTATGATTGTGCCAACGTTTAGGCGTCCTGCTGGGCTTAAAAACGCATTAGAGAGCCTGAAGACTCAAAGCGTGGGGAATACGCCCCTAGAGCTGATTGTTTCAGACAACGATCCCAATGCGTCTGCGCGGCTTTATGTGAGTAATTTTGCAAAAAGCTGTGATTTTCCAGTTATTTACATACATGCCAAGGACCCAGGTGTCGCGAATGCCCGCAACGAGGCTTTAAAAGTCGCACGCGGACGTTACTTAGCCTTTTTGGATGACGACCAAATCGCGGCCGATAATTGGTTAGAGGGACTTTTCGGTGTTATGAATACCCATAAAGCTGGCTTGGCCTTTTGTCCAACCTACGCTCAAAGCAAGGTAGACATTAAATTTAAGCCTCAATGTCTGGAGTTCTTCTCGCGGGAAATTGACAAAAACACGGACGGATTAGTCGAAGATTTTTTCGGATGCGGTAACTCTTTAATGGACCTCGACATCTGCGAGCTCCCGTCTCCTCCCTTTAGCCCAAAGACAAATGAAACGGGCGGCGAAGACGATTTGCTATTTTCTTACCTTAAGTCAAAAGGTGTCAAAATAGCTTGGTCCTCACAAACCTATGCAAGAGAGAATGTCGAAGACTGGCGCATGACGCATAAATATATTCGCGTGCGCAGTTTTGCTTATGGCCAAGGGCCAAGCCGCATTTGCGCGGACCCAGAAAACTTTGACCTTAAAGGCTTATTAAAATGGTCCTTAATCGGCTTGGCACAAGTCTGTATTTATGGCCCCCTATCGCTCCTGGCTGGTATCTTTAATCATAAAAGTTATATGAAATTTGTACAAAAATGTGCGGAAGGCGCTGGAAAAATTCTTTGGTATGAAGGGTTTCGTCCCAAAATTTATGGCGCGACGGCTTTAAAGGCCCAACTTAATCGTGAACTGGCATCAAAAAAACACTCTAAGGGCCGGCAAAGCTCAGATGAAATTAGTCAGTCTTAATTGAGCCTAACTTTTAGGCTCATAATACTATGCACAAAATTATTGCCCGCGATAGTTTGCTCGCCGGTCCAGTGTATATCTGGAAACCGGTCAAGAATTTTTTCATAGGCAAGACGTAATTGTAAATTTGCGACGCGGCTTCCCAAGCATTTATGCGGCCCATGCCCAAAAGCAATATGTTTGGATGCGTTCTCCCTTAAAATATTAAACTCATCCGGATTGGAAAAGATATCTGGATCGCGGTTCGCCGCGCCATACCACAGAACGACTTTTTCATCTCTCGCCAGCCGCTGACCAGATAGTTCTGTTTCCTGAACAACCGTTCGGCGCATCCGCATAACGGGAGATGTCATGCGCATCGATTCTTGGAGCATTTTCGGAATAAGCGACGGGTCTTCGAGAACTATTTTTTTTTGCTCAGGGAATTGAGTCAGCAAACGCATAACACCGCCCAAGGAATTACGCGTTGTATCATTGCCTGCAAAAATAATGAGAAGCCACGATCCATCGAGAAATTCTTGAGGTAAAAACTCCCCCTCTAATGTTGAAGTCGCAATGGCCGATAAAAGATCTTTTCGCGGTTTTAACCGGCGCTCTTCCATAATGCGTTGGCCGTATCTAAACATTTGGTTGACGTTTTTAACATAGCGCATGATAAATTTTGGATCGTTTTTGAACGTCTGCCAAGGCGCGGTCGCGACCTGAGGCGCCATTTCCAAATAATTCATCCACCGGATAATTCTAGGCCGGTCTTCTTCATCGATACCGAGCATCTCACAGAGTGTATAGAGCGGTAATTGTTCTGAGAAGTGTCGGACGAAATCGACCTCACCCGTCTTTTTAGCTTCGGCCTCCAGATTATCCAAAAGCTCATCAATTTTGCGGCTGACATTTTCAGTCAGTGTTTTAACAAATTTAGGAATGAAAAAGTCTTTTTGCTGAATACGCAATTCCATATGTCGAGGCGCGTCCAAATTGATCAAAGAATTAATAACGGCTGGAACAAGTTTTCTTGGAAACTGCAGATATTTAGGAGGCTGGGCGATACTAATGCCGCCATATTCAGACGAATAAATTTCTGGCGACAAGGCGACTTTCTTAACATCTTCATAGCGCGTTACTGACCAAAACCCCCTGGTTTTTCGGGGCAAAGGTGTCCAAGATATAGGCGCTTGTTCTCTCATTTTTTTAAAATGATCAAAGGGCTGCCCCTTTACGAATTCAGTTGGTTTTCCGAGATTAAATCCGCCAATCTCGGGATAAATAGCTGGATAGGTTGGCGTGGCCTGTCGTACTTCTTCTAATATATTATCACTGATAAGACGCATAATGACTTTGTGCATGAGTTTGGAAAGGGGAGCAACTCATTCCGCCTGATACTTTAATGAGTTGTGATGTATCCTTGTAATTCGACCTTGCAAATTTTTGGTAGCTTGGCACATAAAGGGCAACTCAAGGATTTAAAATGCGCCCGAACGAAACTCTCCCCAATACGCCTTCTATAACCCGCCTTTCGGATTACATACCCCCAAATTTTGAGATTAAATCCGTCTCACTTGATTTTGACCTTTCACCTCAAAACACTCTTGTTAAAAGTAAAATGGATGTGAAGCGCCTAAGCAAAGGCCCGCTTGAACTTAACGGCGAAGACATCACCCTCAAAAGCGTCAAAATTGATGGACGCGCTCTGAAACGCAGTGAATATCGTCTTACTCAAACGCATCTTATCTTCGAACATACACCAGATGATTTTATATTAGAAATCGAGAATAGCTGTAACCCCGCTGAAAACTCGACCTTAATGGGGCTTTACGTTTCGACGGGACGCTTTTGCACGCAATGTGAAGCAGAAGGCTTTCGTAGAATTACCTATTACGTCGACAGGCCTGACGTCTTGTCGGTCTTCACCGTCAAAATTACCGGCGATAAAACCCTTTATCCTTATCTCCTCTCAAATGGAAATATGACGGACTCTGGCAAGGCTCCTGATGGAAAACATTATGCTGTCTGGAAAGACCCTTTTCCTAAACCTTGTTATCTTTTTGCTTTGGTGGCGGGACAATTTGACGTTCTGGAAGATAATTTCACAACGCATAGCAACCGAAATATCCCGCTAACGATCTATGTTGACCCGGGAGATTCCCCCCGAGCGGAATATGCAATGGACGCGCTTAAACGATCTATGTCTTGGGACGAGCAGGCCTATGGGCGTGAATATGATCTGGACCGTTTCATGATTGTCGCCGTTCGCGATTTTAATTTCGGGGCGATGGAAAATAAGGGCCTGAATATTTTTAACTCAGCTCTCCTGCTCGCGGATCAGGCCAGCGCGACAGATATGAATTTTGAACGCATTGAATCCGTTGTTGCCCACGAATATTTTCATAACTGGACCGGCAACCGCATTACCTGCCGGGATTGGTTTCAACTGTGCTTAAAGGAGGGTTTCACGGTCTTTCGCGATCAAGAATTTTCAGCCGACCAGCGCGGCGCAGCCGTTCAGCGTATCAAAGACGTTCGCATGTTGCGTAATCGCCAATTCCCAGAAGATGCAGGTCCTCTCGCCCACCCTGTCAGGCCCAATGCCTTCGTCAAAATCGATAATTTTTACACCGCAACTATATATGAAAAAGGCGCAGAACTCATTCGAATGCTCAAAATCATCTTGGGCGATGACGCTTTTCGTAACGGGTGTAATCATTATTTCGATACGCTGGATGGGTCCGCTGCGACCGTTGAACAATTTATAGCTTGCTTTGAAGCCACCTCTGGTCAGGATCTCTCGCAATTTATGCGCTGGTATGAACAAGCTGGTACGCCAACGCTAAACGTAAAGCGCGCAGGGACAAAAATTGAATTTGAGCAAATTTTACCCGCCACGCCTGGCCAAAATAAAAAAGCCCCGCAGGTCATTCCCGTTAAATGGCAGGTCATCGGAGATGACGGCGCGCTCAGTGAGCCGCAGGTGACAATCTTAACGACGCAAAAAACAACTGTTGATCTGCCTAAAACGGCTCTTAAGCATGAGCCTTTTAGTCTCTCTCTAATTCAAGATTTTTCTGCCCCTGTCATTTTAGATTTCAATCAAGATACGGATAGTGTTTTACGTTTAATGGCACATGATCCCAATGCATTTAATCGCTGGGAAGCAGGTCAAAGCTTAGCTCGGAAAATTCTGATGAAGATGGCTAAGGCCATTGAAACCGGCCGCCCGCCTAAAGCTGATATTGCCTTATCGGGCTATGTGTCAGCCCTTGGCAAAACTCTTGAAGACAAGGCATTTAACGATAGTTTTAAGGCCCTCGCCTTAACCTGCCCATCTGCGCAAGAAGTTCAGCAAAACTTAGATCAGGCGGATCCAATTGCGATAGATATCGCCTGCCATTGGCTTAATCGCGCTATAGCCGATGGCTTAAGACATCGCTTATTGGCTAAATATCACGAGTTGCAAAAAGATAATATCTTCAGTCCGGACGCCGCCTCCGCGGGACGCCGCGCCCTGAAAAATAGATGCCTGTCTCTGCTTGCATGCCGTCAAGACCCACAAGCCGCCTCTTTAGCAATCTCTCAATTTACCAGCGCGTCAAATATGACAGATGAAATATCAGCCTTGGTCACATTGGACAAACTTGGCGGCCGGCGCGTTGATCAATCCATGGATGATTTTTACAAAAAATGGGAAAAGAGCCCGCTTGTTATCGACAAATGGTTCGCCGTTCAAGCGGCCCGAAAACACCCTAATGGGACAGAGGGCCTAAAAGCTTTAACCCAGCATAAGGCTTATGATCCCCGTAACCCTAACCGGGTGCGAGCCCTTATTGGCGGCTTTGCAATGGGTAACCCGCATCTTTTCCACCATATTAGCGGAGACGGGTATCGTTTCTTCACGCAGCAGGTTCTCGAGATGGACACGAGAAACCCCTCTGTCGCGGCGAGGCTGCTTGGCGCTTATGAAATTTGGCGCAAACTGGACAAGGGGCGTCAAAGGCAAATCAAAGCTGAACTTGAGACCATTATTAAATCTAAGCCGTCTAAAAACGTACTTGAAATCGCGACTAAAACTTTAGGATAATATTTAGACCCCTATGATAGCGTGTTGGAATGGCAGATATTCGCACCGCAGCTGGATTTAGAACTCACGTATCAGAGCAATTATATTCTATTTTAAGACAACCCATTGTTGATCTTAAGGATGGACATATTCACCACCATGAATGGCTGGTGCGTTTTGATCATGATCAAGAAGTCGAAGGGGTCTTAAGGCCCGCTGAACTCTCTGGCGTTATACGCGATTTAGACTTGTCGATGTTGGCGCAGGCCATATTAGTTTTAAATGATAATCCAGATGATACAGGTATTGCGATTAACCTATCCGGCGCCTCTGTTGATAAATCCACCTTTAAAGGCTCCGTACTCGCTTGCCTGACAGCGCTGAAGGCCTCTCCGATTAAGCTCGTCATTGAACTTACAGAGAGCTGGGACATGCATGACCTTGGTCACGCGGAGAGCTTATTATCAGAACTTAAAAGCCGAGGTCACCCCGTCTGCTTGGATGATGTCGGCTCTGGCGCAGCCTCTATTAGATATCTGCGTGCCCTTCCTGCAAATTGGCTCAAAATCGATGGCGGTTTTGTTGCTGCAGCTTATAATTCTTCTCGTGATCGCGCCATTCTTAAGGCCCTTTTATCTTTGAGAGAGGCCTTAGATGTTAGATTTATTGCTGAAGGCGTCGAAACAAACGACATTAAAGAATTCGTCATTGACTTAGGTTTTGACGCGGCACAAGGCTTTGCAATCGGAAAACCAGAAACTGAGACCCGCATTTAGTGTTTCTTAAGTATATTCGTGGCAAATGCAGTCACGTTTTGTTCGACTAATTTAACTGGACAATTTACGGTTTATCAAAGTGATTCGGAGAAATCAAACGTGCAAACAGGGTCTGTAAATCGCTATATGACTGAAAGCTCCGCGCAGGGACCTGTACCTGTTCAATTCCCGCCACACCCTCAAAGCGCCCCTGCGGCCCCGTCCTCACCCCCATTTTCTCCAAGACCAGGACAACATCCCACCCAAGCACACGGCCACAGAGCCTCTGTTGAAATCATCCCAGAAAAACAAAACCGACTTGGATTTTCCAAGGGCCTAGACCAATTTCAAGAAGACTTGGGCGAGGGAACAATTCGCAATATAATAATAAGCGTAATTTTATTCCTTACTCTTTTTGTTTTAACTGTCTTACTAAAGCTTTATCTTGATAATTCCGAATATAAAACTTCACAGATAAATTCCTATAAAACCGAAATTTCAAACGAGGCTAGAAACGTTGCCTTTGCGCTGGATAATAAAGTTGTCTGGATGGATAAGGTTTTGTCCGGCTATAGCGGTCCACAGCAAATCGTAAATACAACAGTAAAAAATCCTGATATCGTTGCTGCTGCTCTTTTAAGTTCATCTGGAAATATCTTATCAACCTCTTCAGAGGCAGGCAAAGCTTTGCAACAAATCGATCGCCGAAATTTTCCAAATGGCGGCGTGCAAATATCATCGCTTATATCCAAGGACGGAACAATTACCCCTGTGATTACACGGCGCACGGCTAAAGGCTTTCTAGTAGCTGCTCTCGCACCTGGTAGCCTTGTGAATGGCGAAAAATTTAACATGGTTGTTATTCAAAATGGCGGACGCGTCATCGAAGGTTCAAAGCCTCTAGGACTAAACGGGACACTCCAGCACTTCAGATTAAGCCCTGGAAAACTCAATACGCTGACGCAATCAGAAAACGGAATGGCCATCGCCCATAAATTCAACGGTGAAAAATCTTGGCTTCTATCCTCGCGAATCCCCAATTCATCCTTGACCGTTTTAAATAGTCACCCGCACAAGATGTCGCCCCAGCTTCTAAATGACTTATTTTTATTTTCGCTCCTATTTGCCGGAACAGGTTGGCTCATACACCGAATGATAAAAATAATGAAACAACAGTTAGATCAAATAAAATCCAAAAAAGCTTCTGATGAAGTATCTCAAGAACGATATAAAGCTGCACTAGACAGCTCTCATGGCGGCATTTGGGAAGTCGATTTAGCAAAAAACCAAGCCTATATTAGCCGATCCTTAGCTAGTTTATTAGGACTGCCCAAACAGGAAAAAACACTCTCAATGCCGCAATTTTTGGGCCTTTTTGGATCTTCTGATCGAGAAAAACTCCTATCCCTCATTCGTAGATCTCATGTAAGCGGGGAATTCGAAATTGATGTTACGCCAGCGCATCTACCCCTTTCTTTGGCTTGCCGAGGCCGGCCATCTGTTCGCGGCTCTGACAAAGCTAAAGTCGTTATTGGTATGGCCCTTGATGTGACAGAGATGCGCGGCACTCAAACACGTCTGCAGGCCGCCGAGGCCCGATTACATGATGCGCTCAGTTCCATGAATGATAGTTTTGTTATTTGGGATCAACTGGACAGGCTTGTTTTGTGGAACAACCGGTTTTCAGACTTTTTTGGAATAGACCCGCAAATGCTACAACAAGGTCTTGATAATGCAACGGTCGATTATCATGCGAAAAACGCTATCCAGGAAACCTATGCTTTAGACGGTACCAACGGATACGAAATTCACCTTAAGGACGGACGCTGGATACGATATTTAGAAACCCATACGGCTGACGGTGGCCGTGTAAGTATCGGAACAGATGTGACCGGTATTCGCACCCGCGAGAGTCAACTTCAAGTCAATCAGGGCGCCCTCCAGAGAACCATTGATGTTTTGAAACAATCCCAAGTCCGGATAGTCGAACTCGCTGAAAACTACGAGCAAGAAAAAATTCGCGCCGAAGAAGCTAATCAATCTAAATCTGAGTTTCTAGCGAATATGAGTCACGAGCTTAGAACACCCTTAAACGCCATCAATGGATTTTCGGACATTATGAAAAAAGAAATGTTCGGACCTTTAGGCGATCCCCGTTACAAAGAATATGTGAGCGACATTTTGTTCTCCGGACAACATCTTTTATCCTTGATCAATGACATTCTAGATATGTCTAAAATTGAAGCGGGTAAAATGACCCTCAACACAGAGACGCTCCAAATGAGCGATATGATCAATCAAGTCATTCGTATCGTACGCGGACGTGCGGATGAAAATCGGCTGAAGCTGATTTACGATGAACAAGTCGTCCCCGAAATCGAAGCCGACCCAAGAGCCGTTAAACAAATTTTACTAAACCTAGCAACCAACGCTATTAAATTTACGCCTGAAGGTGGCGCTGTTACAATCGATGTCAATCCAAACTCTGCAGGCCTTATAATGAGCATTACTGATACCGGCATCGGAATATCAGAAGAAGATATCCAAAGATTAGCACAACCCTTTGAACAAATTGACAGCCAACATTCTCGAAAGCATGAAGGGACAGGTCTTGGACTTGCCCTATCAAAGTCCCTTGTGGAACTCCACGGCGGGAATTTCAGAATAGAATCTGTTGTCGGCCAAGGTACAAAAGTCACCTTTACACTTCCAAATAAACCAACAGTCGCCAAACCAGCGAAAGACAACAAGGAAGTCGGTAACGAAATCTCAAGACTGGCTCAGGATATCGCAGATGTATTAACCGAAGGCGAAATGGGAGGCGGCGCGGCGGCGCGGCAAGTTGCAGCTCAGCCCCAGATTAACCCGCAATACATGGAGTTGCCTCCAGCGGCGGCGCAACAACCTCCAATGCCCTCACCGCAACTACCACAGCAATATATCGAACCCGCAGCTTAAACCTCAGCTTGAGCCCGCATTTTCGATCTGAGATGACGCCGTCTTGGAAAAATCAAAGAGGCCTTCAATCCAGGCCGCTTTGCTTGCATTCCTAAACCGTCTTCCATAATAAATTCAGCACGGTGCAAATCAGCGACCGCTTCCACTAGAGCTAAACCAAGGCCGCTCCCTGGCAAGGTTCTACTTTTATCTAATCTTACAAAACGCTCCTTGACGCGCTCGCGGTCCTTTTCAGGGATACCGGGTCCGTCATCTGCAATAGATATAACAGCTTGGCTTTGATTATTCTTAGTCAAGGACAAGGTTATTTTTCCGCCCTTTGGGGTATATTTAATTGCGTTTTCAATGAGGTTAGAGACGGCTTGTGAGAGCAACCCTCTATCCAGTAATATTTCAATATTTGAGGTGATATCCGAAGTAAAGCTAAGGCCTGCATCTTCACAGGCAGGTTCATATAATTCAGCTAGGTCATCCAAAATCGGCTTCGGGTCAATGCTTCGTAGGAGCTCACGGCGTTCGCCTGCTTCCAAACGCGCAATTCTAAGCACGCTGTCAAAGGTTTGAAGAAGTTCGCTAGCATCTCCCGCCGCGTCAAAAAGCGTTTGCGCTTCATCTGAATCTCCAAGCTCGACAGCCGCGCTTTCTAGGCGCGTGCGCAGCCGTGTTAAAGGCGTTCGTAAATCGTGAGCCACGCTATCTCCCGCATACCGCATCGCTTTCATCAAACGGTCGATATGGTCAAGCATCGCATTGAGGTGCTCTGCCAACATATCCATTTCATCTTCTGAATAATTTCGCGGGGCCCTGCGGTCTAAATTCCCTGCCCTGACGTCATCGGCAAGTTTATTGAACGCTTCGACGCGGCGCGTAAATCGGCGAGACACAAACCAGCTTGAAATCAATCCCAAAATTAAGGCGATCGCTGACGACGTCAAAATTGCCGTACGTACTTTTGCGCCCGTTCGCATTGTCGCCTCAACGTCTCGCGCAACAACAAGGATGGCCGCAACGCCGTTAGGCGTTCGAATAGGCCCAACAAGTCCTCTTGCGCGTCTGTCCTGAAGATCCGCTTCTTCGCTTTCAGGATTACTATAGGTGAAAGGGATTTTACGAAATTCGTCAGGTTTTAAGCCCGTCAACAAAGGAAGCTCGCTACCT
Organism: uncultured Hellea sp.; assembly: GCA_964548315.1. GTDB lineage: Bacteria > Pseudomonadota > Alphaproteobacteria > Caulobacterales > Maricaulaceae > Hellea. Next base: position 13,906 of record CAZJRU010000008.1, read on the forward strand.
TCCGCCGTTACGTCTTGAAAGACTAAATTCCCTGCTGCGATATTATCACCCAATAAAGCGTACCATCCTTCGGCGGAAGCGGAGCGGATAATGACTTCACGGTCAACGCGGACAATCCCTTGCTCATCAAATAATTTTTGAAATTCGGCAAATTCTGTCTCCAGAGTACGGTCCACCCGCCGCAGCTCGGATTCAATAATCGCGTAATATACATAACCCATGGCGACAAAGAGTGACGCCACAAATAAAAATGCGCCCAACAGAGATAATCTGAAGAGCGTATTTTTATAGAGCTTTTTAATGGCCTCAATCATGAGAGAGGCTTACGAAGTCACGTTTAAGTCTGCAAGCGGTAACCTGCACCCCGAACTGTATGTAGAAGAGGTTCATCAAAGTCTCTGTCAATTTTTCCACGTAGGCGCGAAATATGAACATCAATGACATTCGTTTGGGGGTCAAAGTGATAATCCCAAACTTTTTCGAGAAGCATGGTGCGGGTTACCACACGGCCTGCGTTACGCATGAGGCACTCCAAAAGGCGAAACTCTCGCGGCTGAAGGAGCACTTTTTTTCCATCGCGGCGAACAGTTCTTGCCAGAAGGTCCATTTCAAGCCCTCCGACGCTTAATTTTGTGACAGCCGCGGTTGGATCAGAACGCCGGCCGATCGCTTCAACGCGGGCCAATAGCTCTGTAAAGGAATAAGGCTTGGCAAGATAATCATCTCCGCCGGCCCTTAGGCCTTCGACCTTTTGGTCGACTTCACCCAGAGCGGATAGAATTAAAACAGGGGTTCCGTCGCCATCTTCACGCAGAGCGCCTAAAAGCTCCAACCCATCTAATTTAGGGAGCATGCGGTCTAATATGAGCGCGTCATAGTCAGCCGCGCGGGCCATTTCTAGCCCCAAGTCACCATCCGGAGCCAGGTCCACAACATGGCCCGCCTCCATTAGTCCTTTGCGGACATATTCGGCCGCGACTTCGTCATCTTCTACAACTAATATTCTCATATTTTCTTCTCCTAGAATGTTCCCCCATTCAGTTTAAAATTTATCCCATTTTATTTTTCTATAGTGCTAAAACCATATAAGTTTCTTGCCCGTCTTTCAGGCGCACATTCATGACAATACTTTCTTGCTCAGCTATTTTCGCGTTCAAGACAATGCTTCGCAAGGACGCGACTTCAGCCAATGGCTGCGCGTCGGCGTCGAGTAAGACCATGCCTGTTTTAAATCCGCTTGCTTCAGCAGCACTACCAGGCGTAACAGATTCGACATATATACCGACTTGGTCAGGGCGCATACCAATGGCGGATCTAAACTCCGCGCTTAAATCCAAAACTTGTAAACCTGTATCAATATTGACTTTCGCGCGAGCTGGTTCTTTTGGCGGGGGCGGAGGTAAGCCTTGCGCAATGGCGGAGGCACGCTGAATTTCAATTTTTTCAGGACGCTCGCCAATCGAAACATTTTGAGAATAGGTTTTCTCTTCACGTTCATAAATAATTTTTGCGACATCGCCGGGGCGAAGACCCCCGATAGCGCGGGTCGCTTCTACTGAGTTTCGAACCGTTTGATCATTTATTCGAAGAATTATATCATCAAATTGAAGTCCGTATATTTCGGCAGGACTTCCAGGTACGACGCTTGTAATTGTCGCCCCCGATTTAAATACGCCTTTGTTATCATCAAGTTCGAATGTTGCCGTGCGTAAGCCTGCGCCTAAATATCCTCGGCGAACCTTTCCGTCTTGACGGATAGATGAAATAATCCCTTCCGCGGTTTGGTGCGGAATAACAAAGGCAATCCCAACGCTGGCACCTGTTGGAGAATAAATCGCGGAATTCACGCCAACAACATCGCCTTTTAAATTAAAGAGCGGGCCGCCAGAGTTTCCTCTATTAATGGTGGCGTCCGTTTGGATGTAATCCACATAAGAGCCGCTATCCACGCGTGATCGCCCAATAGCAGAAATTACGCCTAAGCTTGTAGATTGACCAATCCCAAAAGGGTTGCCAATCGCCACGACCCAATCCCCAATGCGGGTTTTCGTGCCTTGGTGAAAGTCGACATGCGGAAAGTCTTTTGGGCTTTCAATTTTCAATAAGGCCAGATCCGTTTCTTCATCGGTACCTATGATGCTGGCTGGGAATTTCTGCCCATCGTTAAATTCAATCTCAATATTGGTTCCGCCGTCAATCACGTGATAATTCGTAACAACTTCTTTGTTGCTGGAAATGATGAATCCAGATCCTTGGCCCTCAGAAGTCGTTTCACCATCATCCGTTGTCACAACAATATTGACCACAGAGGGACTGACTTCGTCCACCAGGTCCGCGATCGAGGGAAGCGACGTTATCGGAGCCGTATAACTATTGGTATAGCTATTAATTGGCGGCGATGATTGAACACTCGGCGCCGGAAAGGCTGTAGATTGAGGCGCGCTGAATGACGGGGCTGGCGCAGTTAGGCTTTCCGGCAGCGGCGGGGTCAATGGCGTGCTGGTCACGGAACCTTCCCGTAGCGGTGTAAAGACCTCCCCAGCTGGCGCCTGGGCAGGCGGGGCAACATCATTTATGACAGGTACAAACGCCTCTTGCCCAACGGCAGGCGCAATTCCGACGCCAAGCCAGATAGCCGGCGTTATGACGGAACCCATAAGTCCCTTATATAGCAATTTTGAAGGCATAATCACTCCAACTCAAATGCAGTGTGACAAGCTGCACATATCCTTAATCTGTCCAAATCATGACAAAATTGTCATGATTGAGCCCTGTTTTACGTTTTCTCGAAAATGAGAAGCCTATTTTCTTTTGGCATCACAATTCGGGCGATTAGATTAAACCCCTGTTCACTAAATATATGCTTAACGTCGCTTAACTTTCTTACACCCCAATCTGAGTTTCTGGCCTTCAACCTTTCACTAAATTCTAAATTAGACGTCGCTGTATCCGCGCCTTCTAAAAAAGGGCCGTAAAGACAAAAGTGACCCTTCGGTTTAAGGAGTTTTCCACCGCCCTTAACCAGTCCTAAAGCTGCTTCCCATGGCGCGATATGAATCATATTTGAGCAATAAATGACATCATATTTGCCCAAATCTCGCCACCACATCTCTTCTGTCATATTTAAAGGTAGAGAGGCTAAAATTTGACCCGGGCGCGCCGACGCCCAGTCATCTTGTGACGCTCTGGAGACTTCATCCGGATCAGAATTCTGCCAAGATATATCAGCTCTTAAGCCGCACATATGAACGGCATGTTCCCCCGAACCCGACGCGATTTCGAGCACCTTTGCTCCTTGCGGCAAATAAGAGGTTAAAACCTCGCCAATCGGGGCCTTATTGCGATTTGCCGTCGGAGACAGCATACGCGCGCCATTTTTCTCTCGGTTTTCAAGGTGAATGCGAGGTTTAGGGGGCAGCTTATCCAATGATAATTCCTTACTTGATGTCTTAGCTTATTGCCTACTAGGTAATTTCAAGACGGATTCTAACCCGCCCCAGTCGGATTTCCCCAACGTCAAGGCCCCATTATAAGCCCGAGCTAAATCATCAACGATGGCCAGGCCTAATCCACTTCCTGGGGTCGCCTCATCTAGCCGCGCACCGCGCTTAATCGCTTCTTTATATTGATCTTCGGACATGCCTGGTCCGTCATCAGATACAGAGATCAGGAATTGCCCATCGCTCAGGGGTTTGGTCTGTACAAGAATAGAAGACTTCGTCCATTTACAAGCATTGTCCATGAGGTTACCCGCCATTTCTTCAAGGTCACGCTTGGCGCCTCTGAACACCAAGTCTGGGGCAAGGTCGATGTCAAAATCTATATTTTTATCTCTGTAAATGACGCTCAATGTTCGCGCCAAACCTTCAAGTGTTTCATTCACGGAAGCGGATACACCAATCGCTTGTCCGCGCGCCGCAGCTCGGGCGCGGCGAAGGTGATGATCCACCTGCTTTTTCATAACGTCGGTCTGCCGGCCCACAACTTCTGATAGCTGGGTTTCCCGAGATTGGGACTCGTTTTGCAAAACCGCCAAAGGCGTCTTAAGCGCATGAGCCAAATTGCCGACATGGGTGCGCGCACGCTCTACAACATCGCGGTTATGCGTAATGAGAGAATTTAGCTCTGTGGCCAGCGGCTGTATTTCGGCCGGGTATTTTCCGTCGACCTGCGCCGCGCGGCCCTCTCGCACATCAGCCACTTTATCTCGGAGTTCAAAAAGAGGTTTCAGCCCGCTTCTAACTTGGGTCACAACCGCCGTAATTAGCCCAAGCGATATTAAGAGCATGAGGCCGGACGCCGTTAGAGCAAACCGGAAAATACTGCGCCGCGCCTGACGGCTATCTGCGGCAGCCAAAATCACAACAGGGGCCTGCATATTGGGCAACACGACTTGCCGCGCCACCAAGCGCAATGTCTCGTCATTATCTGGACCGCGCGCCGAAGATCTGACCTCCTCCCCTTGCTGAGATTGTAGCTGGATGACATCGGCCTTGGGTAAGATCAGACTTTCTTCATAAAATGACCGAGAACTTGCAATAGGTTCAATCATACCGTCATCTTGTAGAAATCCGATCATCCAATACCGGCCCGAAAGCGCGCGTTGATAACGCGGGTCAAGGGGTTCACGGCTCAGGCTTAAGGTCCCATCGGCAACCTCTGCCGAAGCAATCAGAGAGGTAACAGCGCTGACGAGCGGGTCGTCGAAACTGCGATAAGTTGTATTTCGGTAAAGCCATGTCAGCGTCAAAGCGGTAACGAGCAAAAGAGGTAAGGCCCATAAGACAGCCCCGCGCACAAGGCGCACAACCAAGGATCTATTTGCGGTAGAAGCGCTAGTCTTTGGGCTCCCCGGTTCTGTCATAAATTATCCGGCGGTTGCCTCATCCGGGTCTGTTAAGCGGTAGCCTAAACCGCGGACCGTTTCGATACGGTTCGTTCCGATTTTACGGCGCAGACGCCCCACAAAGACTTCAATTGTATTTGAGTCTCTATCAAAATCCTGGTCATAAATATGTTCAACAAGTTCCGTGCGAGAAATCACCCGTCCGCGGTGCGTGGCCATATAGCTTAACAGCCTAAATTCATGTGAGGTGAGTTTGACCGCCATACCGTTGACGAAGGCTCGCGCGGAGCGGTTATCAACAGACAACTCTCCGATATCAATTGTATCTGTTGTGTGACCTGCGGCCCGGCGGAGGAGCGCGCGCAAACGCGCCATTAATTCTTCCGTATGAAAAGGCTTGGTTAAATAATCATCCGCGCCTGCGTCAAATCCCGCGACCTTTTCGCTCCACTGATCTCGCGCGGTTAGAATAAGGACAGGAAACTTTTTTCCATCAGAGCGCCATTTTTGCAAAACGCTTACCCCGTCAATAACAGGAAGCCCCAGATCCAAGACAACGGCGTCATAAGGCTCCGTATCGCCCAGGTGATGACCTTCTTCGCCGTCACCCGCTATATCAACAGCATAGCCAACATCAATCAGGGCTTCTTTGAGTTGCCGGGACAGGTCCGGATCATCTTCAACGACAAGAATACGCATAAGGTCCTCGTGATTTATAAAATTGGATGACGAATCCTACGGGATTATCTTTTGACACGTCCAGTGTTGGCGTCAATGAAAACATCAACAACCTTGCCGTTTTTAGCAATCACTCTCACGCGGTATGTATTTCCGTTACGGGAAATATCGACAGCTTCTCCGCCTTTAACGTGGCGGCGGGCAATTGATTTCGCCTCAGCAGGTGAAATCTTATTTTGGGCCAAGAGAGGATAATTTTGATTTATGTGCCCATTTGACCGAATTACCGGAATTTGGCGCGGGGTCGCAACTGTTTGGTAAGCTGGATACACGCGCTTTTTATGCGCATGAGCGTTCCAATTACCAGACTTAGCCATGGCAGGCATGGCTGTCGTACCCAACAGCAAAACAGCGCTTAAAGCTGTTATGACATATCTTGAATTACGTATCATAGACACTGTCTACCATTGAGCCCCTGAACACAGTCTGAATACCGCATATATATTTGGTTTATTTTTCACTGTTTTTCGCCCCCTCATTTTGTTATTTTTTCAAGCGCCTAACTCACGACGCGGATTAAAACCTTTCGAGCCGCGTGATTTTTTTGCCCATTTTTCCAATGACTTAGCCTCCCCCTCGTCCATCACAAGCTGGAGCGTGACCACCAGATCACCCCCTCTAATGCCTTTTCCTTTCAGGCGCATTTTTGTACCTGTATTGCTCGCAGGGGGAATTTTTAACGTTACGTCCCCGTCTGGCAAAGGAATCGGAATTTTTGCGCCCAGAACCGCTTCTTTCAGCGAGACAGGGAGCGTTAAGTTGAGCCGCGTACCCTCACGAGAAAAATAACGGTGCGGCTTAAGTGTGATTTCAACACTCGCATCACCCGCTGGCCCGCCCGCGATTCCGGGCTTACCTTTGCCGGCTAAGCGAATGACATGACCATCGTCAGCGCCTTTGGGAATTTTGACCACAAGGCCATTTTTAAGCTTCTTTTGCCCGCCTTTCAGCGCGTCGATAAATGGCAAACTCATTTTATAGCGAATATCTGCGCCCTTTCTGGGCGGCTGTCTGCGCTGGTTCATCCCTCCGCGCATTCCGCCCATATTCATGCCAAATAATGACGAGAACAATTCGGACATGTCATCTTGCCCCCCGGCCATTTGTCGCCGCCGCCCGCCGCCCATGCCTCCAAAGGGGTTAGAACCGCTGAAACCGCCCGCAAATGGGTTTTTCTGCTGACCTGACCCATCAACCTGCCCGCTATCATAGCGCGCTTTCATGTTTTTATCCGACAATAAAGTATGGGCCGCAGATATTTCCTTGAAACGTTCCGCCGCTTTGGGATTATCTTTATTCACGTCAGGATGATATTTTTTCGCAAGCCCGCGATAGGCTTTGCGGATCTCCGCTTCTGACGCCGACCGCGTGAGGCCGAGTAATTTATATGGATCTTTTGCCATACCCTATATTTAGGGGCGAAAGCCGCCTGAACAAGGGATTAAAGCGTGATAATTCTGGGCGCGCCCCAACCAAATTGTTGGCTCCCTTGCGCAATCCTGATGTGCTGGGCGGTCATGACATCTTCTTTGGAGAGTCTGATATGAGGGAGCTCAACCTGATATTCCGATAATGTTTGAGCCTGAGAGGTAAGCTGCACTCGATATATTTCCTTTTCTTCGCCCAAAGGAACATCCAGTCCGCCCCAATTTTCTGCGTCAATGCGGCTTTGCCGTATCCAGCTCACATCAACATCTCGGCCGCTGTAATTGATTTTTACCTGAACAGGCGCAAGGGGTCTCAGGTTTTTCCCTTGGTAGGGAAAATCTAAATCATCACCCCTTCTTCCGCTAGCTTGAACTGTGAGTGTAACCGTCTCGCCAATCAGGCTAGCGGGAATACTTAAGGCGGCCCAGCCTTGACTAAGCGGGGTTATGCGCGCGCCAGCCAAAACGACATCGGCCATATCCGCTTCGCTGCCCTGAAGCCCGCGCAGGAGATGAGAGAGCTTATAATGATTGGGCGCGATTAACTGCGCGCGAGCGGCGCGAAAAACTTCCCACCCCAAAGGCGTTTCAACCGCAAAAATGTTTCGCCCCGAAAACCGCTCTGTGTCCGTCAAGGAGGATAAATTCACGCCTGGTAAAAAGACTTCTATGTGTGTTGCGTAATCCCACCGCCACAACGGCCCTTTTTCCAAATCCGTGAGCAGCGCGCCCATATGAATAGGCGCGGTGGCTATCAACTCACTTTGAGCCCCCTTTATTGTGGCTGGGGAAAAAGGCGCCTGCGCCGCGCCGACCAAAGGCCCGTCATAGGCCCCTGGTAAATCCAAAGCAAAAACCACAGGTTTTTTTATCCAAACTGGGTCCTGCGTAACCTTCGGGACGGCCCCGCGGCGCGGCAAAGCCTCAGCCCCTGAAATGCTTTGCGCCGAAACACGCTGCGTGGTCAGGCCCTCTAAGGATTGAATTTCCCATATTTGTTCCATCCCTGGAAGCGTGATTTCATCCCCGACTTCTAATTCGGGCCGCTGCTGTGTTAGAGTGAAGTCAATCATGTACTCACCCGTCAAGCTACGCTCTAAAATTTGATCGGCGGCATAACGCGCAAAACTTTGATCCATCACAAGCGGCGCGTTAATATCAATCACTCGCACTGTTTCCGCCGCGCGGTCGCGCGCAGAGGTCAATCCCAATTGATAATCATTTGCCATATCGATGAAGTGAACCCGCACATCCCTCACCCTCTGCTCGGGGTCGGATTTAATCAGGCTGAGCGCGCTAGGAAGGTTTCCGGCAATGTCACCTTGGGAGAGATTAATCCGCGCGGCCGTGCCTTCACTCGCAAACCTTAGGCCGGACGCCGTTTCAATCAGGCTAAATCCATAAAGCGCGGATAGAGGCGTTAGCGCGCCCCGCCCTGTCATGGCATGGTCTAAGTGATAGCCTTGCACCACGCCAGTAACCGCTTGGGTATCCACAACGCCCAATCCACTTTGCTGGCAAATATCAAAGACAACATCCGCTAAGGGCAGCAATCCAATACGGCCAGTTAGCCAATGTCCCCTCTCCCAGTTTTCGCCATCAGACCAAATATTTGCGCGCGCTGGAAAATCGGGAAAGGGCCGCGCGTCCCAGCACCAGACATTTATCATATCCAGATCAATCATGGGCCCATTATAAATATCTGATTGAGGGTTATGCCCATAAGGCCCCGCCCAATAATCTATGAAGGCTTCAATATAGCGGCGCTGAATCAAATCATCCCGGCCCCCGTTTGAAAAATAGGGAATGCTATGTTCCGATGATTTCGCGTCAAAAAACACATTAGGTTGATGCGCGCCGTTATGAATGGCGGGGCATCCAATTTCCATCAGCCAAATCGGTTTGCTTTGCGGCGTCCAATCTGTAGGCGCGCCAAGTTCAATCCCGCCGCGGCGGTTATAATGGGGCTGGCTCCACCACTGCCTGACATCTTTATATCTAAAGACCCAAGGCTTTGACGCCGCCCCGTCTGTTATCGGCGTCGGCGTATTGTCTGCCCGTGCCTCCTGGGAAACATAAAAATAATCATACCCTTCCCCGCCTTCCATTTGGCTTTGCAAATACTCGGTGGTGTAATTTGTCTCCCCCCGCCAATCCGACAACGGAAAATAAGCATCGATTCCAATAGCGTCTGTGGCCGGCGAAGCCCATAAAGGGTCAAGATGAAAGCTCACATCACCACTACCGTCTTGCGGGTGATGCCCGAAATATTCTGACCAATCGGCGGCATAGGTTATCTTGGTTTCAAGACCTAGCAGATCGCGAGCATCCTGAGCCAATTGCACGAATTTATGAACGGCGGGATACTCGCTTTGCCCATCCCGCAATGTTGTCAGCTCGCGCATTTCGGACCCAATAACAAAACGGTCAACCTCACCAGAGATTTGCGCGAGCTTGGCATAATGTAAAATAAAGCGGCGATAAGAAAACTCGTCGCCGTCATAATCAGGAAGCCCGTCTTTCACATTAAAGTCAGATGTTTGAGCGTTACCAAAAAACGCATCGATTTGATCGACGACATCATCCGTATGTTCCGTGCCTGGAGGAAAGCATGTTATTCGCCCGCGCCACGGGAAGGCTCCTTGTTCCGTCCCGCCGTAAGGGTCTGGCAATCCATTACCCACAGGAATATCCATCAGAATAAAGGGATACAGCGTGACTTTATAGCCCCTCGATTTTAGCTCTGTAATCGCTTGCAAGATTGAACGGTCGCTCGGCGTCCCGCCATAATTGGGGCGGCCATTGGCGTCGCGGCTTATGAGGTAAGCCTCATTGCGCTTCACCCCGCTGACCTGCCACGTCACATCCGGCGTTACGCGCTCGCCTGTTTCAATACCGGGCTGAAAACGGCAATGACCGCAGCGCAAATCTGTTCCAAACCAGGCCGTGATTATCGAGACATTTTTCACATTGGGAAGCTGAGCTTGCAGCTGATCTAAGGCCAGCATGATATCTGGCTGGCCTGATAGATTATTCATATTCAAAGGCCGCGCGCTCAGCGGTCCGGGTGTTTCTTCGGCAATGTCCGTAGCATAGGAAAATTCACCCGAAGCCGGGATGAGGTTAATCCCGCGCACCAAAGTCTCTAGCCTTGGTTTGTTATCGCGCGGCGGGGGCACCCGCAAAACCTCGGCGTTAATTTGCGGAAGCCGCGCTCCGTAATCATCCAAGGGAAAATCCTCAAAAACAATATAGGCCGTGCCGCGAAAAGCCGGCGGATTTTGTTCAATCGCGCTTATAACCGGGTCAGGGAGCTGATCCTCACTGCCTGTATAAACACGTTTGATAAGCCCGCTATCACGAAGCGGCGTCCCGTTCGCCCACAGACGATCGACGCCTAATATCTCGCCTTCACATAAGCCAATTGCAAAGCTGATTGTATAGCTGAAATTTGTTTGGGTCGGACCGCTGCCCTTACCGCCTTGCACCGTTTCTTCCGTGACATGTTCCGTGAGCCTAGAGGCCCATATCACCTGCCCCGCCAATCGCACACGTCCGTAAACACGCGACATAGGCGCGCCGTCACGCGAGGTTTGCAGATGAAAGCTCTCCAGCCTTGGGCCTTCAAAATTTCGGTTGTCAAAGGCGCGGCCAATGACTTGATTGGCAAATGATAAAGCGGCGCTGCCCGCTGTTCTAATAAGAGCGCCGCCAATTTGAGACGCGCCTGCAACAATGAGAGTTGTCATAGAGAGAGAGTTTCCATTTTATGCGTGGACAATTTTTGGCGCGCAGGGAATGCCGCGGGGAATGAGAATGAAAAGGCATGACGCTTCACCCAGTAAGGGACGAGATAGCTCTCGACGACGGCGCGGCCCCAATAGGCATGGATGATGCGGTCGGGCGCGCTCTTAATAGCCAGATGCTTGCAAGGGGAGCTCGCTGCCATGCGAAAGAGCAAAACATCTCCGGTTTGGGCGGCGCTTTTAGCAATCGGCGTCAGGCATTTTTGCGCCGCGTCTAATAATGTTTCTTGCCCCAGGCTTTCGGCCCAGTCGGGCGTATAAGCAGGAACTGCCAGAGGCTCCGCGCCGTAAATATCACGCCAGACACCGCGAATAAGACCCAGACAGTCACAGCCCGCGCCTTTGACGCTGGCTTGATGTTGGTAGGGCGTATCGAGCCATCTACGCGCAGAGCTTAGGATTTGGGCGCGCGGAATATCAGAACCGGTCATGAAAAGCGCGAGCTCCCATCGCGGCGTTCTCCATTCTGCGGCCCTGCTTGCAAAGCATCATCGCCGAGCAAATAAGGAAAGCCGCGAAAATTAAGAACGTTATTAAATTGTGTCTGGCAGGCCTGAAAACTTCGCGGGCAAACCGTGCCCTGGGGATAATCATCTGGATTTAACCCGCAGCGGCTATCGCCAAATTCGGCGTCACAAAGGCGGGAGAAAACACGGCCAACAGAACGGCCCAGCAGCACAGATTGCCCCGTCCATTCAGCTTCAAATACATCCCCTCTTTGCCGAATTGTGCCCAGCCGCCCCGTGCTCATATGGACGTGCTGCTGCGGGTCCTGCCAATTGGCGCGGTAGGTTTCAATCACGGCGTTTTCATAAAGCCCCGCCAGAATATCTTCGGAGGTTATAAGCGCGCTATCAAGAATGCCGCTGACCGCGCTATTATCTGCGGCGTAGCCAAGACGGCTATCCGTTTCTGACGGGATGAGACTTTGCGCGCTTTCATAGACCAAACCGCCTAGCTTTAGCGGGCGGTCATGGTCGGTAAAACCCAAAGCCGTTCCATCTTCGCGGATAAGTTTCCAAAGCCAGCATAGGGTTGTCGCATGGCCCGCCAGATGGTCTTTAAAATATTGCGATATCTCACGCATGATCTCTGACCTCAATTAGGGGAATATTGGCGGCCTGCCCCGCGCCAAAGGCTTCGAGCGCTAAATCGAGCTGATCGGTATCAAACCGCACATGGACATCAAATTCAAACCCGGCCGTTATTACGGCGCCCAGATCTGGAGCTTGAGTAAATGTAATCTGCCCCGTTAGAGAATCCAGGCTATATTGCGGCGCGCTTATCGAGATCCCGTTCGCCGCAAGCAAGAGGCTGTCTGGAACAGCTTTTGTAATGGGCCGCTGATACTGTCCGCCGTCATCTTTGTAATTTTTTACTAATCCAAAGCTTAGGCGCTCTCCGTCACCTGTGCCGATTATCTGGTCTGTCGGGCTCGGGCTTTTACTAGGCGCGCAGGAGCTAAAATCGAGCGGGTCGCGAAAGCGAAAGCTATAAAGCTGTCCCATACGGGCTTCGAAAAAGGTAATAAGTTGATGCAGCTCATCATGGGTTTTAATCCCGACGCCTGCATTATAGCGGCGGCGCGAGCTTGCATGAGGCGTATTGCGGTGCTCCGCTCCGCTGGCCAGCTGCGTAATCTCTGTCACGCGGCTCGGCCCGCCGCTAGCCCCAAAGGCCAGTGAGAGCGGGAAAGATATATCATGAAAATCTGTCATTTGGTCCTTAGGTAAAACGTTGACCATCGGCAACGGCTCTGGCGAGCTGCGCTGAAATCTGGCCTTGGGATTTTTTGAAACCCTCCGCGTCGGATATGCCCGAGAAAGACATGTTGACGGTCACGCCTGGTTTTGAGCCCAAAGGTTGGCCCAGCGATTGACCCAGCGAGCGCGTGAGGGATTGCGTCACTCCGCCTAGCGCTTGCTCAAGCGGGTTGGTCACAAGCTGGGTTATCGCAAGCTTTGCTAAATCGCGCGCAATAGACTCGGCCATGGCGCTAAAGGAAAACTCGCCTGTTTGCGCGGCGCGCTCCAGCGCGGATGAAATCCGCTCGCCCGCAATTTCAAAAGCTCGTGCCATATCTTCAGCGGCAGTAATGCCTGACCCGTCGGCAAAATCTTGCAGCGCATTGGCGGCGTCATTTGTGTTCATAA
>CAZJRU010000009.1:0-26656 GCA_964548315.1 uncultured Hellea sp.
ATTTTACTTTCTGGCTTCAATATCACGATCTGCGCTTTGGCACGGCGCCGCCTAAATCCTTAATTGATCAAGGCGTATTTATGACCTTGATTCAGATAACGCCCTATTGGACCCACGGGGAAGGTTATGCAGCCTTGCTACAGGATTTGATTACAGAAAAGTCTTAGCGCTGTAAGCTCGCGGTTATAAGGGCGAAGACGACGGCTAATAATAAAACAGTTTAATTGGCGCAAAACTGCGGCGGTGAATAGGACAGGGGCCGAATCTTTTAATTTGGCCGCGATGTAGCTCCGTGGCGTAGCCTTTATGTTGGGCAAAGCCATAACCCGGGTAACGGTTTTCGGCCTCAATCATTAGTCTATCTCGCGTGACTTTGGCGATAATTGAAGCAGCGGCAATAGAGAGGCTTCGAGAATCGCCTTTAATAATAAATTCTGCCTCACATGGAAGGTCAGGGAGTTTATTCCCATCAATTAGAGCCTTTTCTGGCAAGCAGGGGAGCGCTAAAACAGCCCGCCGCATGGCGATAAGGCTTGCGCTTAAAATATTAGTACGGTCAATTTCTTCTGGCTCTGCGATTCCGATTCCAAATTGTGCATTTTTTACCAGCTCGTTCAGCAGCAGTTCACGTCTTATCTGCGACAAGACCTTACTGTCATTTAGTCCTTCCGGTATTTTATCGGGTGCCAGAATGACCGCTGCGGCCACCACGGGGCCTGCTAAAGGGCCTCGGCCGGCTTCATCGACGCCGCAAACGGGACCGCAGCACTGGCGCTCAAAAAATAAATCGGGAGTGTTTTTTGGCATGGTGAATTTGGCCTGAATCCTGCATTTTTAATGTGATTAGGGCTTTTTAGGCTAAAAAAGGTCTGATAAAAGGCCTTTATATAAAATTGGAGTATAACATGGCAAAATTACGTTTAGCAGCTGTTGCTACCGCGTTGACCGTCGCCGCTTTCGCCGCACCAGCATTTGCACAAGTCTCGTCTGCTGCAGGTTGCGAATCTGAAGGTGGAGAAATTTTTAACGTTCAAGGCGCAACTGTGTGCTTGGTTCAAATCCGTCCCGAAGAATATCGCGACAATGAAGCATATGATGGGCAACAACTTGGTGTCAGCTCATGTAATGGTGACGTCCTCAATAATGGCGTTTTCTGTAAAATTACATTGGTTGCGGCTCCGCCTAAACCCGCAGTTGAAGCCCCTGTCGAGCTAACAGATTCGGTTGCTGTTGAAGCGGGTGAAGCTGTGACTGTTGAGCTTACTGACAACAATTAAGCTTCAGTAATCACAATATTGTTTTTGAAAACCTGGCCGTAAGGCTGGGTTTTTTATTGCTTGATTAGGAATTGCACGGTTTAAGGCGGGATGATTTGCGCCGTTATTCCCACATATAATGCGAGTGGTTCGCTCGATAGTGTGCTCACTCAGCTTGAAGGCCAGGTTGACCGTATTGTCGTTTCAGATTGTGGGTCATCTGATGATACAGTGGCCTGCGCGATTGCTCATGGCGCGCGCATTGCGGGCGGGGCAAAAGGGAGAGGGCAACAACTTTCTTTAGGAGCAAGTTGGTCGGGGGAGGCTGATTGGCTCCTGTTTATACATGCCGATAATATATTACCTCCCAATTGGCGCTCTTCGATTGGTCGCCATATAAAACGCCGCCCAAACTCTGTCGGGTATTTTAGGTATCGGGCTGACGCCAAGGGCTTATGGCCAAGGATTATGGATTTTGGCGTCGCGATGCGGTGTCAGTGGTGGGGCCTGCCGTATGGAGATCAAGGCCTTTTGATTTCGCGTGACATATACGAAGCTGTCGGTGGCTACCCCCAACAATCCTTATTCGAAGACGTGGCCTTAATTGATAAGGTTTCTAAGACAATCGGACGAGATAAGTTACGCCCTCTTAAAGGGCATATGCGTGTGGATATTTCACGTTATGCCGAGAAAGGTATTTGGACTAAGGGATGGGAAAATCTTGCTTTGCTGAAAGCCTATCGCCGCGGTGAAGATTTAGAAGCTCTCAGAAAGGCATATGAAGGATGACGCGGCCCACACTTTTCATTATGGCCAAAGCTCCAATAATGGGCCGGGCAAAAACGCGGTTAGCGGCTGATATTGGTGTCACCCATGCGAAGCGGATTTATCGCCGGATGATGAGCCGTGTTATCCGAAATACACGCGACCCGCGATGGAACACCGTTCTTATGGTAACGCCGCCTAAAATGCTCGGCCATGTGCCCGAATGGGCTGGCTTGTCCCAAGTGTCTCAAGTTTCTGGGAGCCTGTCACCCAAATTGGCTCAGGTTTTTAAGGCCCATGGCCCCACGGTCGTCATTGGCACAGATTGCCCTCAAGTTAACGCTGCCGATATCGCGCAAGCGTTTGAGGCCTTGCGCAGAAGTAGTTTTGTTTTCGGCCCAGCTTCCGATGGCGGGTTCTGGCTTATGGGCGCGTTAGGACCGCTTCGGCCCCAAACTTTTGACGGCGTGCGCTGGTCAAGTGAGCATACGCTTTCAGATATGCGCGCGCGCGTGGACGACATAAAGACACTAAGAATTCTAACTGATGTCGATGACCTCGCCGCGCTTAAAGCCTCGCGCGGGTCCGTCTAATTCTTTTTGGTCTTATCGGCCTCGTCATTTATTTTCTTAGCGAGCATGGCTAAGGTTTTGTCAATTAAGGACATGTCTGCGCCTTGCCCATGACCCGGGACGACCAATCTAGTCTCTGGATAGGTCTGTTTGACCCAGCTTAGGCTCTTCGGCCAAGCCTTAACATCAGCATCCTCTAGATTACCAAGCCCGTTTTGATCATTACCGCGAACAAGGCAGCCTCCGAATAAGATTTTCGCTGACGGAACATAAACAACGAGGTTTTCATGTGCGTGACCTGGCCCTGGATAGGCGATTTCTACGGCTCCTGATTTGGTACGCGACTCTGGATTTTTGAGTGCGGCCACAGATGTATCGGGTACAGGGGTGCCTTTTTGCGCAGATAAACCAGGGGCATCAGGGTGGGTAAAGACCGAAACCCCCATACGTTCTAGTAAATCAACACCGGCTAACCGGTCATGATGATGATGGGTAATGATGAGTTTTCCGACTTCTTTGCCTGTTACCGATTTAATCTTGGCTAACAAGGCTTGTGTTGCAAATTCTCCCCAAGCTGTATCAACCAATATGAGCTTTTCACCATCTTCGATAACCAATCCGTTTGACGGAACGATGTTTCCGCCTGGGAAAGTATATGTCGACGTATGAACCCATACCCCGTCCGCGATTTCTTGTAATAATATTGGGTAGTCTTGCGTAGCGGCTTCCAAAGCCTCGGCTTTCGGATCGCTTGCTTTTTGGAGGGTAGGTGTTTCTGGTTTCCCGCAGGCCGTTAAAGCCAAGCTCGTCAAAAGAATAGGTGTTAAAAGAATATGTTTAATAGTCATCATCATTTCATTTTAGTCAAAAACCTGAGAGGATTGAAGGGAATTTTGTCTAAATTCAAATGGGTAATGTTTGTGAACTGCCTCCTATTGTGTCTTCATACAAAATTCATGATGAATTTATTTTAACCGATTCTGACCAATTTATAGGGGCTTTGTTCAGCTTAGGTCATGTAGGTAAAATCTGCGCGGTTGAGTTAAAGTCTTGAAGTGGGATGAGAGACTTTGGCCAACCGCGCCCTCTTTTTTAACTTTAACTGCTAAATTCGCTCTACAAAGATAGGGTGATAATATAGACGTTTCTTGTACATTATCTGTACATAACCAAATTTAATGGAAGACAAGACTATGGATGTAATGAATTTAGCAAAAGGATTACTCGTCCAAAAACTGGGCGGAAATAATGCCGCTGTTGGGGCCGTATTAAGCGGACTATTGGGCGGCGGCGGTCAAGGCGGCGGCCTTGATTTAGGAGGGCTTGTTAAAGGCCTAGAAAGCAAAGGTCTTGGAGACGTTGCTGGCTCTTGGTTAGGTGATGGTGATAATGCTGAAATCTCTGCAGACCAGTTGAAAGATGTTTTAGGACCAGAAAAAATAGCTGAAGCTGCAAGTCAACTCGGGACAGATGAAGGTTCCTTGCTTGACAGTTTAAAAGACGCTTTGCCGCAAATCGTTGATAAATCGAGCAGTGGTGGATCTCTTATGGATTCGCTTGGCGGATTAGGCGCTCTTGGCGGGATAGCTAAAAAGTTTCTTTAAGAACTCAAATCAAATTAAAATAAGGCGTGCCTCTGGCGCGCCTTTTTTTGAGCCTGTCTTAGCCACAGCGAGGACGAGGAAGGTCTTAAAGAACGGCTAGGATAGCTTCCGCTAATTGTGGAATGTTTCCAGCATTGGCGCCCGCAATGTTTATGCGCCCTGAATTCATAATATAGACCGCATGATCATTTCGTAAACGTTCGGCTTGCGCCTGAGAGAGCGGAAGCGTTGAAAACATACCGTTTTGGTCTATTACAGCCCGCGCCATAGCCTCGCCGCCTTGAACATTAAGAGCTTCTGAAAACATTTGCCGTAAACCGCTCATACGGTTTCGCATTTCATCGAGTTCAGTTTCCCAAATCTGACGTAAATTTTCATCGCGTAGAATACGTGTGACAATAGCCGCGCCGTGATCTGGGGGCATGGATATAATCTTGCGCTGAATAGCGCCAAATTGACTTTTCGCGGCGTCCGCTTTTTCAGGGCTTTGCGTGATTGCGGCAATCAAGCCAGTGCGTTCACGATAAAGGGCAAAGTTTTTAGAACAGCTCGCCGCGAGTAAAACCTCAGGGCAAATTTCAATCATTTTGCGCAGCCCATACGTGTCTTCTGCCATGCCGCGGCCAAGTCCAAAATAGGCGAGATCAATATATGGAAATAGGCCGCGCTCGAGCATAAACGGCGCTAATTTATCCCATTGCTCGGGTGATAGGTCTGCTCCAGTCGGATTATGACAGCATCCGTGCAGCAAGACCACATCCCCGCGCTTGGCATGATTATTTAGATATTCGAGCATATCTTCAAAATCTACGCTCAAACTATCTCGGTTATAATACGGGTAGCTCCCCATCTTCAGCCCCGCGTTCGAGATAAGAGGAATATGATTAGCCCAGGTCGGCGTTGAAGCCCAAACCGTGGCTTCCGGGGCGACAACTTTTAAAAGTTCAGCACCAAGACGAAGAGCGCCGGACCCGCCCGCTGTTTGCGAGGCGCCAACACGGCGCTCCGTAATTGCCGGATGGTCATCGCCGAGCATAAGGGCTATCATATCCGTACAATAATCTTGGTTTCCTGTTGTCCCAACATAAGATTTGGTAGTTTCTTCTCTTCCCCACATTTCTTCGGCAAGTTTAACAGATTTCATAATTACCGTTTGTCCCGTCGCATCTTTATAAACCCCTACGCCGAGGTCGATTTTATGAGGGCGCTCATCAGCTTTGCACTGCTGCATTAATTCCATAATGGCGTCATTGGGGCGGGGTTGAAGAGCTTCAAACATAGGGCACTCGCTAGCGTGGTATAATTCAGACGTGGCCTAACCCAATCGGTTTACAATGAAAAGCCAGAAAAGACGGATTTTACAGCTATCGTTTGTTAAGCTCTAAATTTCATCGTCATAGCTAATCGAGATCATAGGGTTAATCGAGCGCGCGTGCTTCCTCGGGTAGCATGATAGGTACGCCTTCACGAATAGGGTAAGCTAGTTTTGCTTTTTTACTTATAAGCTCATGGGTTTCGGCATTGTAAGTTAAAGGCGCGCGCGTTTTGGGACAAACTAAAATACTGAGCATCTTAGGGTCAATGGTGCTCTCAAGGGTCATAAAATTCCTATAACTCTACTGTGTGGCTTGCCGGCCAGTTTCGTTTAAATTTTTATTTGCGTAAAGATGCATTAGGCCAATCAATAAGCGCCGCCGATCATCTGTCGTTTCTGCCTCTATCAGAGATTGTTTGTCTTCAGGCTCAAAGGGACTAATCATGGCGGCCTGGTTAATCAGAACGGGTAGCGGGATTTCGGAGAGACCTTTCCAGTCAATCTCAACCCCTAAATGTTTAGCTAGGGCTTTCATCGCGACGGTTAAGGCGGCCCGATCACTTCGTCCAGAATCTGATAAAGCTTCTGAGGTTTGCTTAGCGTTGTGAATATCAGCATCTTCCTCAAAGCCGTCAAAACTAATATTGGCTTGACGATAGGGTGTTTTAACCTTTGCCTCGCTGAGGATACGAAACCGCTTTAAGCCTTTAAGCACAACCATATACCGGCCATCATTCATTTCAGCGAATTGCGTAATACGGCCAAGTCCGCCGATTTCGGCAACGTCATCATTATTTTTTTCTTTCTTTTGTACCATTCCAATCAGACGATCGTTTGTCAGAGCATCGTCAATCATGTTCAGGTAACGCGGTTCAAATATATTTAGAGGCAGGTCGCAGGCGGGCAACAGAACGGTCCCGTTTAGTGGAAAAATCGCCACTGTCTCTGGCTTGGTTCGCCGAGTAAGAGATTTATAATGAACGCTCACGGATTGTATACGCGCGATCAAGCAAAAAGGATGGATGAAAGTTGCCGCCGGCCTTGGACCGAGACATCCGATGTCGGGCCTTCAGCTTCAAAAATTGTGAGTAGAAATAACCTTGCGGCCTCATTTTTATGGGCGCGGTTTTTGGAAATTGAATAAAGCAGATGTTCAACGGCTTCTGCGTTGCGCCCAGAGGCGGCCAAGGCTTTCGCTAAGGCGAGCCGCGCATCTAAATCATCGGGCTTTGCTTTAACCGCCGCATGTAATTCAGCCGTTTCATCTGGCGCGGGAGCTGGCTCGGCGGCGATGGTAAGCTGAGACCGCACAGCGGCAATTTCAGGGTGTTCTGCGATAGAGGGATCTGCGCTGGCAATAAGGTCCGCCGCGCCCGTTTCATTGCCGCTATCAATATAGACGCGGGCAAGGCCTGCCAGCGCTTCGGCGTTTTTAGAATCAAGCGTTAGAGCTTGCGCGTAATCTTGCGCCGCCCCACCAGGATCGCCTGCAGCCAGACTATCTTTTGCGCGCGCGGCCAGCTCTGCAGCTTCGGCGACGGGGTCAGAGGCCCCGCTTAGACGTCCTACAAATTTGGCAAGCTCAGACTCGGGTTGTCCGCCCGTAAATCCGTCAACCGGTTGACCATTTTTAAAGGCATAGACTGCCGGAATTGAGCGCACGCCTAGCTGTCCCGCTACGCCGGGGTTTTCATCAATATTGATTTTGACCATTTTGACGGCACCTTTAGCGTCTTTTACGGCCCTCTCTAGAGCAGGCATAAGCTGCTTACACGGACCACACCAAGGCGCCCAAAAATCGACCACAACAGGAGTATCATTACTGGCTTCAATCACATCAGCCATAAAGTCCCCATCGGAACTATCTTTAATTATCTCAAGCGCGGCATCACTCATAATATTATCCTTAGGAAATCTTCTACCAATTTGGGCATAGGACGAAGATAGTCAAGTGTGGTGGTAAGGTATTTAGCGGGCAGTAAAGTTTAGAGTTAAACAAACCTAACTGAAATTCGCTCGAGGCCTTCTATTCCGCCTGAAAGCTCATCACCGATCTTGACCGGGCCGACACCTGCGGGCGTACCCGTATAGATAAGATCGCCAGCCTGCAGGTCCATATCTTTGGAGAGATAGTCAATGATTTCATCAATAGACCAAATCATTTTGTTGAGCGCTGAGTGTTGAACGATATCCCCATTTTTCCGCAACACGATATGAGCCGATGAAATATCAATCCCCTCAGCCAGGGTTAAGGCTGAACAAGGGGCGGAGTAATGAAAATTTTTTGCGCGCGCCCAAGGACCACCTTTGGCTTTGGCTTTGGCTTGAATATCGCGCCGGGTGAGGTCAATTCCAACGCCGTAACCAAAAATACCCTCGGGTCCCATGGCGACAACTAATTCGACTTCGTAATGTAAATTTTCTGTATGGGGCGGAAAAGGTATTTCGCTCCCGCTATGGACAAGGGTTTCAGCGGCCTTAGTAAAAAAAATAGGTTCGGAGCGTTCGACTTTGCCCCCCATTTCAACCACGTGATCGGCATAATTTTTACCTACGCAATAAATTCGGCGAACGGGAAAGCGGTCTTCAGTGTCTGCAATCGGTAAATTTACGGGATGGGACGGTGGGAAAGCAAAATTCATAATTATCCTTTTACCCCGTTGGAATTGCGGTTACTCTATCAGAATTAAGGAGAGCTGCCAATGCGTGTTGTCGATGTCCCGATAGACAAAATTTATATTCCGTCTGCGAAACGCAAGACGCTTGACGAAGAGAAAGTAATGCCGCTGGCTGAGGATATTTTAGAAAATGGCCAGCAGAGCCCGATTTATGTAAGGCTTGGGAAAGACCGCTATGTTCTGCAAGAAGGACTGCACCGGGTTGAAGCTATGAAGCTTTTAGGCTCTGATACAATAGAAGGTCATATTGTTCAGGCTCAGAAACACTAACCAGCTTGTTGCATGGCTTAGCTCAGCCATAAAAAAACCCCGCTAAAAGCGAGGCTCTTTAAATTAATAACAAGAGATTTACTCTTCTTCTGATTTTGCTGCAGGCGCTTCAGCTGCGTCTGACTCACCGTCTGATTCAGGGGCTAAAAACTCTTCCGGCGCATCACCTTCAAACATATCGACAGCGTTTTCAGACCGCTCTTCATTGGCTTGTCTGATATCGGCTTGCTCTTCGGCAAGTTGTGTCGCGATGACATCCTCACCTTTAGCCTGGCGTTCTGCTTCATCTGTGGTCCGCGCGACGTTAACTGAAATATCAACGGATACTTCGGGATGCAGACGCACTTTAACAGTATGAATGCCCAAAGCTTTGATAGGCTGTTCAAGCACAATCATGTTGCGCTTAACGCCTTTACCGGTAAGACTTTCAGCAATGTCACGAGCAGATACGGAGCCATATAGCTGGCCAGTATCACCGGCTTTACGAATGATGATGACATCAGACCCATCGACGGCTTGACCATCTGCCACGGCTTTATCGCGGTTTTCAGCATTACGCTGCTCAAGGAATTCACGCTCGGCTTCAAACCGTGCTAAATTTGCTTTAGTTGCGCGAAGTGCCTTTTCTTGCGGTAAAAGGAAGTTACGGGCGAAGCCAGGCTTGACTTTAACAACGTCGCCCATATTGCCGAGCTTTTCTATGCGTTCTAGGAGAATAAGTTCCATGATCGTCTCCTATTTCACTTCATAGGGCAAAAGCCCAATATAGCGTGCACGTTTGATAGCTCGGGCTAATTCGCGCTGCTTCTTATGAGAAACAGCCGTAATACGAGACGGAGCAATTTTGCCTTTCTCGGACATGTAGCGCTGGAGCATTTTTGGGTCTTTATAATCAATATTAAGGCCGTTATCACCAGAGAAAGGGCAGACTTTACGGCGCCGACGGAACGATGTCCGTGATGGCAAGTTTTCGATTTTAATCGCGTTTTTATTTTTTGACATGGCTATCGATCCCTATTTTCGCGGCGCTTGCGTTCTTCGCGTTTCTTAAGAATTGGCGATGGATCATCAGAGAACTCATCAACGCGCACTGACATATAACGCAGAATATCTTCGTTAATGCGGTGTTGCCGCTCAATTTCATGAATTGTATCAGGCAGGGCATTAATTTTAAGCATAGAGTAATGGGCTTTGCGGTTTTTCTTCATACGATATGCAAGGTTTCGTAAACCCCAATATTCGGCGCCTTCTACAGACCCGCCCATATTTTCAATTTTTGTTGCAAGGTTTTGGACAAACTCTTCGACTTGTGTCGATGATATATCCGGTCGTGACACCACGATGTGCTCATAAAGAGACATAAAACGTCCTTCAATTTTAAGGTGCGGCACCAATTCTCGTGAAGGCGAGATCATGGTGATGGCTCTGATAAGCTATATCGACCCCATGCCGATAGGAAGCCCACAGACCGCATCCGTGAAAAGGGGCTTATATAGTGTGATTTGTCTCTGACAAGTTGTTTTTGGACTATTTAGACTCGACCGAATTGGGGAGGCCGTCCTTTATCATCTGTGCCAGGGCATTGACGGCCTGAAGGCGCGGAAAACGTTTTCTATAGGTCAAATATATTTGGCGTTCGGCCCCTTTATCAATCAGCTTATGGCTCATCAAACCTGTCTCGGCAGCCTTACCGTTTCGCATCGCCAAGGCAGGGACAAGGGTTATGCCCTCGCCGGCCGCAACGAGGTTAATCAAAGTCTCAAGCGATGTCGCGCGTAGGGATTGTCGACGTTTGCGATGTGCTGGCCGACATATAGAGAGAGCCTGATCTCTAAAACAATGCCCCTCTGTGAGAAGCAAAACATCATCTTCTTCGACATCTTCCATAGTTACCTGTGTCAAGTTTCTAAGTTCGTGTGATCTGGGGAATACCAGCCAAAATGGCTCTGTGTAGAGCTCTATCGCTGAGAGCGTATCTTCTAGCGGCGGTGTAGCGAGAATAGCGACATCTAGCTCACCTGATAGAAGACTTTCAGTTAAACGCTCAGTGATATCCTCGCGATAGGTCATTGCGAGATTGGGCAAATGTTTTGAGAGCCTGCCGACGAATAGGGGAATTAAGTAGGGCGCAATAGTCGGAATTAAGCCTAAAGACAGATTCCCAGCAAGCGGGTCTTGGGCGGAGGCTGCGACATCCCGAATACGGCGCGCGGCTTCTCGGGCTTCGCGCGCAATTTCGATTATTTCTGCGCCAATATCTGTGACGCGTATACCTTTGTGGCTGCGTTCAAACAGGGTGACTTTTAGTTGCCCTTCAAGTTTTTTGATCTGTCCAGATAAGGTTGGCTGACTAATATGGCAGGCCTCAGCCGCTTTGCCGAAATGTTTGTGTTCTGCCACGGCGCAAATGTAATCTAGGTCGCGTAAGTTCATATAGGTGACTATAGGCTATACAGGGGCGTTTGGGTAACATTAATCATAACCTCAATCGTTTTACCGTTTTACTTCTATACATGGTATTAACCTCTTACAGAGGTACACCCTGTTACCTCGGTCTCCGGCCATGTCTAACCCCTCTTGTAAATTCATGGCCGGAGAATTATACTGCGCGAAGTTATTTCTTTCTTTTGCAGAATGTTGGTAACGTTCATTCATTTGCTTCACCATAAACGCACGTATTTGTGAGGTATTGTGTGGAGCTTTTGGAAAAAAATTGGCTATGTAGGGTCAAACTTTAATGGAGAGCTTTATGAAGCGCACTTACTTATTATTGACAGCCGCAGCGATGATGGTTGTTCCAGCTATAGCTATGGCTTCGGGTTGCCAACCCACATCCGCCTCAAAAGCGGTTGACGTTACAAGTCAGAACCAATCGGTAAATTTGAATACTGATGTTGTACACGACACGCGTGTGGTCAGCACGCCTGTTGTAAAAGTGGTCGACGTTACAAGTCAGAATCAGTCGTTAAATTTAAATGCTAATGTCCCAAATGACACGATCGTGGTCAAAGAGGCGCAAAGTAATTATGGGTCTGGATCTAAAGCGCCAGTTCAAGCAATCTCTTCACCTCATGCGGCCTTTACCAATATCTTAAGGAAATATGTAAGCGCCCCTGATGGACAAGGTTTAACTCATTTTAATTACGGCGGGCTCAAAGCGGCGTCTTCTGATAAATCGGCGTTGGATAACTATATTAAAGGCTTAGAGCAGGTGAACCCAAGCAGCTTGTCGCGTAATGACGCTATTGCTTATTATGCCAACCTTTATAATGCCGTGACAGTTCAGGTTGTGACGGAAAACTATCCAGTTTCATCGATTAAAAAGCTCGGCCCTTTAGGCTCAGGCCCTTGGAAGAAGAATTTGTTTACGATTAATGGTAAGCCCGCGAGTTTAAATAATGTTGAACATGATATAATGCGTAAACAATTTCCATCGCCTTATGTTCATTATATGGTGAATTGCGCCAGTGTAGGTTGCCCTAATTTGCTAAATACGGCCTGGGAAGGAAGCACAATAGATAACGTTAAGCAGAAAGCGGCCTCGGATTACATTAATTCCCCGCGCGGCGTGCAGATTACTCCAAAAGGTTTGAAGGTCTCATCCATCTTTAAATGGTTTGCCGAGGATTTTGGCGGCAAGTCGGGATTGTTACAGCATATCCGTAAACATGCCCGTCCAGAATTGGCGGCGGCTATCGATAGTGGTGCCAAGGTTGTCGATTATGATTACGACTGGTCACTCAACGAATAGAAATCGTTTCATTTAACTGCTATGGGGCATGGGCTCCATAGCTTTATAAATTTCGGGCGTTGACTCCTTTAATAAGGCATCTTTATTAAGTAAGTCATCCTTCCTCATAGGAGAAAAATATCATGGCAAAATTAAAAAAATGGTTGCCTTTATTAGTCATAATTGGTGGATTTGCATTTGCTTATTTCATGGGCTGGTTCAAATACTTAAATCCGCAATTACTTGTAGAAAATGCGGATTATTTACAAAATTTAGTCAGCGATAATTTTCTCCTGGTTTTATTAGGGTTTATAGCGCTGTATGCAATTCTTACTGTTTTTATGCTGCCCGCCAGTATTCTTACTGTGGCAAGTGGCTTTCTTTTCGGTGTTTATGTTGGTGCGCCAGCTGTTGTTATTGGTGCAACAATCGGGGCTTGCGGATTATTTCTTGCTGCAAAGACATCTTTACAAGATACTCTGAAAGGAGTTGCAGGACCCTTTATTTCTAAGATGGAAAAAGAGTATAATGA
Source organism: uncultured Hellea sp. (assembly GCA_964548315.1). Taxonomy (GTDB): domain Bacteria; phylum Pseudomonadota; class Alphaproteobacteria; order Caulobacterales; family Maricaulaceae; genus Hellea. Next base: position 12,723 of record CAZJRU010000009.1, read on the forward strand.
AAGTCCGTTTTCTTATCTCTTCACATTACGATTAATTCCCGTTTTCCCATTTGCTGTGGCTAATATTGCTCCGGCATTGTTGGGAGCTAAGTTTAGAGATTACGTGATAACAACAGCCCTTGGTATTATACCTGGCACAGTCGCTTATTCATTGATTGGGCATGGATTGCGCGAAACTTTAAAAGATGCTGGCGCTAACCCTGAGAACATTAATGTGGCTGACCTTATGGGAGCAACCTTTGTGAATATGCTTCCTGCGTTTGGTATGTTGATTGCGGTGGCTTTAATTCCCATTATCTACAAAAAATTCTTTAAAAAATCAGCTGCGTCGGCATAAGTACCGACCTAAAAGAGAGAGCTACTATCATGACTAAAACTACGTACGATGTCGATCTTTGTATTATCGGCGCAGGATCTGGCGGCCTATCTGTCGCCTCAGGTGCTGCTCAATTAGGCCGCTCGGTGGTTCTATTTGAAGCAGAAGATATGGGCGGAGATTGTTTAAACTCTGGCTGTGTTCCTTCAAAAGCCCTAATCGCGGCAGGCAAGCATGCTCACGCTTTTTCAAACGGTGAAGCCTTCGGTATTAAACCTGCCAAGCCAACGGTAAATTTCGAAACGGTTAAGGCTCATGTCCAAGGCATTATTGATCATATTGCGCCTGTTGATAGTCAGGAACGTTTTGAAGGTTTAGGCTGTACAGTTATTCGTGAATTCGCAAAATTCAAAGATGCGAATACGGTTGAGTCAGAGACGACAGAAGTTCGCGCAAAGCGCTTTGTTGTCGCAACAGGGTCACGGGCGTCCGCGCCTCCTATTCCAGGCTTAAGCGAAACGCCATATCTTACGAATGAAACAATTTTTACAGTCGATAAGCAGCCTGACCATCTTTTGGTTATTGGCGCGGGTCCAATTGGAATAGAGCTAGGACAAGCTTTTTCTCGCATGGGATCGAAAGTTGAAATCATAGACGTCGCTAAGCCTTTGGGACGCTCTGAGCCAGAACATGCTAAAGTTCTCGTTGAAGCCCTTGAATCTGAAGGCATCAAATTTCATGCTCCCGTGAATACGAAAAAAATTCGCAAGACTAAAACTGGCGTTGCGATTGATTTAGAAGATGGAACTGTCTTAACAGGATCTCATCTTTTAGTCGCAGCTGGACGGGCTCCAAGTTTGAATGGTTTGGACCTCAAAAATGCGGGTGTTAAATATGATCGCAGAGGCATTGAAGTCACCGAGAGTTTGAGAACTTCAAATAAAAAAGTCTATGCTGCGGGTGACGTAGCCAAAGGTATGGGCGGATTGACCCATGCAGCTGGATTTCATGCGGGTCAATTAATTCGTAATTTTTACTTCTCTCCGCCATTTATGGGTGATCGTCTCGGTAAAGCAAATACCGTACGTATGCCCGCTGCAATCTATTCTGAGCCTGAACTTGCGAGCATTGGTATGACGGAGGCCCAGGCGAAAGAAGCTGGTCATAATGTGCGATGTGTAAGCTGGGAATTTGAAGAAAATGACCGGGCTATTGCTGAACGAGATAACCACGGCGGTGTAAAAATTGTCGCGACAAAAAAAGGTGTGATTTTAGGGGGCTCAGTTGTTGGAGATGGCGCCGGAGAGATTATCCATCTTTTATCGCTTGCAATGACCAATAAAATAAAGATTTCCGGTTTAGCTCAAATGATTTCGCCCTACCCGACGCGGAGTGAAGCGGTTAAACGCGCCGCGAGTTCATGGTATACGGATAGCCTCTTTAGCGACAAAACACGTAAACTCGCTGGCTTCTTGACGAAGTTTCACTAGGCAGAAATCGGAACGCAGGTTAAACCTTCCCAATGATGAACGGTTTCATTTCCCGGCGATTGTCGGGAAAACTACTTTTAATGACCATCGGCTTTGTGATGCTTGCGGAGCTCGTGATTTTTATACCTTCAGCCGCGACCTATCGTCAGGATTGGTTGAAAGAGCGGGCTGACCAAGCTGCGCTGCTTGCGCAAGCTTTCACAGGTGTTCCTAATTTTGAAGCCAGTGAAATTTTGACGAAGCAATTTATGGCGCATACGGATGTCATTATGATGTCTGCCCAACGCGATGGTATGAGCGTCTTTATACTGGGGCACCCGCCCGAGGATGGAGAAATCATGCTCATTGATATGAGAGAAAAAAGTCAGCAGGCATTGCCGCGTTTTAGGGACGCATTTGGTTCATTTTTCGGTGGCCAGGAGGGGCATTTGCGGGTGATCTACGATTCGCCTGTTGAAAAGCAAGACACGTTAGAACTTTTGATTCCGAAACATAGTTTACGCACGGATTTAAGAGAGTATTTCAAAAATATTTTTTGGCTCTCACTTGCTATCGCCATAATTACGGGGTCCTTGATTTACATGGCAATGCTTTTTCTGATAATTCGGCCAATTGTTAATCTGGCGAATGATCTTTCTCAGTTTCGAGAGGATCCATTAAAACGCAGGCGAGACAAACCCATATCCGTGCGCAAAGATGAAATCGGTCAGCTACAACGTGAATTCCACGAAATGAAAAAAGGTGTTCGAGCCAGTCTGAAACAGCGCGAACGTTTGGCTACCCTAGGTATGGCTGTGGCAAAAATAAATCACGATCTTAGAAATGTACTCGCTTCCGCATCCTTAGTCTCTGACCGGTTGGCATCAGATCAAGATGAACGCATTTCAAAAATGGGAGGGCGTTTAACCCGGGCGATTGACAGAGGCATAAAATTAACAGGGGAACTTTTAAATTTCAGCCAGAGTAATGAAGAAGGACCGGAAATTACACCGATGAAAATTTCTCTTCTTCTAGGCGAAGCTGCCAGCGATACATTAGGTAGTTATGCCACTGGGCCTCGCAAAGTTAGTTTCATAAACAACGTCGCCTCTAATATCACGGTTTTGGCTGACCCTGATCATGCATACCGCATTTTTCAAAATATTTTCAGAAATGCGGCGCAGGCCATGGCAGCAATGCCTGATAATGACAACGTAATAAGAGATTTGTCTGTCGAAGCTGATATGAGCGGTGATGAGGTCACAATTCGAGTGATAGATACAGGCCCTGGCCTGCCCGACAAAGCGAAGGACAACCTTTTCAAAGCCTTTGCTAGCTCTACTGGGCGTGGGAATACAGGGCTTGGCCTAACGATTTCTAAAGAATTGGCTCAGGATTTGGGAGGGAACTTAGTTCTCGGTAGCACAGGTCCAACTGGAACTGTATTCAATGTGATATTAAAAAAAGGCTCATTTTAATACAGCTAGATTTCAATCATCACTTTACGGCGGGTGTTTTATCCATCAAAACTAAACCTTACTAGAGTGCTGAGGAGATAATTGTGAGTATTTCACGAGGCGACAAGCAAACTATAAATAAGTGGCTTGAAGGGCAGCGTGGCCGCTCTCAATACCGTCCTGCCCCGACAGCCGGTATTGCGGTTGCTAAAGTTGTTAGGCCTTTATCTAAAAAATACAGCGGGAGTTCATCAGCGCTGATGCTAATGAAAAATTGGCCCGAAATTGTTGGCCAGCGCTGGGCAAAAATATCATCCCCCGTAAAATTTACAGGCGGAAAAGAGGGCCGCACGCTTGTAATATCGGCTCCAGGCGCGGCGGCGACACTTATTCTAGCTGCTAGCGGCCCGATAATAGAGCGCTTAAATAATCATATGGGGCCAGGCTATGTCGTAAAATTACGGCTCGTTCAAAGTAAACTCAAATCCGATGTGTCTGTGTCTAGCGTCAAAAAAGGTCTTACACCTCGACAAGAACATTATCTGCGAGAGGGACTTTCAAATTTACCAGAAGGTGGGTTAAAACAAGCTCTCAATAAACTCGGCCGCGGAGTCTTAAGTCATGAGCCTTAATATAGTTTTGAAAAAACACATTGTGGCTTTGTTGGCATACAGCAGCTTAGCATGTTTTTTTCCGCTTATGGCGGAGGCGCAAACACCCCCAGATGAAAAACAAGAGCAAGCGCCAAAAAGTGAAAGTAAGATAGACTATGTCTTTACCGAAGCTCCAGATGATCATGTTTTGGGAGATGAAAATGCGCCAATTACAATGATTGTATATGCCTCCGTAACCTGCTCTCATTGCTCTAATTGGTTTACAAATCAGTGGCCTGTTTTGAAGAAGGAATTAGTGGGTGCGGGAAAAATTAGATTTGTATTAAGAGCGCTTCCAACCCCTCCGATGCAGTTATCCATGGCGGGTTTTATGATAGCGGAATGTGCGTCAGCAGAGGATTATTTTGACGTTATTCAATATCAAATGGAAAATCAGAGTGTGTTTTTAGAGCAAGCCAAGATAGGTAAGGCGCGTGAGGAATATGATAAAGTTGCAAGGTTGGCTGGATTGAAAGATGAGGACGCCGTTGATGCTTGTTTTGCCGACTCTACCAACCTAGCACATATTCATAAAAGTGGAGCGAGAGCTACAGCCTCTGATTTAAAGGGCGTTCCCGCGTTTTTTATCAATGGAGACCCATATAAAGGGGATCAAAGCGCTGATACCTTGATTAAGCTTATATCAAAGATGAATGAAAAAGGCCTATCCAAAATACCGAACCAGAAATAATTTGATTAGAAGCCTTCCGCCTCTGGTAGGAATATTTCACGCTTTCCGCCCGCGCCGCTTGGGCCAATCATTCCGTCGCCCTCCATGCGTTCTATGATGTCTGCCGCGCGGTTGTATCCAATAGAAAGTTTGCGTTGAATATAGCTGGTTGAGGCTTTCCGGTCCCGCGCCACGATAGCGACCGCTTGATCAAATAAGGAATTTCCTTCGCTCCCGCCGCCAGCTTTGGTCGCGTCACTTGGGCCCTCTTCTCTTTCCGATGTAATATCTTCTAAGTAAGATGGTGCGCCTTGGGCTTTGACAAAGGCCGCAATTTTCTCGACTTCTGCATCAGACACAAATGGCCCATGGAGACGCCGAGGACGCCCGGTTCCCATAAACAACATGTCCCCATTACCCAGCAGTTGTTCGGCGCCTTGTTCGCCTAAAATAGTTCGGCTATCTATTTTTGATCCTACGCGGAATGAAATTCGGGTTGGGAAGTTCGCCTTAATCGTTCCGGTGATGACGTCAACGGACGGGCGTTGTGTCGCCATAATCATATGTATTCCAGCGGCACGGGCCATTTGTGCCAAGCGCTGAACTGACCCTTCAATATCCTTTTTTGCGACCATCATAAGGTCTGCCATTTCGTCAATAATAACAACGATGAACGGCATCACATTAAATTCCATCTCTTCAGTTTCGTATTCAGGTTCACCCGTTTCTTTATTGTAACCCGTCATAACTGTACGAGAGAGTGTTTCTCCGCGGGCTTTAAATTCGGCGACTTTCTCGTTGAAACCCGCCATATTGCGAACCCCGACTTTGGCCATTTTACGGTAACGGTCTTCCATTTCACGGACAGTCCATTTGAGCGCGACAACGGCTTTCTTGGGTTCGGTGACAACTGGGGCTAATAAATGCGGGGCTCCATCATAAACTGAGAGCTCGAGCATTTTAGGATCAATCATGATGAATTTACACTGCTCAGGCGTTAACTTATACATCAGGCTCAAAATCATCGCGTTGACGCCGACGGATTTACCGGACCCTGTTGTACCAGCAATAAGCAGGTGAGGCATTTTCGATAAATCCGTTACAAAAGGTACGCCGCCTATATCTTCCCCGAGAATAAGCGGCAAAGCGGCATCGGTATGGGTAAATGTGTCTGAGTTCAGCATATCGCGCAGCCAGACTGTTTCTCGCCGGCGGTTAGGGAGTTCAACGCCCATAGCATTACGTCCCGGAACAACGGCAATTCTGGCAGACTGAGCGCTCATATTTCTTGCAATATCATCCGCTAAGTTAATCACGCGTTGTGACTTTACGCCAGGCGCAGGCTCAAATTCAAATAAGGTGACAACAGGGCCTGGACTTACGGCTCCCATGTCGCCCTCTATGCCATAATCCCCCATGACTTTGTGCAATTTCGCTGAGGCGCGGTGTAAGGCGCCTTCATCGGTAATGGCCGAACGCGGCGGTGGCGTTTTTAAGAGGTCAACACCGGGGAGAATAAAATCTGAGCCTTCAGGGAAGTGAAATTCAGGCTTTTTGGCGCGTGGCTTAGGTTTCTTTATCGCCTTTTTTACCGCGGGCGTTTTGACGGTAGGTGCCGCTGTAACAACTTTCTTAGCGCGCGGTATTGATGCTTTGGATTCAGGCGCTTGATATAAAGCATCGATAGACGCGGCGGAGGCAATAGGCTCAACGAAATTACGATCAAAAAGGCGGTGGAATAGCTTGGCAAAAAATACCGCCATTTTATCTATAAATATTCTGATATAGGCCCAAACAAGTCCTGCGGCATCCCAAATATCAAAAATATCTTTGGCAACGACCCCTAAGAAACGGCCCAGGCAAAACCCAGCTGCGGTAAAAACAATAAGCGCGACTACTAAGCCGGATAAGGGTAAATTAAAGTGATCTAAGACGCCTTTGGCGTTTAGAAAAATGCCGTCACCAATCCAGCCTCCAAGACCGCTGGCGAGAGGCCAACTTTGTGGGATTGGAAAAGCGGATAATGTAGCTGAACCAAAGATAATTATGCCGAGCCAAAGTAGAGCGCGGCGCAAGATATCGAGTTTTGATGTATACTGGCGCGGCCTAAATATACCGCGTAGGCCAGAAAAAAGCGTAAGTCCGCCCGTAAGGATACTTCCCCACCCTATAAATTGGAGGAAAAAATTGGAGAGTTTAGCGCCTGGTTTTCCAAGCAAGTTTTCAGTGTGGCCGATACCTGCCGTGTCTCCCGTAGAATCGAACGGACTATATGAGAGGACCGTGAGTAACAATAAGAATCCAATTCCGCACAGGGCCAATGAAGTTATGGCGCGCTTAAAAGCGCTTGTAGAAGACATGTTTAAATCTTCCATCAAAGCATGGGCATATCCAGCATCATAATCTGTACTAGCGCTTGGCGGCATTGCGTCCTCATCTATTCCTTAAGAGAATGTGAACGCTCTATGTAAAGATGAAGTTAAGACCGCTTTATAAAAGGCCGTAGAATCGCCAAAAAGCCCCATGGAAAACAGATGAAAACCTCTGTATTAAAAAGCGTGAACAAAGATTATGACATTATTATCGTCGGCGCTGGATTAATAGGTTTAACAACGTCTTTGAGCTGCGCGTACAATGATGTCACGGTGGCCTTGGTTGATATAACCCACCCCCATGATGCGAGGGCTGACGGCCGCGCCTCCGCCATTGCTGCAAGTTGTTATGGTATGCTGGAAACACTGGGGGTTACCCAAAGCATAGCGCATAATGTACAGCCGATTAAAGATATGCTCATTTCTGATGGCAAGGCTGGCCTGATTTCGCCTTTGAATTTGCATCTTGATAGTCGTGATTTGGACGGGCCAACGGCCCATATGATTGAAAATGATATTTTGCGCCGGAGCTTATTGGAACAGGTTGAACGTCATGACAGGATAGATTTGATTGCCCCTGTAGAGCTCCTAGATGTCAACCGTAGTTCCGCTAACGTAGACGTGCATTTATCAAATAATATGCATTTAGCCGCTTCTCTTCTGGTTGCCGCGGACGGCAGGCATTCATCATTGCGTAAATTAGCGGGAATAGGCGTTTCAAAGCTAAATTATAATCAAAAGGCCTTAGTCACAACGATTACTCATGAACGTCCACATGACGACGTGGCCCATCAGGTTTTCTACTCGGGTGGACCGCTTGCTTTATTGCCTTTAACACAAAACCGGATAAGCATCGTTTGGTCAGATAGAGCTAGGGCAATAGACGCTTTAGTCCAATTGCCTGAACATGATTTTCTATCTGAGTTTCGTCGTCGTAGCGGTGATTTTCTTGGCGACATGTTCGTCAGCGCCGAACGCCAAGTTTTCCCGCTTAGCCTGCAAATATCAGAGGCTTACACATCGACCCGCTTAGCTTTGGTGGGAGATGCGGCTCACGCGATTCATCCTCTGGCAGGACAAGGTTTGAATATGGGCTTAAGAGATGCCGCGGCTCTTGCCGATGTTATAGGCCGAGCGCGCGCTTTAGGTCTCGATATTGGAGGGGCTACGTTAGATGACTACGCGGCTTGGAGAAATTTTGATAACGAGAGTCTGGCTATGGTGACAGATGTTCTGAATAAGCTGTTTTCAAACAACAATTTACCAATAAGGCACCTGCGCAGGTTGGGTCTTTTTACAGTGAATAACACATCGATGATTAAAACGTTCTTGATGAAAGAGGCGTCGGGGTATAACGGTAATATACCATCACTTTTAAGGGCTTAACTTTTCCGCTTTTGAAATTGTTCAAGTTACGTTCATCTCTCAAGACATAAACGTAGTTATCGGCGTAAAGCCTAGATTTCGGTACCGGACATTGCGCCCCGTTTCGGTATCGTCGCCTCGTTGTCTTCGGACAACGAGGCACTTTTTTAGCTATATCACTAAGGCATGGTTTCTAAGGATTAGTCTGTGTGAGTTCCCCATCTTTGACTTCGAAAGATTGTGCTCTTCCCTTAAAGGCTTCGAATAAAGAGGCGTCTGTTCCCGTCATAAAAAGTTGCGTGTTTAAGGCGGTTAATTCCTCTATTAAGGCCGCTCGTCGATCAATATCTAAATGGGCCGCGACCTCGTCCAATAAAAGAATGGGACGGAGTTTGGATTGGGCGCGGGCATGGGCCAAAATTAAACCTATTAGCAAAGCTTTTTGTTCACCGGTGGAACAATCTTCGGCGTTCATATTCTTCGCCGCATGTCTAACGCGTAAATCTGAGCGATGTACGCCGCGTAATGTGCGGCCCGCGCGTTGATCTAGGGGCCTATTACGAGCTAAATCTTCTAGGATGAAATCTTCAACATCGTCAAAACTTAAACCGCTTTGAAATTTTTCCTCTGCCTCACCGTCGAGAGATAAGGTGGATTTAGGAAAAATGTCATTCTCTATTTTTTTGGACCGGCTTTCTATTTCATCGACAAGCCGTGTTATTGTATAGGCGCGGGCTTGCGCGATTTTGGCCCCATAGCTCGCCATATCTTTTTCTAGAGCCTCGTACCACCCAATATCTGTAATGCCGTCTGAAAGGAGTCTGTTGCGTTCAGAGCGCGCTTTTTCATAGCGCAGGCTCGACATGCCATGCGTTGGTGAGTGAATTAACGAGAAACGATCAATAAATTTGCGCCTATCAGCTGCAGGACCTGTAAAAAGTCTGTCTTGCGCTGGCGTGAGCCACATGAGCGTTATCATCCCAGCAAGCTGTGAGCCAGTTGCTGGCTTTCCGTCTAGTTTCACAATGCGCCGTTTTGGATATTCAGGAACTTGTCCAACAGATATCTTAACGCCGTCAATAGATGCATTTATGCCCCAAGCGCGCGAAATATTGCCGTTATGTTTTCGGGCTAAGTCTTCCATTCTTGCGCGTCTGAAACCGCGGCCTGGAGATAAAAAGGAAATTGCTTCCATTAAATTGGTTTTACCGGCTCCGTTCGCGCCGAATAAAACAACGGGTTTGTCGCTCAAGTTTAAATCGAGCTGGGTATAGGAACGGAAATCGGTGAGGCGTAGGCTGGAAATATGAGCCATCTTCCAGCCTTTCTCAAACCTAGCTTATACTCTGCCTTAGACGCGGAGCGGCATAAGAACAAATAAACAGCTAGTGTCTTCTGAGTCTTTAACCAAGGCTGGGGATGCAGGACTATCAAGATAAAATGTTGCGTCACGCCCTTCTATTTGCCCCGCTACATCTAAGAGGTATTTGGCGTTAAACCCTATTTCTAGGGGGTCTGCACTGTAATCTACGATGAGTTCTTCATGAGCATTACCGCTCTCAGGATTATTGACCGTCAAAGCTAAATTATCCTGAGACAACGACACTTTCACACTGCGAGATTTTTCGGCCGAAATTGTGGCCACACGGTCAACAGCATTAGCAAATACCTTATTATCGATGGTGAGTTCTTTTTCATTTCCTTTGGGGATGACTCGCTCATAATCTGGGAATGTCCCGTCAATCAATTTTGATGTCAGAATAGCTGAACCATAGGTGAAACGAATTTTTGCCTCGGAGATTGAAAGAGCGACATTATCTTCCCCGTTATCAATTAGCCTGCGGACCTCCGCAACAGTTTTCCTCGGAATGATAATGCCGGGCAGACCCTCGGCTCCAGAGGGAAGTTTCATTTCCGCTAAGGCGAGCCGATGGCCATCGGTTGCGACAGCGCGCAGAAGGCCGTCATGAGCATGAATATAAATACCGTTTAGATAATACCGTGTTTCCTCCGTAGATATGGCGAAACGTGTTTTATCTATTAATCTGCGAAGCGCTTGAGCAGGCAGAGAAAAATTGTGTGTAAACCCGTCTGCAGTCATCTTTGGGAAATCTCCCGATGGCAAGAGAGGTAAAGTAAAGTGTGACCGACCCGCATCAATATCTAGACGGTCTTCAGCATTGATTTGCAAGGAGACCTGCGCGCCGTCTGGAAGTTTACGGGCAATATCATATAAAATATGTGCAGGGGCCGTGATTTGCCCTGGAGCGCTGACCTCGGCAACAGTATCTTCCGAAATTTCGATATCGAGATCTGTCGCGATGAGGGATATTTTATTGTTCTCAGCGTTCATCAATACATTGGACAGAATCGGAATCGTATTTCTACGTTCGACGACATTTTGTACATGTCCAAGCGCTTTAAGAAGTGAGGCGCGTTCAATTGATAATTTCATCGGTCAGCCTAATCCAGTATCTTGAAAGGCTCTTCATATTAAAGAGCCGAATTTAATGCATTAACATAGCGTAAAAGGCGAATTTGCCAAGAGCATAGTTCAAGAGGGTCGTTGAGGTATTACCCTTTAAGAACAGTTTCAATCGCCTCAATTTGAGCATTGAACGCTGTATCTTCTGCGCGCAGAGATTCAATACGTTTTACGGCATGCATGACGGTTGTATGATCACGACCTCCAAACCGCCGGCCAATATCCGGTAAAGACCTTTTAGTCATTTTTTTACATAGATACATGGCGACTTGCCGTGGGCGCGCGACAGCTCTAGCACGCCGCTTTGAAACCATATCGGTTAGGCTTAAACGAAACTCGTCACACACAGCGCGCTGGATGCGGTCTACAGTCAGTCTTTGCCCAGAGGTATAGCGGGAGTCAGACAGTGTTTCCTGAACAGATTCTAAGGAAATGGGAGTTCCCAAAAACTCGCTCTGAGCCACAATTTGGTTAAAGGCTCCTTCTAAGTCCCGCGGCGTGGCATTCATTCGGGCCGCGAGATGGTCTCTTGCATTTTGCGGAATAGCGAGCGCGTCATTTCCACTTGTTCGGCGGCGAGCAATTAACCTGTCTAGAATTCTTAGTCTGAGCTCATAATCTGCAGCGCCGATTTTACAGACAAGGCCAGAGGATAGGTAAGATTTAAGCCTGTCAGACGCGTTATCAATTTTATCGGGGTGCCTGTCTGCTGCGACAAGAATTTGGCGGCCCTGATCAACCAAGGAAATCAGTGTATGCAAGAGTTCTTCCTGAGACCCTGGCTTGTCAGCAATGAAATGGGCATCATCTATGATTAACAGGTCTACGTCACGCAGGGATGATTTAAATGCATTTATCGCATCTCGGCCAGACCCAGATCCGCGCACCGAACTTACAAAGGCACTCACAAATTCCTCAGAACTAATAAGTTTAACCTTATGGTTTGGGTTAGCTTGTTTAATTGCATATTCGATTGCGTAGAGAAGATGCGTTTTGCCCATGCCATTTTTACCGTGAAAAACGATCGGGTTATAGAGGACAGGGCGTGAGCTCGCGATTTGTCTGGCGACAGCAAAAGCGAGTTCATTTGACCTTCCGACAACGAAATTATCAAATGTGAATCTATCTCTCGGGCTCTCTCCTGGCTCTAACTCGTCAGATTGCGAAGTAGAAGATTTATCTGTTAATGCCTTTTTTGACGAAATTTTTGCTTGATGACTATGTTTAACGCCAGCCTTGGTCGGTGCTAAAGGTATCCCCGCGGCAGAAGAAAACATAATATCTCGCGGCGGGGCGACCATATCGTGCTTTTTCCAGAGACGTTTGACTGTGTCCGCATATTGGCTTTCAATTTTTGAGGCTATGAAGCGGGTCGGCGCGTTCAATGTGACGACCCTGTCAGTGGCTGAAGAGACGCGAAGCCTGCCAGTCCATGACCTGTGTACATTTGCGCCAAGGGCGTAAGCAAGGTCATTTCGAACGCGGGACCAAGTATTCAGAGCGCTTTGAAGGGGCGGCTCTCCTGTATAAAGATCTGGAGTGGGTGAGCTGACATTTGAAACAATGTTATTATTCATGCTCACTGACAACTCCCCATGCGATATCATAGGGTTAAACAGCCAAACCCTTGAATAGTAACAATAATTTATGGATACTATAAACTCGACGGCTTCAAACTTACAGGTTTCCGGTACCAAAACTATGAGATTATACGCTCTTCATAACTCTGCTTTCACCCTCTATAAACCGACTCTTTTTCGTCCCGTCAACCGTGAAAAATAGCAATATGGCCATCATTTTCAGTTGACATAAAAAAACCGAGGAATCGCAAAGAACTAGCAGTAAAAAAAAATTCATATTTTCTTAACTTTTTTTTCGACCTGTGGAAAACCTACATGTACTGTATGTTTCAGCCCTGAGTTTTGTTGTGTTTGAGAATTTTAGACATAAAAAAACCGGAGCTAGCCCCGGTCATTTTCGATTTTAGCGTTGTAAAATTCGTTTTTAGGCAATCGACTTTATACGCTTGCTGAGCCGTGAGATTTTTCGCGACGCTGTATTCTTATGATATACACCTTTTGATACTGCGCGCATCATAGCAGGCTCTGCTAATTTGAACGCTTCAGCCGCCGCGGCTTTGTCACCAGACGCAATTGCGTCTTCAACGCGGCGAAGATTTGATCTCACTAATGTCCGGCGTGATTTGTTCACAGCCGTCTTTCGCGCCATTTTGCGAACATTTTTCTTGGCAGATGAAGTGTTTGCCATATTTTCCTCAATATTAACTGCGATGTTGCAGGTTATAAATTCAAGCGCCGCCTATAGCTATCTACTTTGCGCGCGTCAATAACACTTTTCCGGCCTATTTATTTTTAAAGTGTGGAGCTCGTTTCTCTGAGAAGGCCGCCATCCCCTCTTTTTGATCAGCAGTCGTGAACATACTTTGGAACAAACGGCGCTCAAATTGAATGCCTTGAGCCAGAGGCATTTCGAATGCGCTATTGAGGGTTTCTTTCGTCATCATGGCGATAGGCTGACTTTGCGCTGCAATTTTCCCAGCGGCCTCCTTTGCCGTTTCTATTAATTCATCTAAGGGGACGACGCGGGCGACAAGATTTGACGCTAGGGCTTCCTGGGCGTCTATCATTCTACCAGTTAAGCACATATCCATAGCTTTGGCTTTGCCAATGGCCCGTATAAGGCGCTGGGTCCCCCCGATCCCTGGCATGACACCGAGATTAATTTCGGGCTGACCAAATTTAGCGTTATCAGCTGCAATTATGAAATCACACATCATCGCAATCTCACAACCGCCGCCAAGTGCGTATCCTGAGACTGCGGCAATAATTGGTTTGCGAAAGCGGGCAATGGCCTCATGATTATGAAAGAGGTCATTTTTATAGATATGAAGATATTCCAGCTCAGACATTTCTTTGATGTCAGCTCCTGCGGCAAAGGCTTTTTCGGAACCCGTGAGGATAACGCAACCAATCGCGTCGTCTTTTTCAAGTAAGGTCAAGGCATCCGCAACTTCGGCCATCATAGGTCCACAAAGGGCGTTTAGAGCTTTTGGGCGGTCCAGTTTAATTGTAGCAACCCCAGCCTCTTTCGTCATTTCAATCATTTCGTAGCCCATATTGGCCTCCA